>NZ_CP117415.1 GCF_028607085.1 Sphingomonas naphthae | reverse complement strand
ATCGTCGATCCTGCGGGCCAGAGTGGCGTTGCGTCGCTATCACGCATCGTGAAGACGATGCAGTCATTGCGGACGGAGAGCCTGCCCATCTGTGGTGCAGCCGGTATGAGTCCGTTGGCTAGCTCATTCACTGCGAACGCAGGCAGGTTTTTTGGTGCGGCTGATGGTCCAAGGCCAGCGGATGATGTCTTCTTAACTTCAGGAGGGGGCGCTTCCGACTGTGAGGAAGGGGTGCAACTGGCCAAGATTGCCGCGCCACCGATCAGAATCGCGAAAGTATGTTTCACTATCGGCACACCTCTCGCGAAGAGCACGATTACGTCAAACACATAATGCATTCTGATTGCAAAGGTTTCTGACGCTTTCCTAGTCGCGCTCGCGCGACCGCCTCGTCGAACATCGCGTCGACCTGCGCTTCGTCGAGGCCGCTGGTGCCCCCCCGAAAAGGGGATAGCCACGCTTCTGTCGGGCTGGGCACCGGCGGGGGAGGGAATGGCGGCAACTCCGACGCGCTTGCTTGTTGGGGTGGCCCATCCTTCAAGGCAGCCTCGTTCACCGAGCTGCATCCCGCCAGACCCAATGCCAAGCCAAAGCTGCCGGCGATCACGGCACCGAACTATTGCCGCCCGTCATCATGGCCGCCCCTGTAGCCGCGAAATCGTCGCCTGGCTGACGTTGAACAGCGCCGCAACGGTGCGCTGGGTGTCGCCGGCGTCGAGCTTGCGCTGCGCCTCGGCCTGCTGGTGCGGGGTGAGGGCGCTCTTGCGGCCGAACTTGACGCCGCGCGCCTTGGCCTGGGCGCGACCGGCGCTGGTGCGCTCGGCGATCCGCTGGCGCTCGTAGCTGGCCGCAACGCCCAAAACGGCAATGACCACCTCGGCGAGCTGCGAAGTTGTGTCCAGCATCGGCTCGGCGATCGAGCGGAAGCCGGCACCGGCCTCTTTGACCGCGTGGAGGATGTTGAGCAGGTCGCGCGTGTTGCGGGCGAGGCGATCGGTCGCCGTCACCATCAGCACGTCGCCGGGATCGAGCGCGCCGATCGCGCGCTTGAGCTGGGGGCGCTCGGCCGACGCGCCGCTGATCTTCTCGCGGTAGGTTTTCGTGCAGCCGGCGGCCTCAAGCTGGGCGAGCTGCTGGGCCAGGTCTTGGCTGTTGGTCGAGACGCGCGCATAGTGTAAACGCTCGCGCTAAATGGCGGCGTTCTGATCGCGCTATTTGTCAGTTGCCGGGTCCGATGACGAGGCAATCGCGCGCGGCCTGAACGATGTCAGCGGTGACCTCCTCGACGCGGTTGAGGGTCATGATCCGCCGCATCTGCGCGAGCCGATCCGCGAGTAGAGCTGGGCATAGCGGGCGAGGCGCTTCTCCAAGCCCGGCATACCCATCAGGATCAGCCCGAAGCCGTGGCGATCGGCCATGTCGCGGAGATGTTCGAGCGACTTTATGGTCAGGCGGTCGGCCTCGTCGACGATGACGAGGGGGCAGGCGATGCGGGCGGCGTCATGGGTGATTTCGTCCTGCGAGCCGCCCGCGACCGTCAGCCGGGCATAGCCCAGCTTAATGAGGTTGAGGCCCAACACCGCGTCGATCGTCTTGGGCGTGTTGCTGACCGACACGGTGTAGAAGACGGCGCGGCAGCGAGCGACCTTTTCGCCAAGGAGCGCGGCAATGGGACGGAGCGCGGCATATTCCCCCAGGTCGGGGAAGCTGGAAAACTCGCGCGCCGATCGCGTCTTTCCGACGCCCGGCCGGCCATGACACACGCCGATATAGCGGTAGTGCGCGCAGGCTTCGGCAAACTCGACGAACCGGGCATGTTCGCGGGTCGCCAGGAACGGCTGCTCGACCAGGAACTCAATCGTCAGCGGCGTAGAGCCGGAGCCCTCGGTAGGTGGTGGGCCGGGAAGCCGTATCCTCTTGGTCGCCATCGAAGGTCTCCGTGGGGGCAGGCACCTGCTTGTCGCGCTCCTTCGCGCCGCGCCGGGCGCGCTGGATCGCGCGCAACGACGGGTGCCCAGCGTGCTCGGAGCTGAGCGCACGGCAGACGAACCGGCCCTGGTGGTAGACGTGGATCTCGGTCAGGTCGCGGGGGTCATAGACCGCCTCGACCTGCTCGCCGACGAAGGCCGCGAGCGTGGGTTCGACATAGCGCCTGCCCATCAGACGGATGCCGTCGCGCAGCACTTTACGGGGCTTGGGCACGTGCACGAGCAGCATGTCGAGCTGT
This sequence comes from Sphingomonas naphthae, assembly GCF_028607085.1. NCBI lineage: Bacteria > Pseudomonadati > Pseudomonadota > Alphaproteobacteria > Sphingomonadales > Sphingomonadaceae > Sphingomonas > Sphingomonas naphthae. The sequence continues at coordinate 21,915 of NZ_CP117415.1, read as the reverse complement.
TCAAGGCTGTCGGGCATTGCGGGCAGGAACCCGCCCTTCTGCCAGCGCGTGATCGGCGGTTCGCCGGTGCTGCCATGCGGGCGACGATGATAGACGCCGCACACGAACGCCTCGAAGCGGGCGCGCAGCTCGTCGAGCGTGAGCACTGGCGCCGACAGCGGCTTGCCCGCGATCAGGTGGCCGGGCAGGTCGGGCAGGAACATGTCGTTGATGGTGCGGAACAGCCGCTCGATCTTGCCGCGCCCGCGAGGACGCCCCGGCAGCGAATGGATGAGGCGGATTTTGAGGGCGATGCACGCCTGCTCGATATGCTCGGAGATGAAATCCGAGCCGTTGTCGACGTAAAGCTGTTCGGGAATGCCGCTGACGATCCATTCGGGATTGGGCTTGCGCCAGATCGCCTGCCGCAAGGCGAGCGCCGTGTTGAGGGCACTGGGGGCATCGAGGCTGAGGAAGTAACCGGCGATGGCTCGGCTGTGATCGTCAACGATGACGGTCAGCCAAGGACGCACCGGGGTTCCGGCATCATCGAGCACGAGAATGTCGAGAACGGTATGATCGGCCTGCCACATCTCGTTCGAGGTCGCGGCTTCGCGCCGATGCACTAGCTCGTGCTGGTCGCGGTAGACGGCCGGATCGGAGGCTGCGGCGATCTGGCTTGCCGGTATCGCCCTGACGACACGCGCGACGGCCGCATAGCTGGGGGTTCGGTGTCCATGCGCGATGGCGAGTTCCTGCACCTTTCGGTGAATGGCGGCGACCGGGGGTCGCGGGCGCTTGGTGGCGAGAGTGCGGGTCAGTTCGACCAGATGTTCCGGTAGGTGCAGCCTGCCCCGATCGTTGCGCGGCAGACGCGCGAGACCGGCAAGTCCTTCGGCACGGTAGCGCCCGAGCCAGCGCTGCAACGTCCGCTCGCTCAGCGTGCCGGTGCGGGCGAGGTCCGCGAGCGGGATGCCATCGGCGAGGTGCGGTTCAAGGACGCGGTAGCGCTCGATCGCCAGCGGCGGGACAAGCGCCGGATGCGTCACCGCCGACGGTCCGTGTCGCAGGTAAGGAAAACGGAGATTTGCCTGCCCATCGCCATGCGAGTCCGCTCGCGTTGCCAAACCGGCCTGTTCGACGTAAATCTACCCGGTAAAGAAAACTAGGGCAACATAGACCTGCCGATGACGACTTTCTTCCCAAACCGCGCCCGATCGGGGCGCCACCGGCCCTACGCATGAAAATCGGTTACGCCCGCGTATCGACCGCCGAGCAGAACCTGGACCTCCAGCGTGATGCGCTGAAGGCTGCCGGCTGCGAGAAGGTCATCACCGACAAGGCCTCCGGGGCGACTGCCGCTCGCCCTGGATTGGAAAAGGTGAAGGAGCTGCTTCGCGCCGGCGACACACTGGTGGTCTGGCGCCTCGACAGGCTCGGCCGCTCGCTCCGTGATCTGATCGGATGGATGACCTACCTCGACGAGGAAAAGGTCGGGCTGCTGAGCCTGCACGAGGCGATCGACACGACCACCACGTCGGGCAAGCTTACCTTCCACCTGTTCGGGGCATTGGCGGAGTTCGAGCGCAACCTGATCCGCGAGCGGACCCAGGCCGGTCTCACCGCAGCCCGCGCTCGCGGCAAGAAGGGTGGCCGGCCGGCCGCACTCGGCAAGGACAAGCGCGACCTGGCCGTCAGGCTCTACCACGAGAACACGATGCCGATCGCCAAGATTTGCTCGATGCTCGGCATCTCCAAGCCAACACTCTACGCCTATGTGCGATCGGCCGAGACCAAGCCGGTAGCCGCGTAGCGACGCTCGCCGACAAATAGCGCGATCAGAATGCCGCCACTTAGCGCGAGCGTTTACACCTCGTGGCGTGACCGGTCAGGGCCGCTGTCGCGAAACTTGAGAGTTACGCGACACCTCGCACGTGTCGGCCATAAACTATACGCTCCCGGACAGGGGGTGATCGATGGCCAGACGCGATCTGTTAACGGGCGACGAACGCCGCGCGTTGTTCGGCGTGCCCCTCGACCATGCCTCGCTCGCCAAGCATTACACGGTTGCCGATGAGGACCGGCCACTGATCGAAGCGAAGCGCGGCGACGCCAACCGGCTCGGCTTCGCGCTGCACCTCGCCCTGCTGCGTCATCCCGGCTTCGGCATACGCCACGACGATGTCGTCCCCGATTTTCTGATCCGGCACCTGGCCGCGCAACTCGACATCGCGCCCACAGCGTTCGAGGGCTACGCGCATCGCGCCCAGACCCGGCTCGAACACGCCTGGGAGGCGATGGAGCGTTTGCGCCTGCGCGCGTTCGAGGCGGCCGACGTCCCCGGCGCGCTCGGCGCAGCCACCCGCGCGGCGGAAGCGACCGAACGGGGCAAGCCGATCGCCGCGGCAGTGCTGGGCCATTTGCGTGCTGCCCGGATCGTTCTGCCCGCGCCCGCCCGTATCGAGCGGATCGGGGTGGCGGGGCGCGCCATGGCGCGCCGCCTCGCGGCCGACACGCTGGTCGATGCGCTTGCTCCGGAGCAGGTGACGGGGCTGGATGCGTTGCTGATCGTGGACCAGGATCGCAGCACGACGCCGCTCGCGTGGCTGCGCGACACGTCGGACAGCCCGACCGCGCGCAATCTCGCCGGCATTCTCGCCCGGCTCGCGCACGTGCGCCGGCTCGGGCTCGACCCGGGCATGGCCGGCCGCATCCACGAGCACCGCTTCGAGCAGCTCGTGCGCGAAGGCCACGTCGCGCCCGCGTTCCTCCTGTCCGACTACTCGCTCCGCAGAAGGCGCGCGACACTCGCCGCAGCCGTCATCGACCTGGAAGCGCGGCTCGCGGACGCCGCGATCGAGATGTTCGGCAAGCAGACCGGCCTCCTGTTCGCCAGGGCCAGGGCCGCGCAGAAGCGCGGCATCGAGGCGACCACACGCGACGTGAACCGGCTCATGCGGCTGCTGGGCGCCACGGTCGGCGCACTCCGGGTCGCGCGCGAGGACGGGTTGGACGTCTGGGCGGCGCTCGACGACGGGGTGGGCTGGACGAGGCTTCTGGACGCCGAGAGCGAGGCGACCGCGATCGCCGACCTGACTCGCGACGAGCCGCTGATCCGCGCGGCGGGGCGCTACATGACGATGCGGCGCTACGCGCCCGCGTTTTTTGACGCGTTCCGGTTCAAGGCGGCAGGCTCGCGCGACGGCGTGCTCGGCGCGATCAAGGTCGTGCGCGCGCTGAACGCGACCGGGCGGCGAGACGTACCGGCCGATGCGCCCATGCCGTTTTCCAGAAAATGGAAGGCGGCGATCACCGAGGGCGGCGTCATCGACCGCCGTCGCTACGAAACCGCCACGGTCGCGACCGTGCGCGAGCGGCTCCAATCGGGCGACCTGTGGGTGGAGGGTACGCGCGAACACCTGCGCTTCGACAGCTATATGCTCCCGCCCGGCAAAGCGGCCGAGATCGCGCTCACGCTGCCGTTCGACACCGACGTCAGCCGCTACTTGGAGGGGCGCGCCAGGCTGCTCGACTGGCGGTTGCGCCGGTTCGCAGGCTCGCTGAAGCGCGGCACGCTCGACGGCGTGGAGCTGCGGGGCGGTAACCTCAGGGTCAGCCCGCTCGCGGCCGTAACGCCCGCTGCGGCCGACAGGCTGGACGCGGCCGTCGACCGGCTCATGCCCCGCGTGCGCATCACCGAGCTGCTCGCCGAGGTGGAAGCCCGCACCGGGTTCCTGTGCGCATTTCCGGAACTGCGCTCGGGCCGCGCCCACTCCAACCCGCAGGCCGTGCTCGCCGCGATCCTGGCAGACGCGACGAACCTCGGCATCGAGCGCATGGCCAACGCCAGCCAGGGCGTCACCTACGCCCAGCTCGCCTGGACGCATGGCTGGTACGTATCGGAAGAGAATTACGCGGCAGGGCTGCGCCATCTGGTGGACGCGCAAGCCGCGCTGCCGCTCACGCGCGTGTGGGGCGACGGCACCGCGTCGAGCTCGGACGGGCAGTTCTTCCGCTCGGGCAGGCGGGGCGCGGCCGGCAGCACCAACGCGCGCTACGACCGGGAGCCGGGGCAGAAGATCTACGCCCATGTCGCCGATACCTACGCGCCCTACCATGTCCGGCTGATCTCGGCGACCGCGGCGGAGGCGCCCTATGTGCTGGACGGGCTGGTCGCGCACGGCTGCGGCATCGAACCCGCGACCCACTATGCCGATACGGGCGGCGCGTCCGACCACGTGTTCGCGCTCGCGCACCTACTCGGCTTCCGGTTCGTGCCCCGCCTGCGCGATCTAGCCGATCGCCGGCTCGGCCTGTTCCCGGGCACGGCCCGCCCCGAGGCGCTCGCGAAGCTGATCGGGCGCCCGTTCAACATCGCTGCCATCCGCGAAAGCTGGGACGAGATCGTCCGGCTCGCCGCGTCCGTGAAGGCCGGCGTGGTGCTACCGTCGGTCATGCTGAAGAAGCTGGCCGCGTACCGTCGCCAGAACCGGCTCGACTTCGCGCTCCAGGAGCTGGGCCGGATCGAGCGCACGCTGTTCACGCTCGACTGGCTAGAATCCAGGGCGCTCCGCCAGCAGTGTCAGGCTGGGCTCAACAAGGGCGAGGCGCGTCACACGCTCGCCCAAGCCGTGTTCGTCCACAAACAGGGCCGCCTGCGCGATCCGCAGTTCGAGAACCAGGCGCTGAAAGCGTCCGGGCTGACGCTGGTCACCGCCGCGATCGTGTACTGGAACACGCTTTACATGGGCCGCGCCGTCGAGCATCTGCGCGCCAGCGGCGAGCCCGCGCCCGACGAGCTGCTCGCCCATGTAGCCCCGCTAGGCTGGCGACACATCAGCCTGACCGGCGATTACCTCTGGCAAAACGCCGCTGCCGAGCTCGATCAAGACGGCTACCGCGCACTCAACATCGCCGGCGGACCCGGAGCCAAGGTGGCCTGAGCCGCCCTGTTCGCTACCTGTTCAGCTTACCGCTGTCCGTGTCACAAACCTTGAGGTGCTCCCTAGATTGAGAGCCTTGCGGCCAGCGTCTCGGATGGCAGTCATGAGAGCGTACGTTTTTGCCCATCCTCTCACCGCCCCCCAGGATGCACGAACACGCCAAGGCGGGCACGGACGCGCTCAACGCCGCACCGGCCAAGGCCGCGCCAATTACTCGCGACAGCGGCACTATCATGCCAGGAGGCTACGCCGTCGCGGCTGAACGGCACATGGCCCTGTGCGCCTATGGAATCGCGGTCGGATCGGCGATGCGCCCGAAAAACAGCACCGCGCCGCTCTTTCGGTCGCGCAGAGTGGCAAGGAAAGGACGATCGACCACCATCTCCGGCACCTGGGGCTCTATCCGCGCACTGGTCACGACGATTTTCACCGCGGTTGCCGCCGCTGCCTCGGTGCCTTCCTCATCGACGCGCAGGAAGGTCGCGTGCGCCACGTCATTGATCGCCAGACGCACGCCGGAGACGATGCCGGACAGGTCCGCACGCTGCTGATCGAAGGCGCTTGGCATCCCCGCTGCGATCAGCGCTGCCTTGACGCTCTTGTCGAACCGCGCTTCGAAGCGGGGCAGAATGATCCGCATCTCGCGCGCCTGCTCCGCTGCCAGATCGAAGCGATCATTGCCGCCCTGCTCGCCGGCGAAGAAATCGCCCCCCTTCATCTCGCGCTCCCAACGGCGCAGGACCGCCGTGTCGCGCGGCAGGAAAATTTCCATCACGAAGCTGCCATCGCCGGCATAAGGCAGGGCGATCGCCTGTCCCTCATGGGTCTCGCGATAGTCGAACCGGCCTATCCGCTTCATCATCGTGATCGGAATGCGCGTGCCGTCGCCACGCGTGAAGGTCCGCGTTTCCGTCTCCTCGAACGGCACCTGCCACTTTGCCTTGAAGTAAAGAGCGTTGGTCAACACAGCGGCGGTGTCATCCCTGAAGCCGCTCGGAGAGACGATCTCCGAAATCCTGCCCTTCGTCTCGCGCGAGACCCAGCCATTGATCCGTGCGGCCGCTCCGGTGGGATCACCGGCATAATCGACCGTTTCCGGAGCCGCCCCGAAGCCGGAACGCGCCTCGGCGACATACTCGTCCCGGATCGGCAATCCCTTTGCCAGCCATAGCGCGTTCGCGATGCCGAGCGTGATATCGGCATCGCCGGTATCGCTGAGCTGGGCATTATAGGCTCTGATAGGCACGGCCGCATTCGGGACCGAAGGCCAGTCCAGAACGCGCCCGATCTCGTCGCGTGTGCCCCCTCGCGCACCGAGGTAAGCAAGCCCCAGGCCCTGTGACAGGCTGACCGGGGAGACGAACAGATTGGCGTTTGCATCGGCCGTCGCTGCCAAGTGCGGGTAGACCTTGGCGGTCATCAACGCCGCGCCATAAGTCAGCGCCCAAGGCGTGATCTCGCCGCTTCGCTCCGACTGCCCGGAGGGAGACGGGCCAAAATTGGGTGCCGGAGCGCTTGTCACGCAGCCACCAAGCGCCAGGCTCACGAGAAACGGGAATGACAAGGCTGCTTTACGCATGGCTCTTCCTAGAGGCTTGGCCGCTGATCGTAGAAATCGACCTGCATCCGCATGGCTCCGAGCGGTTCCACGAAATGCGGTTGTTCCGGTAGAACCAGCCCTGGCCGATCAGGTGTAAGGATCACCTCGGAGGCAGGGTCGAGATAGGTGAGCTTCAATCTCCCTTCGATGACCCGGATCACGCCCCAAACACCGGCCTTGGTGCGATGCTCGGAGCGCAAGGCAGTGGGCAATGTGGCCTCATCGAATATGGGCGTCGAGCGGTAGGGAATCGTCATTACCTCTTCACTCCCACCTGGACCGTGCATCGCACCGGCTGATCCGCCTTCCTTGCGGCTTGCCGGCATCCTTCGATCTTTTCACGATTGTCGCGCAGCAACCTGTCGGCCGCGACGATCGCCTCCCAGCTTGGCTGCGACGCACTCGCCATCAGATGCTGCCCGGCATCCCACGGCGTCGCTTCGGCAAGAACCCGCGTCGCCATGCGTTCGGGCCATTGCCAGCTCGTCGGCACGATCTCGCGCGCGACCATACCGGGCAGGAAGGACCAGAGGAGGATGCCGATAAGCAACCCGCCCAGCCCGAACCATAGTTGACGGTTCTTTTGATCCCGCGCCGTCAGCGCCGATTGAACGACGGTGCGCAGCTCGCGCCCCTGCTGTTTCATCTCGTTGGTGGCGGTGGCGAGGGCGGCATGATCGGCGCTGCGAAGGTCGGCCGCCGCTCGATTGATCTGCGCCGAAACCTGCGCCGGCGTCATCGCCAACGCCGGCGACTTCACGATGGCCGTCGTAACCTGGTCCAGGCGTCCGTTGATGCCGTCCAGCCCCTGGACGACATGCCCCAGCGTCTCGGAATAATCCGGCACGTCGATGCTGGCGCGCTCGGCCGCCAAGCCCTCGATGGCGCGGCGCATCAACGCTAGTTCGCCGCGCTGCTGCTCGACCGCAACGCGCACTTGCTCGAACGCTTCCGCCGCCGCGTCGCCGCCTTCCTCCCATTCCTCGTCCGCCATTGTCTCTCCTTATCGGCTCAACCCTCGATCGCGGCCGATTTCCAGCGAACGGGTCAATTCCTGGCTGATCGGGCGATCCCGGCCCATTTCCAGCCCCAGCTCGGGCGCGCGCCGCTGCAAGACGGATTCGAGTTGGGGATCGCGGTGCAGCGTTCCGGCCAGGCTCTCCATCTTCTTGCCGGTGCGCTGCGCGGCCTCACGATCGCCGCTGCGCGTAAGCTCGGCCCGCTCGCGCGCCATGCCCTGCCAGCGCTCCACGAACCGATCGGCGCGAAGCTCGGGATTGGTGCGGACCTGGGCCTCGTGCGCCATCGCCCGCGCCGCGCCGCCGGCCTTGCCCTCGGCCGCTTCGCGCACCAGCACCGGGTTGCGCTCGAACGCGGACGCCAAATCGCGGGCGGCATGGGGCCGCACCTGGTCGAGCGCGTCGCCCGCCTTCGCCAGCGCCTGCTTCTGATGCGGGAGCACGGGCAAGCCCTTCTCCCGCATTCGGTCCATATCGGCCTGCGCGCGCGCATAGCGCTCGATCGCCCTGGCCTGGCTCGGCGCTGCCGGTGCCCGCTCGGGGGTGGTGTTAATCGGACCCCCTTTGCCGTCGCGCGCCAGCTCGGGCGAGGACGGTTTCGGCTTGAACCCGGCGAACATGCCCCTCGCCTTGTCACGCACCTTCCCGGCGATCTCGCGCGCGAGTTCCGGGAAGCGGATCTCGCGCCGCTCGGCGAACGCGCGGGCCTGGGCCTGCCCGTCACGGGCGGCGGCATAATCGCCCGCCATGTCCTTGCCCCGGTCGCGCGACAGGGTGCGGGTGAGCTGGCGCTGATCTGTGAAATCGTCGCGACCATAGTGGAGCTGCACGCTGTCGCGGTGCCGCGACAGGCCGACATAGGCCGAGTGCCGATCCATGCCCGGTGTCGCCAGCACATGCGCCTGATCGACCGTCACGCCCTGCGACTTGTGGAAGGTGGCCGCATAGCCATGATCGACATGGGCATAATCCTTGAGGTCGAACGCTACCTTCCGGCCATCGTCCATCTTCACCGCCATGCCCTCGGCGCTGACGCGCTCCAGCGTGCCCAGCGATCCGTTCTTCACGCCAAGGCCGCGATCGTTGCGGAAGAACATGATCCGATCACCGGTCGCGAAATCGCGCCTGCCGCGCTCCACCGATAGCCCCACCCCCTCACCCAGCTCGCCGGCGGCGCGCATACGGCTGCGGGCTTCGCTGTTCAGCTCCTGCACCTCGGCATTGGTATGGGTGAGGATGATGCGGCTCTTGTCCGGATCGGCCTGCCGGCCGCTCTCCCATCCGTCCATCAGTTCGACCCGCGCCGCCTCGCGCGTGTCGGCAGCGCGCACCATGCCTTGCCTCTCATAGGCGTGCAGCGCCTCTCCGGTCCGGCCTGTGGCGAGCGCGCGCGTCGCTTGCCGTTGCCAGTCCTCATGCTGCCGGCGAATTTCGGTGATCTCGGCCGTGCCATGACGCTCGGCAAGGCTGCGGAACGCCGCCCCGGCCTCGATCGCCTGCAACTGCTCGGGATCGCCGACAAGAACGACCTTCGCGCCGGCACGTTCGGCCTCCGACAGCACCCGCTCCATCTGGCGCGAGCCGATCATGCCCGCCTCGTCGATAACGAGCACATCACGCGGGCCTAGCTGCTCGCGCCCCTGCCCCCATGCGTGCTCGAGACTGGCGATCGTCCTCGAGGCGATGCCGGAACCACCCTCAAGATTTTCGGCGGCAATGCCCGACAGGGCCGCGCCGCGCACCTGATAGCCTTCGCGCTCCCACGCCTCGCGCGCGACCCCCAGCATGGCCGACTTGCCGGTGCCCGCATAGCCGAGGACGATGGCAAGATCGCCACTCGTCCCTATATGCTCCAAAGCGGCCCGCTGATCTTCACCGAGTGTCAGCCCGCCACTCCCGGCGGCGTTCAGCCCCCCTTGTAGCGACGCCGCCGGGAGACCATGCCCCGCCCTGTCGGCAAGCCGACCGGCAGCGCGCTCTAGCCGCTCCTCCACCGCGATCATCTCGCGGCTCGTGAACCGCTCCTGGTCGCGTCCGTCCTTCCCCAGCGCCACCAGCTCGGGCGAGGATCGCACCGCGCTCATCACCTGGTCGAACTGATCCTTGCCGTCGCTGTGGCGGAACGCGAACTGCGCCAGGTCGCGCCGCGTGAACGTCGCCTGTTGGCGCGTGATCGCGTCGAGCGCGATTTGCGGATTGGCGATGATCTTCTCGCCATTCTCGCGCGCGATCCGGGCATGGTCCTCGACCCGCTCGGCCTCAAGCCCCTGTTCGGGCATCCGCGATGCCGCCGGCCCGATCTTGTGCTGCGGCTCAAGGTCGATCCCCTGCGCCTCCAACGTGCGATGATCTATGCGAGCATCAATATCCAGCTCGGCCAGGCGCTCGTTGACGTGATCGGCCCACGCCTCGCGCCATTCCTGCAAGAGCGCGGTGCTGTTCCACTCGCGCACCTTCTGCCCGAACCCCTCCGGCCCTACCTCGCGCATCGACAGCATGACATGCGCGTGCGGCTTGGGCTGGCCGTCCTTCCCCATGTCCCAATGCACATTGAGGTCCGCGACCATGCCGCGCTTCACGAACTGCTTTTCGACGAACTCGCGCGCGAGCCGGATGCCCTCTTTCTGATCCAGCTCGCGCGGAATCGAGAACTCCACCTCGCGGGCAAGCTGCGCGTCCTTGCGCTTCTCACCAGCCTCAACCTCGTTCCACAAGACCGTGCGATCGTTTAAACGCTCCGGCGCACCCTCGGACAGCATAATCTCCGAATGGACAACGCCGGCCTTGTTCGAGAAGTCATGGTCGCGCCCCAGCCGGTCATCGTGCAGCCGTTCCGCCGCACGATAGGCCGCACTGGCAACGGCGCTCGATCCGTTGGCACGGCTGATAACCTTGGCCGAGAAATGGTAGATCGCCATGACAACCGCTATACTGCCCTTCTTAGCGCACGTCGGCAACGACGTATAAGCGCGCACTCACACTCTCTGCCGTTCGCATGATTGACTTCGCCGCATTTTTGTTCGCAACCGCTGTCCTGCATCCGTGATCGTGCTACGCTGCCTCTCCCGATCATGGGCGCGAGGGAGAGAATATGCGCAAGGTCCGCGACTATGACGCCGAGTTGAAGGCGCTGGGCGACAAGGCCCGCGCGCTCAAGGCGAAGAAGGTCCAGCAGCTAGGCGAACTGGTCACGTCCACCGGGGCCGATACGCTTGATGCCGACGTGTTGGCCGGTGCGCTGCTCCATATCGTCGCCGAAGCACAGGCTGAAGGAAACCGGGAGGCGTGGCGCTCCGATGGCGCGGCTTTCTTTCAAGGGCGCGGGCGCAAGACTGGCCGACGTGCTGGCGGCAGCGCGGAAGGCGGAAGCGAAGCTGGCGCAGGCGAGGCACAGGCTTGATGCCGCCGCGCGCCGCATCGATACGAGAGGATGGGTCGTGGCCCGACGCGAGCGCACCCGCCATCTCATAGAGCTGGGCGGCCTGGTTCAGAAAGCCGGCCTGGTCGAACTGGCCGACGACGATCGCGCCACCCTCTACGGCGCGCTGCTCGAACTTGCCGCGAAGGCGCGTGAGGATGGCAACGCGCTCTCGCTCTGGAAGCGGCGCGGCAAACGCGCGTTCGACGCGGAAGCTGACGATGGCTGACCGGCCCGATTTTCATATCATCACTGGTGGTCCCGGTTCGGGTAAAACCACATTGATCGACGCCCTGGCGGCGCAAGGCTTCCACCATATGCCCGAAGCCGGTCGCGCCATCATTCGCGATCAGATCGCCATTGGCGGCGGCGCCCTGCCATGGGCCGATCGCGGGGCCTTCGCTGAACTGATGCTGAGCTGGGAATTACGATCCTGGCATGAAGCGCATGACCGAAAAGGCCCGGTGATCTTCGATCGCGGCGTTCCTGATGTGTCGGGCTATCTGCGCCTGTGCGGCTTGCCCGTTCCTTCCCATGTCGAGCGCGCGGCCGAGATGTTCCGCTACCAGCGCCGGGTATTCATCGCCCCGCCCTGGCGCGAGATTTTCGGGCAGGACACGGAGAGGAAGCAGGATTTTGCAGAGGCGCAAGCGACCTATGAGGCGATGGTCACGGTCTATGCCGATCTCGGCTATGAGCTTGTGTCCCTGCCTCTCGCCCCGGTTGCTGAAAGAGTGCGCTTTGTGCGCGCACGGATGTGGAGGGTAGATGACTGACCGCGTTCCCCGCTCATGGCAGCTCCTGATGGTCGGGTCAGGCGTACATCGGATCTCGCCCGATCTTTGGGACCGGCTTGTGCGCCTGCTCGATCTCTCGCCGCAAACCCGGCTAATCGAAATCGAAACCGATCAGGGCGGCGTCAGCGTCTCACGGGACTGGCCCAGCGACAAGATGGAGGAGGTCTCGGCGATCGAAGCCGAAATCCAATCCACCCCCGGCATCATCCGCATGACCATGTTCCAGGCGAGTTGACGATGGAGTGGTTCCGCCAGCTCGGCCGCGCGATCCGCAACCTGTCCCGCATCGCGCGCCAGAATCCCATATGGGCGATCACCGCGCTGGTGGTCAGCCCAATCCGGCTGATCCGCCATCTGTTCGCCGTCCTGATCCTGTTTCTGGCCGCCGGCATCGTGCTGGGCCTTGGGATGCCGCTCATCCTGGGCAAACTGTTCGGCCTCCCGCATGATTCCAACCTCTATCAAATCATCATGATGCTGACGGTGATCGTCGTCATCCTCATTGGCCTGCGCGCGCTCTTCCAGCCCCTGATCCTTGCTTATGGCGGCCCTGCCGCCGACGACACCCACGGCTCGGCCCGCTTCGCCACCGACGCCGAAAACCGCGCCTATGCCGGTGATAGCGGCCTGCTGATCGGCCGCGATCGCAAGACGGGCAGGCCGCTGCGCTATGCCGGTCCAGCCCATCTGCTGACGATCGCGCCGACGCGCACCGGCAAGGGCGTGGGCACGATCATCCCCAATCTGCTCGACTATGCCGGCCCGGTCGTCTGCATCGACCCCAAGGGCGAAAATGCCCGCATCACCGCCCGCCATCGCGGCAACTTCGGCCCGGTCCATGTCCTCGATCCGTTCGGGGTGACGGGCATCGCCAGCGCCGCGTTCAACCCGCTCGACCGCATCGACCCGAACAGCCTCGATCTCGCCGACGAGGCCATGACGCTGGCCGACGCGCTGGTCTATGACGCTCCCGGCGAGGCCGGCGAGGCGCATTGGAACGAGGAAGCCAAGGCGCTGATCGCTGGCATCATCCTGTCGATCGTCACGAGCGAGCCGCCGGCGACGCGCACCCTCGCCACGCTGCGCGACCGGCTCACCCTAGCGCCGCGAGCCTTCGCCGCGACGCTGGAATCGATGCAGGCCCAAGGCGGCCTCGCCGCGCGCGCCGCCAACCGCCACCTGGGCAAGTCCGATCGCGAGGGCGCAGGCGTGCTGTCGGCCGCGCAGCGCCATACCCATTTTCTCGATAGCCCCCGGATGTCGGCTGTGCTGGGGCGCTCGGATTTTACGTTCGCCGATGTGAAAGCGCAGGCCACGACGGTCTACCTAGTGCTGCCGCCCGATCGGCTCGCCACCTATGCCCGCTGGCTGCGCCTGATGCTCGCCCAAGGGCTGACCGATCTCGCCCGCGCGCCGGCTTCCCCTGCCCGCCCCGTCCTGTTCCTGCTCGATGAGTTCGCCGCGCTGGGCCGTCTCGAACCCGTGGAGCGCGCTATGGGCCTGATGGCCGGCTACGGCATCCAGCTCTGGCCGATCCTGCAGGACGTTCACCAGCTCCGCGCGCTCTACGAGCGCCGCGCCGGCACCTTCCTGTCGAACGCCGGCGTCTTGCAGATATTCGGGGTCAACGATCACGACAGCGCCAAGCTCGTTTCCGATCTGCTCGGCCAGGAGACGGTCGTGTTCGAGACCATGAGCCGCGCGATCGACAGCGACGAAACCGGCATATCGTTCGGGTCGCAACATGTCGCCCGCCCACTGCTCACGCCGGATGAAGTCCGCACGCTGCGCGACGATTTGCAGCTCCTGTTCCTCGCGGGGCAACGGCCGATCGTCGCCGCCAAACTCAAATACTATGCCGATCGCGAGTTCGCCGGCCGCTTCGACAAGGCGTGAGGTCGTTTAAACGGCGCGCGGATCTCGCGCCGGGAAAATCGGACGCTCCTGGGAGGTCCATAGAGCGCCTTGGGTTGTTCTGACGCCCGCAACTATCGAACGCCCCGGAAAGGGCTGGGCGGCCCGGAAATCGCACCTGTGGGGACGTTTCCACCTCCCCTGCCCTCCCGATCGGAGCGCCACTTATCCGCTTGGCTTTTCTGGAAAGCCATTTGGAACGGTGAGTTTAGGCGGTGAGCTAGCGATGGGGCGCTACGGTGCGCCATACCTTAAATAAACAAAGGCGTGCCGGCGAAGCCGGCTCATCATGGGGATGCCGGGTGGGAGGATCGCATAGCGATCCGGGGCGGCCGAAGGCCGCGAGCCGGCGGGGCGAAGCCCCAAGAGGCGGTGTTTTCTTCGTCTCGACCGTGCCGGAAGCGCGGCGACTGAAAGTTATCCACAGGGCGGCCTAGTGTTAATATATGGGTTTAGAGTCGTGTTACGGGTTTTTGGCGTCTCTTCATCATGTTGAAAATATTGGATAAAATCGCGTATTTTCATCTCAAGGTGAATCCGCTCTGACGAAAAGGCGAATCCAGAGTGACGATAGGGTGAATCCACTGTGACGATAGCTCTGGCCCTCCAAGCGTAATCGAAATGACGATAACGTGGGGGTGAATCTGAAATGACGATAATCCGCTTGCGTATGTGAAATGACGATAGTAGCTGTGGCGTTAGTGAAATGACGATAGACCCCGCCCCCTCCCTGTTTGACGCGCCGATCGCCGCGCCGTCTTCGGCCGTGGACGGCGACGATCGCACGCCGCTGCTGCCGGTGCGGCACCCCAACCAGGACTTGTTCATCTGCGATGTTCTCGACGCCATCCCCAAGGACGACATGGCTTCGATGGAGCATCCGGTTTTCTCGCTCTCGACCAAGCCCGACAACCGGATGCGGCGCTATGAGCATAACGGCAACGTTATCGAGATTATCCCCTCGGGCAAGGGGCTGGCGACGATCCACGACAAGGACATTTTGATCTATTGCATCTCGCAGCTCGTCGCGAAGATGAACCAGGGCGAGCAGCCTAGTCGCACCGTGCGCCTGCAAGCCTATGACATGCTCGTCGCCACCAACCGGCAAACCAGCGGCGAAGGCTATCGGCTGATGGCCGACGCCCTCACCCGCCTGCGCGGAACGACCGTGCGGACTAACATTCAGACGGGCGGCGTCGAGGAAACGCGGATTTTCGGCCTGATCGAGGAAGCCAGGATCACCCGCAAGACGTTCGACGGCCGTATGCTCGATCTCGAAATCACCCTGTCGGATTGGGTCTATCGCTCGGTTATCAGCAAGAACGTCCTGACCCTCCACCGCGACTATTTCCGGCTCCGCAAGCCGTTCGAGCGGCGCATGTATGAGCTGGCGCGCAAGCATTGCGGCGTGAAGGACGAATGGAAGATCGGCCTAGAGCTGCTGCAAAAGAAATGCGGCTCGAACAGCCCGCTCCGGGTGTTCCGCGCCCTGGTCAAGAAGGTCTGCGAGCATGACGCCGATCACGGCCATTTCCCCGACTATGCGGTGACGATGGACGATGACGTGATCCTGTTCCGCAACCGCTCGGGCCTCAAGTCCAAGCCCGATCCGGTCGCCAGCGCCAGCGACGATGCGCCCTATATCGACCCGGAAACCATGCACGACGCCAAGACGGCCGCGCCAGGCTATGACGTGTATGCGCTCTATGACGAATGGGTGTCGTGGTGGCACGACATGGGCAAGCCCGAACTCAAAAGCCCTGCCGGGGCCTTCCTCGGCTTCTGCAAGAAACGGCACGAACGCAAGCCGCTGCGTTGAACAAACAACTGCCCGTTCACGCTTTGATGGTGAACGGGCAAAGGCATCAACGCACCAGCTTAATTTTGCTTCGCCGCTGCTGGTGCACAGCCTCGTTGGCCTTCTCAAGTGCCACTTCGATCGCATCACGGATGATGTTCGAAGGTCCGCCCCGAGCTTTTGCCCGTACCAATAGGGCCGCTCCACCGCTTACCACAGCGCCGCTATCGGCCATCACTTTGCTATAGAATGGGTCAGTACCGTTATCGTTCGCCTTATTTGTCATATGGTTCCTCCGGTGGGATTCGAACCCCGCTCCTTGGGTTATAAGCCTAATGCTCTGCCAGCATCGAAAGGATGCCAGAGCTTTCTCACTTATCACCTTTAACCTGATCACGACAGCATGTTCACAGCACCGCATGTTTACATGCAAACATGCGGGCGCGGTTAGCTGCCACTGCGACTTAGGGTTTTCTCGATCAACCGAAGGTGGAAAACATGGGCCGCGACAAACATGCTTCCTATGAAGATCAAGGACGGAAACAACATTCCCTCCTGGCCGGGCCTCGGCGTCATAGTCATCGCCGCAACATTGAACAGCGCCAGCACGCCGATTGCTAGCGAGGGCGTAAAGCTAAGGGCGACAACGCGGGGCGCAGACCAGTTCACCGAACGGGCAAGCGGCTCCGATCGGGAAAGCCGCCATTGCATCGGCAATGTCTTTTCCTGCCGAAAGCGGGCGTTTGCCCGGATGGACAGCCCGATCATCACCAATACGAAAATGGCGGACAAGATCAGCACGGCCATAAGCACTCCCTCAATGCCAAATGTTTGCATGTGAACATGCTCACTTGCCTACAGGACTTTCCCCCATCTTGCGCAGCCAGTCGTTGAACGCTTCGGCCATCGCGTCTTGCAGGCTCATGCCATGCTTGCGCGCGGTCATGTGCATGGCGAAGGACATTTCCGGGCTGAAATAGCCCGTCATGGCCTTCTTGCCCTGACGGCTCGGCGCAACCGGGCTGCTGCTCGATCCGCTGCCAGTGCCTGTGCCAGAACTGCGGGCGATCGGCGCGGCCGCCCTCCCCTCCGGCTCGGCCGTCGCCGAAGATGGCGCTGCATCGCGATCCCGCAATGCAAGCAATGATCCTTTCCGGCTGCTCATGCACTGGCCCTCCGCTTCTTCGATGCTTGCATGTTTACATGCTGACATGTCCACTTGTAAAGCTGTCGCACCTCGTCGGCCGCTTTGCCGTTCGGCTCGATCTCCATCGCGGTCTTGCCCTCGGCCGCCGCGTGGCGGAAGGCGGCACGATCGGCGATATGGTGGGGGCAGGCGTCCAATCCGTAATCCTGCACGAGCTGCGCGGCCTCGTCATACATGCGCGGCGCGGTCGGGCTTCCCGCCGTGAAGATCACGAAGGCGGGCTTGCCGCGCATCTTCACAAGGCTGGCGGTCGTCTTGATCGCCGCCAAATCGAACGCGCTGGGGCGGCAAGGGATCAGCACCAGGTCGGCCGCTTCGACGGCGGCGCTCGCCGCGCTGTCGGCATGGGGCGGGGTGTCGATCACGATGAACGCCGCGCCCTGGCCCGTCGCCTGCTCGATCTTGGCGGCAAGGCGAGGGGGTGCGCTGTCAATCACGACCGGGGGCGCATCCTGTCGCCATGCCGCCCACTGGCTCGCCGTCGCCTGCGGATCGAGGTCGATCACCAGCGCGGTATGCCCGGAATCCTCGGCGGCGGCGGCCAGATGCAGGGCGAGGGTGGTTTTCCCCGCGCCGCCCTTCTGGCTGATGATCGCGATTGTTGGCATGTGAATATCCTTACATGACCGCATGTTTGCATGTGGTCATACTGGCTCGGTTCGGCTGCGTCAACGAAACCCCGAATTACGGGGAGGGGTGGGCGGTCTAGCTATCCTTGCCGCCTTCATCCTCGCTGTCGTCGTCCAGCGGCTCATGGCTCATCTGGCCGTGATCCTCGATCGGGCAAAGCGGCGCTCCGGCCTGCTCAAGCCATTTGCGCGCGGTCCTCACGGTATAGCCGCACGTCGCGCACTCGCATTTGAGCATCCGGGTTTTCTGCTTCTTGGGCGCGGTGGATTCGCCATCCGTGTCGAGACGGGCATGGGGGAGGGGGCCAACGGCGTCCAAGATCGGCGCGACGGCCGCAAGGAACGCCTCGCCGGGGGTGGTGGCGCGCATCGGCCCGACAAGGCCAAGGCCAAGGGCGACACGTTTAAACGCTTTCCCATGCCCTGCCGGGATGCCGACGGCGGCATGGACCAGCTCATGCGCGAGGATGGCCGCGATCTGCGACGGCATCGCGTCGGGCGCGTGCGCGAGGTCGGGGCGGATGAAGATTTCAAAATGCCCGTCCGCGCTGAGCCGGTTATCCCAGCACTCACCGATAGCCTTGCCCTTCGCGCCTCTGCTGGTGAAGCCGATCGCCACCCGCACGCGGTCGGGCAGGGGGGCGTCCAGCGCCTCGAACAGCGGAGCCATGCCCAGCGCCACGGCATTGAGCCAGCTTTCACGGGTTTGGTGGGTCATCGTCCTTACTCCCTTCAAATCGCCTGTCCGGCGATGGCCAGGCCATCGGCCGGAACACGGACGCCCAAGAACGCCGGCGAGAGAGGGGGGCAGCGGGATTCGATGGGGGTGGTGCGGCCGCAGCGCAGCGAGGCACGGCCCCGTCTAATCCCGTTGCGGGGGAGAGGCGGCCGGGACCGCCTTTCCCCCTTGAACGAACATCGACGCCGGCGCCGGCACCATGATGCGAGATCCGCTTGCGATCTCGCCCCCGCCATGTGGGTCGTCACCGAAAGGCCAAGACCGCTTGCGGGCTTGGGGAGCGAAGCGAGTAGGGCCACGGTGCCGCGCCAGCGGCAGGCGCATGTCCCCTGCCTGGATTGAAAATGTTGCTCAACTGAGCTACATTAGCGGCTTGACCAAGGAGGTTCCCCATGGCCGCTACCGCTTTCGTGCGCGCGCGCATCGACGAAACAGTGAAGGATGAAGCCGCCGCCGTGCTGGCCGAGCTGGGGCTGACCGTCTCGGATGTCGTCCGCATGACCCTTACGCGGGTTGCCAAGGATCATGCGCTGCCGTTCGAGCTGAAGGTGCCGAACGCCGAAACGCGCGCCGCGATCGAGGCGTCCCGCGCGACGATGAAGGCTCGCCGCGCCCGTTTCACCGATGCCCAGGAAATGTTCGATGCCCTCGACCAAGAAGCCCGCCAGCAGTAAGCGGGCTTCGTTCCCAAGAGAGGCGTCCTACGAAAAAAGGTTCGTCAAGGATTGGGAGCGGCTGTCGCGCAGCGGGCGCTACAACATGAAACAGCTCAAGGAGGCGATGATGATGCTCATCGCCAACGATGCGCCGTTAGGCCCGGAATGGCTGGATCATCCGCTGAAAGGCGATTGGAGCGATCATCGCGAGTGCCATATCGGCGGCGATTTCCTGCTGATCTATACGATTGAGGGGAATCTGGTGAACTTCGTGCGCGCCGGCACTCATGCGGAACTGTTTGAATAGCCATGCGCGTAATCTTCATCCGCCACGGCGAATCCACCGGCAACGCGGGCGTGCCCTGCAATGATCTCGCGACGATCGCGCTGACGGAGCGCGGCCACGAACAGGCGCGCGAAGTCGCGGCGAGCTGGACGCAAGCGCCCGCGCTCATCGTCACGTCACCCTATACGCGCACGCAGCAGACGGCCGCGCCGACGATCGCGCGCTTTCCCGGCGTGCCGGTGGAAGTGTGGCCGATAGAAGAGTTCACCTATCTGCAACCGGCGCGCTGGAACGGCACGCGCAGTGCGGAGCGGATGCCGCACCTCGAACGCTATTGGAGCGCGGCCGATCCTGATTATTGCGACGGGGAAGGGGCCGAGAGCTTCGCCACCCTGCTACGCCGCTGCAAGACGGGCCTAGACCGCCTCGCCGCCATGCCTGCTGGATCACTGGTCTATGTGTTCGGGCATGGGCAATTCATCCAGGCCGCGCGGGCGATCGTCGCCGACGCCCATCTGGATGACCGGGCCAAGATGCGGGTGTTCTGGCGCAAGGGCGAGCCGCCCGCGATCAGCAACGCGCAGCGGGTAGAATTTCACTGGCAAGGCGGGCGCTGGGAATGTGCGTCGGCGTTCACGGCATAATGGCGGGAATCACCTGATTGCCGTGCATGGGCTGAGTCAGATGGAACGCGATCCTCGACTGTATTAGGTGGTTTGTTACATGACGGTCCAGCCAGCACGCTCGATATCCGCAATGGCCGGGCTGCTTGCAATCACTGCCTGCAACAAAGCCGAGAAGCGCACAATGCCTTCTGAGGTGCAGATCGCTTACGACTACCAGCTTGTTCTTCCCGATAAGTTCAAGCGGAATTGGGTCCAAGGAATCGACAGCAAAGTAGAGGAATGGCAATCATCCGATACGATCGTTAGTACCGACTTTGGGCAGTTTAGCGGACCCCCAACATGCCATGTAGCAAGCACGTCGTGCAGCCTGTCAAAGGAGATGATTGGGGGCAGGCCATCTCTCGTCGGCCGATATCGTCACGGACCACAGGAGCGGGCACATGAGCCAAAGCCATTTAGGTATTTTGTGCACATACCAGTGTCGGAGAGATATGGTCTGAAGCTCAACATGTTTGCCAGGTGTGATAGCGAACCGGCTTGCGATGAGGCACTTACATTCTTTCGGAGGGTCCGCATTCTGCGCACGGAGCGACCTGGCTCCGGTTTGATTCTGCCCGACTCGCCCTCTTCGCCACCCCCCGTGCCTGGGTGATCGAGGAGATATCTCAAACTGTTACAGCATACCGTCCGCCATGGGTCACGTGCTGATCGGAAGATCCTCTCCTGCCGGAGTAATACATGACTCCCGACAGCCCTCGCTCAGGGCCACTGGCACGGTCTCTCAATCAAGAGAGGGAAGTTAATCTGGTCTCGCGCCAAGCAATTGGACAGCTCTACTGCGTCAGGAGCGAGATACCCCACGGGTCGATATAGTCGATTGGCGAATAAACCATTTCGCTTGATCCGTCGCTGAATGCCTGCGCTGCGGTCAAGATTCCGTACGCCTTCACCTGTGTGCTCTGCGCAGCATCCGAAAACACGGCTGATCCACTGTCGCCGGTCCTGCCAAGGTGCTGACCCGAAGCTCGAAAGACTCTGATCCAGCCATTAGCGCCGTTGTAGTAGTAGTTACCGCTAGTGATCGCTCCACATGTAATCCCAGTTACACGCCCGGATTTGCACGACACCATCCCCTTGGTCTGCCCATAATAACCAACAGTTCCGTTAACACGGACCCATCCACTTTTAGGAAGACCAACCACCGATGCTTGGTTGAAATAGTAGATCGCGTTCGATCGCGAATAACCTGTGATATCGTGCCATTGGAAGTCGTACTTTGTGCCGTAGGCCCAGCGAGCGATTGCCGGTGCTGGGATCTCTACCCAATGGCCATTTACCGCATGCCAATAGCCAGTTCCTTCAGGGCCAGGGTTGCAGTGCCCAGCGGTGAGAATCCCTAAGCGACCTTGGTATGTCGCCTGAAATGCAACCGTACACCCCTTCGAGGCTTCGTCGGATGCACGCTGCTGCCAAAAATAGTGCCCTCCTTCGATGTAATCTCCGCTGACAACACCGATCGGTCCTGCCGTTGGCTTGGCAATAGGCTTCACGACCACTCGAATGTTCTGGCGCTTGCTGCCGATGAGGTTAAGCACGCGCTGCTTCATGTCGTTAGACGGTAACTCAAGAACGACATCGCCGCTATCTTCCTCAACGTACCCGGCAAAGTCCCTTATCCCGCTTCCCTCAATTGTCTTGAAAATTTCGGTGGCGCCCGCCTCGGCTTCGGCGCGAGACTTCTTAGCCTTCACAAGTTTGACATATCGCCGGATTTTTGGGTCGATCCGATACTTCACGAGCTTACGGTCATCTGGCGTAACGTATGAGATATTGATTCGGAACACTGGTGTGTGTTCAACCCATATAGATCCGAGTTCGCTGTCGTTGTCTCGCTTTACCTGCGCGACCAGCTCTGCAATTGCATCTTGCAACTGCGCGCGTTCTGTCGCTTCCGCCAAACTAATCCCGTACTGGTCCGCGAGGAACTGGGCGGCCGGTGATGACCCGGCCGCGCCAGCAGGGGCAGCCGGTGGAGCTGCTGGTGCTGGTACTTCCTGCTGAGCTAATGCTGGATGGGCCGCTGCCGCGAGCAGAACGATGACGAGTCTAGTACGCATTCCTCTCTCCTATTGCCGGGCGACAGCGAAAATTGCACTCGGGCACCGCTCGGGAAGTGGCTTGCTGAACTTGGTCATATTGACGCTGTTTAGTGGCACGAATGCTCCGGCGATCGTGGTGGCCGACGGCACCCGATAGCTGGCGCCCCCCTCCACGCGGATGATCAGAGCGTCATCGTGCTGCTCG
>NZ_CP117414.1 GCF_028607085.1 Sphingomonas naphthae | reverse complement strand
ATCCACCAGCGTACCAGTTCCGGCCGCGCGGCAGCCATGGCGCGCGGCGTGAAGTTCGGGCGTAAGCCCAAGCTCACTCCGGACCAGATCGCGCTCGGACAGCGTCTCGTCGGCGAAGGCACATCGGTGCGCGAAGCGGCGAAGCTGCTGAAGTGTCATCATGCCACGCTCTATCGGGCGCTCAACCATCCGGCGCAGATGCCCGTACATCGCTCGACACGTTGATTGAGGAGTAGGATTTCGCCATGATCTTCGCGCTTCTACTAGCGGCAAGTTCGCCGAATTCCGCGCTGGAGGCGGAGCGGGCCTACTCGGAAGCTGTACTTGCCAGTGGCCGTCAGGCAGCGGCACGCAGTTTCGGTCCACAAAGCGACCCCTGGCCAATACAACATGCGCCCGAAACCGCGCGCTCTCCATCTGTGGCCAGCATGTTGCAAGCAGCCGAGAGTAGCCGAAGGTGGTGGCTCACAATGATGAGTGTCGAGAGCCATGCCGAGCGCAGACCCGAACTTGTCTTTCCGTCCTGTGATCCGAGCGGGTCGGCAGTTGTTATCGGCGGGCTGTACGATGGCGGAAATCGAGTTGGATCATATAAGACGCTTTGGCGGAACAGTGCTGAGGGGTGGCGCTGGGAAATCGACGACTATCGTCGGGATGGATCGAAGGCATTAGCGGCAGAAAGTTTACAAGCGATCGAACCTGAGTGCTCGGCAAAACTCACCAATGAACAGCTCCAAATCCAAGCCGTTAGCGATGCGAAAGAGAT
This sequence comes from Sphingomonas naphthae, assembly GCF_028607085.1. NCBI lineage: Bacteria > Pseudomonadati > Pseudomonadota > Alphaproteobacteria > Sphingomonadales > Sphingomonadaceae > Sphingomonas > Sphingomonas naphthae. The sequence goes on along the minus strand of NZ_CP117414.1, from coordinate 49,451 downwards.
CGCGTCTGTTTTGCGACAGGAGCAGGCCGGCAAACAGGTCGACTGGTTGGCTGTTCCAAGACGAAGCGTGGCCGAAGACGTTATCTTTGTCGGCAACGATGGCCGACGCATCCGCAGGCTCCCCGCCAAGCTGCCCATTCGGCGCATAGCGGGTGCGTTATCGTCCGGAAGCAGTTACGATGAAACGCTACGGTGGAGTAGCCGCGTCCTGGACGGGTCTGCACAAGCCCATAGCTTTCAGATCACCCAGTGGCGCGGTCCCAAGAATGGATGGCAGATCGTCTACTACGAGCTCCGCGGGTGAAACATCACGAGAGGTGATCCGGTAACTTCCAACTCGTCCAACCTCACAAACCCACGAAACTTAATATACTTTGCGGCAACGCTCAGGCCTTTGTTGACCATTTGTTCCGACTGCCGCTGTCCATATGACAAACCTTGAGGTGCCCCCAATCACGCCGTTCGAAACCCATCAAACGGTTGCCGTCTGCCCACTCGGCCATGATCCTGTCGCTGCGCTGTTTCATGTCAGTCCCCTTGTGATAGCGCGAGCAGCATATGCCGCAGGCGCCGGCGTGTGTCAGCATCGGCATCGTCGCCTTCGTCGTAAAGCGAGCGGGCCAATACCTGACAGCGACCGGGTTTGAGGCGTAGGCCGACATCGACGCGAAGCGCTTCGATCATCGCCAGCAGCCGCTCGTACCGAGGCCAGTCGGCAGGGCCATGATGGCGTGCAGGCGTGGTATCGGTGCCGAAGACGAGCCAGCCGACATCGACCTCATGATCGCGGCAGAGCTGCCGCACGACGCCAAGCGGCGGTTCGACCACATCTCTTTCCCAGCTGATCAGGGACCGCGTGGAGAAGCCCAGCGCCTGCGCCAGTGCATCCTGACCCATTCCCGCTACGCGACGGATCGCCTTGATGCGCGCCCCGAGGGTCGATGGCTGACTCACCCAAAGCTCATTGACATGAAATCTTCTTCACCTTTGGTAAGATAGCAGACTATGAATGTATCCGGGTACGCTTCCGGAAGCGATGGTCTGACGCAAGGGGAAAGACGGGCATGTCGACAAAGATCCAGGTCAACATACGATTGACGCCCGAAGAGCATGCCCGGTTGCTGAAATGCGCCGGCGAGGCCGGGCTTGAGCGCGCCATGTTCGCACGCGATCTCGTTATGGAAGGCCTCGATCGCAAAGCCGGCGGTGAGCCCACGGCTCAGCGTACGCTGCCCGGACCCGGCAATATCGTCGCCATGGATGCCATGCTCAACAACGCGATCATGGAGGTCGAGCGCTTCGCCAACAAATGGGCCGCCCATGAGGCGGAACTGCTCTCACTGGAGCGCAAGGACCGGCTCGCGATGCATTCCGCGCGGGTCGAGTTCCTCACCGGCTTTCCTGAACGCATCTCGCGCAGCCTGGAGCCGATCAAAGCAGAGATGACGGCGATGAAGGCGGCGATCACGGACCAGCCGCGTCTCGATGCCATCGATACAAAACAGGCAGAGCTCGTCGAGGCGGTGCAGGCGAACACCCGGGCGATCAGGGTAATCAGAAAAGATCCGCGCAAGGCATTCGGTATCATACTCGCTGACGGCGGTGTGTGGTCAACGCTGTTCGTCTGCCAGTGGAGCCTCTTCATGGTCGCGATCGGCATGTTCGTGATCTCAGCGTTCGGCATGACGTTACCGGGCATCGGCATACCGCTTGCGCACAAGCTGGCGGCGGGAGATGCCGAGTTCTGCCGATTGATCCGCTATCGGTTCGAGGTCGATGGCTGTCAGGTGCCGGCCGACCATCGCATCGATGCAGCGGCTGCGCCAGCAGCGGCATCGGGCACGTCGTCCCGAACCAAGGCAAGCGCGTCATCGGCCAAGGCGAAACGCTCATGATCTCGGTGAACGCGATCTCCTCCGCCGGCAATGCCGCGAGCTATTATGCCAAAGACAATTACTACACCGTCGACCAGGCCGAAGAGGCGAGCGCCTGGGCGGGGGAAGGGGCAACCGCGCTCGGCCTCGAAGGTGCAGTCGACGCCGCCCGCTTCGAGGCCATACTCGAAGGCCGCCTGCCCGATGGTAGCGTGATTGATGCGAGGCGGGGTGAGCATCGCCCCGGGTGGGACCTGACCATGTCGGTGCCCAAATCGGTATCGGTCCTGGCACTGGTCGGTGGCGATGCGCGGCTGATCGCGGCGGTACGCGAGGCGGCGACGGCGACGCTCGGCTGGATCGAGCGCAACATCGTCGAGGCGAGGGTCTCGACCGCCGAGGGGCAGCGGGCGGTGCGCACCGGCAACGTGCTGGCCGCGACATTCCTTCATGATGTGAACCGTAACGGCGAGCCGCAGCTGCATGTCCATAACGTGCTCGCCAACGCCACCCGGATGGCGGACGGCAGCTGGAAGGCACTGCATTCCGACGCATTGTACCAGCGTCAGCACGTCATGGGCGCGGTCTTCGCTTCCACCTTGCGCGCCCGTGTCGAGGCGCTGGGCTATGTGACGACACCGGCGCAGAACCCGATCGATGGTGCCTTCGACATCGCGGGTGTGCCGCGCGGCGTCGTCGAGGCATTCTCGACGCGCTCCGGTGAGATAGGTGCGCATCTTGAAGCGCATGGACGCGAGGGAACCGCGCGCGAGCGGGAGCTGGCGACGCTCGCGACCCGGAACGCCAAAACCCCCGAGGTAGCGCCGGCACTCCGCGCGGAAGGGTGGCGGGCGTTGGCGGCGGAGAATGGCTTCGACGCAAGGCAGCTAGTGGGGGAGGCACTCGCCCGGTCGGAGCGGGCGGAGACGATGTGGACGCGGACGATGCGCGGCATACGTGGCGTCGGAGAGCGGGGGCTCGCCGTCGCGGCCCGCATGGGGCTTTCTCCACGTGACGGTGATCCGCTCGTGCCCGAACGGCTCGGGCGTCTGGACCCGGTTCGCTATGCCGCAGCGCAGGCGGTGGCCTCGGCTGCCCGGGATATGGGGGAGAGTGAAGCCGCGTTCGACCGGCTCGACCTGATCCGTGGCGCTCTCGAGCGCGGTGGGCCGGTCATGGTCGGTGACGTCGAGGCACGCATAGGCCTCTTGGAAGGTAAGGGCCTCCTGCTGGGTGACGGCGACCGCATGGTGACCACCGAGAGCGCGGTGCGCCTCGAGCGGGCCTATCTGGCCGGTATTGAAGCCGGCAGGGGGCAGGCGGTATCGATCGTGTCGCCGGGCGATGCCGTATCCGCCGCGCAGGAGGCGGCGCGCGAGCTGGGCCTGCGCCCGCTCAATCCCGGCCAGCAGGCGGCAGCGGTGCTGATCCTGTCATCGACCGACCGGGTGGTGAACATCCAGGGCGGCCCCGGACGTGGCAAATCAGCAGCCCTGGCGCCGGTCACCGCGATTGCAAAGGCGCAAGGACATCATGTCATCGGGCTTGCCATCGCCAGTCGTACCGCGACCGCGCTGGGGCGTGATACGGGCGCGGAGACGAGCACGATCGCGCGGTTCCTGGCGCGTCATGCCCGCGTGATCGACGGTGCCGCGAGCGCTGCCCAGCTTGCCCGCGTCACCACCGAGTTGAAAGGCGCGGTCATCATGATCGAGGAAGCCAGTCAGGTGGGTACCTGGGACATGGAGCGCATCGTCCGTCTCGCCGATATGATAGGGGCCGCCCGTCTGGTGCAGATCGGTGACAGCCGCCAGTTGGGCGCAATCGCTGCCGGCAAGCCGTTCGAGGACAGCCAGCGCGCGGGATATGCGACCGCGCACATCACCGAGAACCTGCGATCGCGCTCCGACCAGATGAAAGGGATCGTCGCCGCGCTCGACAGCAGGGATCTGTCCACGGTCTTCGACCTGCTGAAGCCCGATACGACCGAGGTAGTGGCAGGCGATGTCGCAAAGGCTGTCGCTGCCCGGTGGGCGGCACTGCCGAAAGAGACGCGCGACAATACGCTGCTCCTCACCGCCGGTCGGGCGATGCGCAGCGAGGCCAACCAGGCGGTGCAGGCCGAATTGAAGGCAGCCGGCGAGATCGCGAGCGTCGGCACCCGCATCGAGGTGCTCGACCGGGTCAATGCCACCCGGGAAGGCGCCCGGCTTCTAAAGGGCTATCAGCCGGGCCGGGTAGTCGAGATCCGTACTGATCTGCCTTCGCAAGGCTTCGTGCGCGGGGATCGGGGTATCGTGACGGCGGTCGAGCGCGGCCGGGTGCGGCTTGAAATGCGAGGGGGCGGAGAGAAGCACCTGCAGCCCGACCAGTTGGCGAAGAACCTCAAATACGATGCCGTCTCTATCTATCAGCCTAAGCAGATCAAGTTGCACGCTGGTGACCGCATCCGCTGGACCGACAATGATCACGACCGCAAGCTCAGCAACGCCGACATCGGCCGTGTCGAGGAGGTGGGCGCTGGCAGGCTTGTCGTCTCTTCGCTGGTCGACGGCACCGTGCACGAGCTGAAAGCGGGTGATCGCATGGCTGAGCGGCTCGACCTGGCGTACGCGATCAACGTCCATGTCGCGCAAGGGGTCACCACCGACCATGGCATGCTGGCGCTGCGGTCGGGTGAGCGCCGCCTGCTCAGTGAACGATCGTTTCTCGTCGCCCTGACCCGCATCGCCGACAAGGTCGCATTGTTCGTCGACGACGGTCGTGCAGTCGAGCGCGGCGTTTCGCGCAATGCCGGCGACAAGACCTCGGCGCTGGAAACGATCGGGCAGGCGGGAACGGGTACGGCGATCCAGATGCCGGCGACGTCGCCAGCGATCGATACCGCGGTCGAACGCTATGCGCGGCTGTTCCTTGCCGTCGAGCAGCAGGCGATCGACAATCAACCCACGTCGACGGCGCAGGACCGCGAGTTCGGCGCAGCCGCGTCGGCACTCGACTGGATGCGGGATAACGGCGCAGAGGATCTGCGCATCGTGCTCGACCGCGGACTCGGGGCACCGGATGCCGGGCGCAACGATCTCGGTCGGCTGACCCAGGCATGGCTGCAGGAAGGGCAGATACGCACCGATCGCGGCGCTTATGCCGAGCGGTTCGTCGCGGACTGGAAAGCGGTGACGGCTGACAGCATGGCGGCGACGACCAACCGCAACGAAGCGATGGTCGAGCGGCGGCAGGAACGGCTGGAGACCCGCATGTTGCGCGAGCCGGCACTGGAGCGTGCGCTTGACCGCGCCATGCCCGAGCGCCAGCTTCGGATCGACGAGCCGGGATCCGGGGGGCGGGCGCGTGACCGGGATTTCGGCATGGAGATGTAGCGCAGTGGAGGCGGCGACCATGTTCTTCACTCGAAGAGATTTCGCCGGCGTCGCCAGTACCCTCGTTCACCGGCCCGCCAAGCAGTTCGAGGCTACCATCGACCGGCTGTTCGGCGAACAGGTCCGGGCTGACGGTGCCTTCGGTGTCGACCTCTGGTGTGCGCTGGCCGGTGTCGAATGGCGCAATGGACAAGCCGAGACGGTATGTTACTCGCATCGGTGCGCGGGCGAGGTCATCGCGTGGGTGCGCGAGGATGGAGGCTATCTCGAATGGTATGCCAGCGGTGAGGCGGGAGAGGTCGCCGACTGGATCGGTGATGCGCTGCGCGACGCGGGTTGGTCATGGTCGATACCGGATCGCCCGGCTTGAAACCCCGCCTGGAAGAACGTAAGATGAACGAATGATGCCAATCATCTTTTCGGGTGCCGTTTGAGCGACCGCGAGATATTTCTGAGAGAGTACACCTTAGCGCTTGCCGAGGATGGCGCGTCGGTTCTTGTAGGCGCCGGTACGTCCATGGCCGCCGGGTATCCCTCGTGGAAGGGGTTGCTGCGCGAGATTGCCGGCGACCTGGGTCTCGAAATTGAGGATGTCGACGATCTTACGGCAGTTGCCCAATGGGCGATCGGTGCGGATCATTCGAACCGCACGACGGTACTGAACGCCATACGCGAGCAGATCGAGCCGGATCATGCCATCCCTTCGGCGTTGCTGTCGCTGGCGAGGTTGCCGATCCGCGAGGTGTGGACGACCAATTATGACCGGCTGATCGAACGTGCGTTCGGCGCGCTTGGTCGCCCGGTTGATGTCCGGGCCAACCAGGATCAGCTGGCGCTACGCAAGCGCCGGGCAGGAGCGGTGCGCATCTACAAGATGCACGGCACCATCGATGCGGTCGACGACCTGGTAATTTCCACCGAGGACTACGAGCTGTATCGGCAGCGGCGCGGTGCCTTTCTGGGTCTGCTGCACGCGCATTTGACAGGCATGACGTTCCTGTTCTTGGGCATGAGCCTGACCGATCCCAACGTCCGCCACGTCCTTGCCTTGTTGCGCGAGCATTTCCCGACCACGCCGCCCCGGCACTTCATGATCGCGCGCCGGCCACAGCGTGCGGACTTCGGCTCTGATGATGCGCATGCCGCCCGGTCGAAGCGGCATGACTATTGGGTGCGCGACTTGCGTCGCTATGGCCTTGTCGTCGTTGAGATCGATGCCTTTAAAGAAATCGACGAGTTGATGGATGAACTCGAACGGCGTGTGGCACGCCGTCGGATATGGGTGTCAGGCAGCTGGCCGCTCGATGCGGCCGACGCCAGCACTGGTTTTGTCCATGACGTGGCGCGGGCGATCGGACGTCGGATCGGAGCAACGGATTTTTTCATGCTGTCCGGGGCAGGGCTGTTGGTCGGATCGGCCTCGCTGTCCGGGTTCCTCGAAACGATGCAGGCACGCGGCGAGTGGGATTTTGATCGGCGGCTGGTTGTTCGTCCCTTCCCGCAACCGGTCGGCGACGCTGAACCCGATCGTCAGCATTGGGCAGAGTTGCGCGGTGAACTGGCACGGCTGGCGGGTATCGTGGTCTTCGTTGGCGGTGCGAAGATTGAGGCTGGTGAATTGGTGACCGCCGCCGGCGCGTTGGAGGAGCGAGCCCTTGCTGACAGCAGGGGCGCGTTTTTGCTACCTGTAGGGGCCACCGGCGGGGCCGCTTCGGTTATCGCAGGCGAGTTGCTGGCGTCAGCCGCCCCGTCGACAGGCGGTGACGCCCGCCGCCCTACTGACGATGAGTTGCGCATATTGTCGGACGCATCCGCGACACCGGATCAGCTCGCCGACGAGGTTTTGAAGATCATCAGGCGGGTCGCACGCTGAAATTCCTTCTGCGATGGACATCTGGGAGAACGGCATTGGCGAGACGGGTATTCTTCAGCTTTCACTTCGCGCGGGATGCATGGCGTGTGTCGCAGGTACGCAATGCCTGGATGCTGCCTGGAAGCCGTGACTCGAACACGATTGTCGACCATGCGTCTTGGGAAGAAATCATGCGCAAGGGCTCGCAGGCGATCCAGAACTGGATCGACACACAGATGAACGGCAGCAGCGTGGTGGCAGTGCTGATCGGCCGCGACACGCATATGCGGCCGTGGGTGGAGTACGAGATCCGCAAGGCCCATCGCGAAGGACGCGGTATCCTTGGTGTGCACCTTGCCGGGATAAAGGATAGTAGTGGCGCAGTCGATCCGGCCGGTCCTGATCCGATCGCGAAGCTGGCGCTCACCGACCGGTTCGGCACAAGGGTTACCTACCCCACCTATTCCTGGCTGCAGGGTGACGGCAGGAACAACTTTTCGTCCTGGGTTGAAGCTGCTGCCCGGCGTGCCGGACGATAAAGGCGAGATCGACAATGTCCTATGTCACTGAATCCGAAGTCCGTGCGGCCGCTAGTCGTGCCAAGGCGGCTACGTTCAAGGCCGCCGGTACTTTGCTACGCGAAGCGCGCGACACATCGCGATCCTCTTTCGACGTGTTCCTGTCGCACTCGTTCGTGGATCAGGAACTCGTTCTCGGCGCCAAACAGCTGCTCGAGGAAAAGGGGTTGACCGTCTATGTCGACTGGATCGACGATCCGCTGCTTGACCGTAGCGCGGTAACGCGAGCGACCGCCGAGAAAATCAGGGCGCGGATGCGGCAGTGCCGGACGCTGCTCTATCTGCATTCGGCGAACGCCACCAAGTCCAAGTGGTGTCCGTGGGAATTGGGCTATTTCGATGCCTTCACCCATCCGTCCCGGCGTGTCTTCATCTTTCCCGTCACCGCCGCGGATCGGGCCTATACCAGCCAGGAGTATCTCAATCTTTATGATACGGTCGACATGGCGTCGATCGGCGTCGCTACGCGCAGGCGCGATGATATAAGGGTCAAGGGCGCAGACAGTAGCTTCAGAGCGTGGAGCGTTGCCGCCTAGGACTGTCGTACCGAATAGCAGTCGGTGGTCTTTGCTGAGCTACGGAAGAAAGGTCTACCTTTCTCTCGGGCGTCACTTACGCCGGGCAGCGTGATATGATGACCAGAGATGGATACGCTTGATCCCGCAGCGCGATCAGAACGCATGCGCCGCGTGCGTGGGAAGAACACGCGGCCGGAGATGGTGGTGCGCCGGTTGGCGCATCGGCTCGGCTACCGCTTCCGCCTTCACCGCCGCGATCTGCCCGGCAGCCCCGATTTGGTGTTCCCAGGGCGCAGGGCGGTCATATTCGTGCACGGGTGCTTCTGGCATCAGCACGACTGCTCGCGGGGGGCGCGGCGCCCCTCCAACAACGCAGCGTACTGGCATCCTAAGCTAGCCAGAAACGTCGAACGGGACAGGGAAGCTCGGCAGCGGCTTGAGAGCGAAGGTTGGCGCGTCCTGGTGCTATGGGAATGCGAAATGCGCAACAGCGAGCAGCTGTCCCGCCGATTGACCGGCTTCCTTGATCCTTAAACTCGCCGGATCGGCACCATGTCCGACACCTTCTGGATAACGCCAGCGCGGCGGATCGTGGTACGCCGCATGAGGTCAGAGCCACTTTGCAACAGCTCGAAATCCACTTGGTTCAATTCTGTATCGCGGCCCTTGAAGCAGCGGTGGAAGGCGGACAGCAGCTCGACGGCTTCGATCGGTTGCGCCGGCGCGGCGGGGGTGGCGCCGGACGGCACGGTGCCGGGAAAGAGGTAAATGCAGGCGGGCGGAACGCGGAACGGTCCAATGTCGGTAAGCCGCGATCCGTCATCATCGGCGACCTTGGGGCATGGCCGGCCGATCGTGCCGCACACCATGTCCCACACGATCAGGCCATCGACGCGCTGGTTGCGGGAGATCATCTCTGCGCTCAACCGCGTGTGAATCCCCGACCAGGCGTTGCGGCGGGGATCGGCGCCGAGATTGGTGCAGATGCTCCAGATCACGAACTCGTCCGCCTTGGCTGGATCGTGTCCCACCGTGTGGTGTAGCTTCAGCGGCGTAGCCGCTTTGATCTCCGGGCAGGACCGGGTCTATCACGCCGCCATGGACGACAACGTGACCGTGGTATCATCGCTCAATTGCGTCACGCTTTCCAGCGTCATGTAGCGTCCCCGCTGGACTGCCCACTCGTCGTTCTGCTCAAGCAGCAAGGCGCCAACGAGGCGTGTGATGGCATCCTCGTTGGGGAAGATGCCGACGACGTCGGTGCGCCGCTTGATCTCGCCGTTGAGGCGTTCGAGCGGATTGGTCGAATGTAGCTTGGTGCGATGCTGCGGCGGGAACGACATGTAGGCGAGCACGTCCTCCTCGGCAGTGTCCATCAGCTTGGCGAGTTTGGGCACGCTGGGTCTGAGCTGGTCGGCAACCTTACGCCACTGACCCTTGGCGGCCTCGGGGGTCTCCTGAGCATAGGCTGTGGCGATGAAGGCGGAGACGACGCGGCGCCCGCTCTTTCCGGCGTGGGCAGTGGCGTTGCGCGCGAAGTGGACGCGGCACCGTTGCCACGTTGCGTTGAACACCCGCGATACGGCTGCTTTGATACCCTCATGCGCATCCGAGATGACGAGTTTCACGCCGCGTAAGCCCCGTCGTGCGAGGCTGCGCAGGAAGTCCGTCCAAAACGTTTCGGCTTCCGACGCGCCGATCGCCATACCGAGCACCTCGCGCCTGCCGTCGCCGTTCACGCCGACCGCGATGGTGACCGCGACCGAGACGATCCGACCGGCTTGGCGGACCTTCAGATAGGTGGCGTCGACCCAGACATAGGGCCAGTCGCCTTCGATAGGCCGCTCGAGGAACGCCTTCACGCGGACGTCGATCTCCTCGCACAGCCGGCTCACCTGGCTTTTCGAGATGCCCGACATTCCCATCGCTTTCACCAGGTCGTCGACCGACCGGGTCGAGATCCCCTGGATGTATGCCTCCTGGACAACCGCGGTCAGCGCCTTCTCCGAAAGGCGCCGAGGCTCCAGGAAGGCGGGAAAGTAGCTGCCGGTTCTCAGCTTGGGGATCCGCAGCTCAACGGTGCCAGCCCGCGTTTCCCAGTCCCGCTCGCGGTAACCGTTACGTTGCGCCAGGCGCTCGCCGCTCTTCTCGCCATATCCAGCGCCAGTCAGACTGCCGACCTCCAGATCCATCAGCCGCTGCGCGGCAAAGCCAATCATCTCACGTAGAAATTCCGCATCCGCGCTCTTTCCCACAAGCGCCTGCAGGTTCATTGTATCGTCGGTCATCGAAGGTCTCCGTTGGTTGAGTCTCGCAACCCAATCCTATCCGAAGATCTTCGATGGCCACCCGTGAACCTGACCGGCCGCTACGGCGCTGGATGATAGCGCGCGGCCGGTCAGCTTCACTACCGCTGAGCTACACCACCACCTGGGCATGACCCTTGGCTGGCCGCTCGAAGATATTGGTGTTGTTGCCGTCCAGGCAACCTTTCAGGTCGATGACGGACGTGCGGCCGGAGGGAAGGCGCACCAGATAGTCGTTGCGGCTGGCATCCTCGGTGAGATCCCATCCAGCGATGAAGCCTTCGTCCTCCATATGGTTGAGGACATGTTGAACGAACTCACGCTTGGCGCGCATCGTGGCGGAGAATTGTCCTCTCACCCGCTCGACGGCGCCGCGAAACAGGCCGGAATTATAGAAGTCGCGCTCGTCTAGGCCATGATCGCCGAGCCGGTGCGCCTCGGTTTTCAGGACTTCGGCGAACCGCTCGATTTGCGCGCGCAGATCGCTATTTTGCTCGCACGGTATGACGCTCATGCAGCAGCCCGTTCGGCAGCCTCCGCCATGCCCAGCAAAGGCTCCAGAATATGATGTGCCAGATGCCGGACGACCGGTACGGCCACGCCATCGCCGGTGAGGTGGTAAGCTTCATTGTAGTTGCGCGGCAGCTTGTAATCGTCGCCCAAGCCCATCAGGCGCGCCGTCTCGCGTGCGGAGATCAGTCGCGATCCCACCTTCGCGCCATCGATGACGACGATCACCTGACGGCTCGACCCGCCGGCCGGCGTCCGCAGGCAACCGGACATATCATCGAACCGGATTTCGGCGCGCTGCACCTTCACGCCCTTTTCGTTGAGACGGGTACGCTTGTAGACACCGCCGACCATGCGATGCCCTGCCCGCTTGGCCGCGTTCACCTTGGCGAGGTTGATCGGCGACATCATGGCGAGGAGCTGCTGGGTTTCCGCGGGCGTATGCCAGGACACGCTCGTCGGATTCTCCTCGATCATGCTCGCGAATGTCGAGTTGCGCCGGTTGGGTGTCGGCATGTTCCACCACAGCATGGTTTCTCGCAGCGCGGCGGGCAGCCGCTCGACCGCGCTTTGCAGACCGCGCGTGTGGAAGGGTTCGATTGGACCCGGCGCAAGCAGCGCCGGGTCCACGTTCACATCGGCATGAACCCCGACCACGAACAGCCGTGGCCGGGATTGCGGGAGGAACAGGGCGGCGTTGATGACGAGGGCGCCGCAGCGATAGCCCGCATCAGCGAAGGTCTGGCAGATCGCCTCGAAATCCTTGCCACCGTGCGAAGTCAGCGTGCCGCACACGTTTTCGAGCGCGATCAGTCGGGGTGCCCGATCGTCCGCGACGAGGGCGCGGATCACGTTCCAGAACGGGTAGAAGGTGCCGGATCGCTCGCCGCGCAGGCCCGCTCCGCCCCCCGCCAGCGACAGGTCCTGGCACGGGAATGAACCCCATACGAGATCAGCAACGCCGGGCAGGCTGGCAGCGGTGACTTGTTTCACGTCGCCGACCGTCAGCTCGCCACCAGTGCCCCAGTTGGCTTGGTAGGTAAGTCCCTTCTTATGATCGAAGTCGTTGGCGAACAGGCATGTCCAGCCTGCGCCTAGGCCGGCGCGCGCCATGCCCCCGCCGGCGAAGAACTCGTAGAACTCAGCCATTGGCGACCCGCCCTTCCTCGCGGCGATCGTTGGCGCTTGTCTCGCGCGCCAGCTTCTCCGCGACAGCCTCGGTGATCCAGGTGTTGCGCGAGATGTTGCCGAGGCGATCGGCGCGCGCCACATCGATCTGGGCGAATGTTTCGGCCGAAAGACGCAGGTTGATGCGGTCGAGGTCGCGCACCGTGGTGGGTTTGAAGGGGGTAGTCATGGCGCCACTGTGGCGCCACATTATCACGTTGTCCAGTATGTTCTATATCTGTTCTGTGGTTTTGCAAGATCGAACGCACTCGCGCCCGTCTTCCCGCCCGGCTATGTGTCAGCGAAACGTGGGGTACGCATGGACGGTCGGAATCCAGATGAGATCAATTTTCCTCCCTTTGAAACGGAGGATTTGCGAAAGAATCTGGCGCGTTATCTCGATAACGCGTTCACCGCCGAAGGAGCGGCCGTCGCGTCGAAGGTGGGCAACTTCAAGTGGGGCGTCTATGCTTTCTTCGATTACGATGGCGAACCGATCTATGTCGGGCAGACCAACGAGCAGCTTCGCACTCGCATTCGGCGTCACCTGACCAATCAGCGCACCGATGCCGTCGCCATGTCCGTTCTCGACCCCTTTGAGGTGTACGAGATCGAGGTCTGGCCGTTGCCGGCGTTGCAGGACGTTTCGAAGCCACGCAGCCGTACCGATCCGCGTTGGCCGACATGGGAGGCGGCGGTCGATCAGCTCAATGCGCTGGAGCGGAAAGTGTATGATCGGGCGATCGAGAGAAGCCACTTCCGAGCGGTTTTGAACGAGAAGGACCCACCGCCCGCCAAGATCGAGATGGACTTTCCGTTGTCGTTCAGGGACTGCATCGTATCCGACGAGGTGCATGCGATCCGATCACATCCGGACTTCAGGATCGCTCGCCGTGCACTTATTATCGCCCGGCTCGCTCAGGTCATCGCCGAGCGAAAGGTCCAAGGCGGATTGCGGCGGGTCATGCTGATCCAGGCAAAACGCCTGCAATGGCTCGCCGATCGGCGGTATAACGCCTTGGGCGGTGCAGCGTCAGTCGAACGGAAAGACGGCGCAGACAGCGACGATTGACCTAGCGGCGTTTTGTTTTTGCGGGATAGTGCTTTCGTGCATCGATCGCAGTTCCACACCACGGGCAATGCGAAATCTGGACGCCCTTGCTTCGTGCGAGGTATCCATCCGCATCGACAGGCATCATGTAAAAGCTGTTCGGGCCGTTCTCCCCATCGACGAAATTGCTAACGAAGATGAACTTGTCCTCATCGACAGCAGCCTTGAGCTGCGAACAGCAGGAAGGTTCACGTTCCCATTTGAACCGGCCGCCAACGTGATCGTCGTTCTGACTCAGCTCGATGCGGTCGCCCATAAAGCCCTTCCTTGCCTTGATTTGTGTCCGGACATGTAGTGCTTCCGGTTCATGCAACAATGTTGGATGGCCCACATCTATGGAGAGCCGGACAGTGTACGGTAGAGAGTGGCGTGGTGGCATTTGAGCAGTTTGGCCGTTTCGCGGACGGATGTGCCCTCCCCTACCAAGCGCTTGCCGAGCGCGATCTGATCGGCGGTCAGCTTGGGTGGTCGGCCGAAGCGGACCCCCCTTGCCTTCGCTGCTACCCGCCCGCTGCTCGTGCGCTGGTGGATCAGTTCGCGCTCGAACTCGGCAATGCCGGCGAACACCGTCAGCACCATGCGGCCGGCAGGTGAAGTCGTGTCCGCCCACGGCTCTGCCAGCGATCGCAGACCTGCCCCCGCTTCCTTCAGCTTCTCGGCTATGTCGAGAAGGTCTCTGGTTGATCGCGCGAGCCGATCGAGCCGTGTCACCGCCACCGTGTCATCGTCACGCAGCTGCTCGATCATCTTGGCCAGCTCGGGCCGGTCGCGCTTCGCACCGGACACCTTTTCCTCGAAGATACGGCAACAGCCGGCGTCCTTCAGAGCGGCGCGTTGCAGCCGCAGATCCTGGTCGTCGGTCGAAACGCGGGCATAGCCAATCAGCATGTCGCGATTATGCATCGAAACCGCAGGCTTTAGCAACCGACTTATGCAACACGATGGTACGAGGCGAACGAACGCACGTTCTTGCTGTCGCGAAACTTAGAACTTTCGCGACATTAGTCCGTTAGCGAGGGGAGGTGGCAATGCTCGACAGGTCACTTGCTGAGTCGATCGGCACGCCCGCCTCTTTCCGCTTAGAATATTGATCCACGAGCTGGCCTGCATGAAGGCGAAGCAGGACGGTGACGCACTATGTCACATTGCAGCCTAGACAGGCGCTCCGTAGCGATTGCATCCGAGCGCCAGGCGGCAAGTCGTTCGAGCACCGGCTTCAACAATTCAGCGTGAAAATCGTCGGGAAGGCCGGGCAGGTGTATTCTTAAGACAATACACAAGATGAAATATTACAAACGCTAAGGGCAGTTCCCAATTTCGATATCACGCATTGATTTGGGTTCAGGTACTGCAGTTTCGCTTACGTCTCCTAAGTGACAATGTCCTGCACCGCGTCGTGTAGCGAACTCACGTACCTGTCCGCACCCAAGGCCTGTTGGATCCCAGCATCGCTGAGGGAAGCCTCCCCCTGCGGCCATAGGCCGACGACAATGCGAGCGTTCGGCGCTCGGGCACGCAAGCGTCGGACTAGGTAACGCAGCTGGGCTGGCGAACCAGTCACCTCCAGATAAGAAATGGCAATCACATCGATCCCGTTTAGATCCAACGTCTGCACCGCATCTCGGGACACTGCGGTATTGGGGATACGCTTCGCCTGCACCCCTTGCTGACCCAGCAACTGCGTGAGCATAGCAGTTACCGCGTCATCGAATGGACCGTGCCCCGCAACGCACGCGACCGTTTGAGCCTTTGCCATGGTGTCAGACGGTGCTGCCCCTGACGTTGGCTGTAAGTCCTCGATCACGGACATCATCGATTTGGTCATCTGCGCCGCACCAGCGCGGTCGATTGTCCCGCGCGCCTCGTCTTCGACTGCCAGCTTCAGTCCTTCGAGCACGACCCCATCATAGTATTCGGTGAGAGACCGGTCGGCGAGAAGCATCTCAGCCTGTGCCAAAGCCTCGTCCGGGTTCCGAGCCAGAATGCGCTGGTAGAAGCTTTCGATAGGCGTCAGCGCCGGTCTGTCGCCCAACAGTACGTCGAAGAACTCCAGGCTCTTAACGTGACGCCCCATGACCACCAGACATAGTGTCAGCGGGGTGGACATGATCAGCCCGATCGGACCCCAAAGCCACGTCCAGAAGATCGCTGATACAATCACGGATACAGGCGAAAGGCCTGTCGAGTGGCCGTAGAGCAGTGGTTCGACCACATAACCTGTGAGCGGCTCGATGATCACGAAGAGAGCTACGACTTCCAGCGCCATGCCCCAGCCTGGATCCACGGCCGCACCGAGCGCCGCAGGAGCCACTGCTGCCAGGAACGGCCCGATATAGGGTACGAAGCGCAGCAGACCCGCCATCACGCCCCACATGGCCGGCGATGGTATGCCGATCAGCCATAGACCAAGGCCTATAACGACGCCGAAGCACGTGTTCACAGCCAGCTGGGAAAGGAAATATTTGCTGAGGCGCTGACCCGCGTCATCGATAGCACGCGTCGTGCGGTGCAGGTCGCTCGATCCGAACACTCGGATAAAGCGATCGCGCAGATCCTCCTTCTGCATCAGCACGAAGATTGCCACGATAAGAACGATGACCGTTGTTTCCAGCGGGCCCAGGATGGGTTCGAGAACCGTACGCGCTATCGCAAACGGCGACGTGCTGCCTTGAACGACTTCCACTGGAATAGGGCGGCGCTGGTCGGACGCTGTCACAGCCGGCGGTGTTGCCAGCGTTGCCGGCGCGGCACGAGGCCGGGTAGTTGGTCGCGAGCCCCCCAGTTCCTTGGTGATCGAGGCTAGGCGTGCGACCGCAAACCCCTGAACCCCTTGGACCTTGGCTTCGATGGTGCGGGCATATTGCGGTGCGTTCACAGTCAGTGATGCCGCCTGACTACCGATGAGCGCGCCGAACAGGCCCAAGACACCCAGAGCCGCGATGACGGTCAAGATCACGGCAGGTGCACGCCAAAGACGCAGACGCTGCAGCAGGTTGACAACCGGTGAGAGAACGAAGGAGAGCATCACCGCCAGGGTGATCGGGATGAGCACCTCCTGACCGAAATACAGGGCGGCGATGACGAGCGTGCCAACGGCCACGCCGGCCAGCGTCTTGAGTTCCGGCGCCGAGGCCGAGCGGATCTGAGCCGCACCTGGATTGTCCGCGGGCGCTTCGCGGCTACCGGTCACGACATCCTTGTAGCCGGCGATATTGTCGGGGCTGCTCATGCGGAAACCTTCCTGCCGGGGCTCGCGTATCGGTCACGTCGAGACCCGGCACGAAGCATTTTTCGTTGTATCCGTCCTGACGTCAGGACGGGCAAAGCCGAGAGGCACACTTGGCGTCACTCTCGGCTTCATACTTCATCGTCTGGGACGCTACCTCAGGACTTGAGCGCTTTCGCCATGTTGAGATGCGCTGCGACCGTGGGTGCCAGACCCGACGCGAACGTCTTCAGCTGGGGCACGTCGCCGGTTGCAGCATATCCCTTGAGCGTATCGAGCGTCTGCTGATGCCCGGCGACCTGGGCAGCCGCGTAAGCGGTGTCGAAATCAGTGCCTTGCTTGGTCTTCAGATCGGCAAGCTTCTGCTGCTGCTCAGCACTCAGCGCCGGGTTGGGCGTCAGCGCTGGCGACAGCGTTGCCGTCAGTGCCTTCAGCTTTGCAGTCGACCCCTCATGTGCGGTGATCATCTGGCCAGCGAACTTCTTCACCGCAGCAGATGCGCCGTTAGTTACGGCCAGCTTCGAGGTCTCGATCTCGAACGCATCGCTTGCAGCCGCCATGTTGACGAAGGCCTGTCCACCTGAGGCGGGGGCTGCCATGGCGTCGTTGGCACCGGCCGCGTTCACGTCCATAGCAGTGGTGTTGGCATAAGCGCCGTTATCAACGGCAGTCGTATCGTCGGCCTTCTTGCCGCACGCGGCCAATGACAGGGCCGCTACCGATACGAGTGCCAGGGTTTTGAAGTTCATCATACTCTCCATCTGCTCGCCTATTGCTGCTGTCTGCTCAACGCGTGCTTCCTGATGACCGTTCCGCACGAGCAACGAACTCCGGACCGATCCTGAAGCGAGTTCGTTCTAGCCGTCTGCCGGCACAGCTGCCGGCCTTATCGGGACACGGTTATGAGCATCTTCAGTACGATCATGAACAAGGTTTTCCACCACAAAGCCGCGCCAGCCGCTGCGCCGGCTCAGGCTCCTGCCGCTGCGCCCCAAGCGGCGCCGCAGGCCGCGCCGACCGCTACCGCCCAACCCGCCCCCGCAGCGGCTCAGCAGTCCGTAGATGTCGGTGCGGTCCTCAGCGAGATGGCATCGATGAAAGATGGCGGGGGCAACTACCAGAGCTCGATCGTCGATCTTCTGAAGCTGCTGGACCTGGATTCCAGTTTGACAGCCCGCAAGGAACTCGCCAGTGAACTGAATGTCCATGTTGCAGCCGACGGCTCGGCCGAGCAGAACATCGCCCTTCACAAGGCTGTGATGCAGAAGCTCGCTGATAACGGCGGTATCGTTCCAGATAACTTGCGCAACTAACGCGCCTGATCCGGAGGGGACCGCACCTTATGCGGCCTCCTCCGGCCTTAGATTGCTGGCTTAACCGTCCTTAATTTAGCGATCTGGACTAGCGTTCGGAGGCGTCGCATCTAGGGTCCCCTGCGCTGCCTGAGCTGGCAGCGTCTGACTACCACGCGGTGGTCCGTTCGGCTCTTTCTGAAAGCCACGCGCGGCGAGCCAGCAGATCGTCACGACGAGTACCACGATCATCACGAAGATGACAATTGCCACAGGACCGGCTCGCTTGTTTCCTCGTCTCCGCATCACATGCGATCCCCAGTCATGCCGTCGATGGTATCGCCGTGCCGTAGCCACATGGCGACGAGATGTTCGTGGACCTCAAATCCACCGGTTTGATCGAGCAGGACGGTCTTATGTCCAGACGGCTCTATCGTCGCTCGCCAAAGACCGAACCAAGAATGCCCCCCAGTCCGCCGCCAAGACCGCCCCCGGGCGCAGCGCCTGCGACTCCAGCGCCACCCAGGCTGCCGAGTACAGATCCAAGGATCCCGCCAAGGCCACCTTGCTGCCCGCCCGAGCGGCTTGTCAGATGGCCCGCCACCAGCATGACCAGGATCGGCAGCATCTGCTTCAGAAGGTCGGGCGTGAGGCCGCTGTTCTGCGCCGCGTTGTCGGCGACCTCACGACTGCCGTCCTTCGACCCGAAGATACCGCCGAGGATCTGATTACCGCGATCGATCTGCGTCGGCTCGTTGCCCAACACGTTTGAAGCAAGGTCTGGGCCGCCAAGCGTGTTCACATGGGCGTCTAACTGCGTCGCGTTATTTCCCATGCCGCCCAGAACCGACGGTAGCAGCGCCTCTGCGCCGCGCTGAGCTTGCTCACGCGGTATGCCTAATTGGGCGGCGAGTGCATCGATGCCACCATCTGGGAGGAGGTCATTGAGATTCATGGCAGCTTCCTTGTTGTGACGGGTACCAACAGATGCCGGCACTCATAGGTCCGGTGCCCCCCGATTGGTCTAGGTCATTCGATCGGCAGGCATTTGCCACCTGGAGCATCTCAATCGGGCAGTTCGGTTGTACGGGAATTCGTGGGTCGTTCGGAAAGCCAGCTAAGCCCTCCCCCAATGGCAAGGAGCCCTGCCCCTATGATTGCCTTGTCACGGCGTAGCAGGAGAACAAGCCCGCCAGTAACGATGACGGACGGCACCATGCCAGTTTTGCCAAGGCCGGTTACGCGTGCTGCACGCACGACCATGCGGCCGGCAGCATACTCGCGCAAAGGTGAAGGCGTAGACGGTGCGGCTCGTGATACCGCCTTGTCTCCACTTGACGACTGCGGTGCTGGTCCCTCCTGCGGCGCTATCTCCGGGCCGGAAGCTACCGTATTGGCTGCGTACGCTCCGCGATCGCCGAGCGATTTAGTAGGCCCCCTGGTCGTATCTTGCGTGGTCTGTCTCTCCAGTTCGCAATTGAACTCGGCGCCGAGCAGTAGAATGTAGGCGGACAAGTAGAGCCAGGTCAGCAACACGATCGCGGCTCCCAACGAGCCGTAGGTCGCGTCGTAGCTGCCGAAGTTTGCCACGTAGAACCCAAAGCCAAGGGTAACGACCAGCCACAACACGGTCGTCAGCACCGATCCAGGCGTCAGCCACGTCCACTTCGCCTCATCGCGATTGGGCGCGTAGCGGTAGAGCGTCGCCGCTGCTGCGGCTCCCATGCCAGCCATGATCCCGTAGGAAACGATTTTGCCTGCTGTGAGAACGATGGCAGGGGCCGCGGGGAACAGCGTATCCAGACTGCCCATTGCCGCGATCGCGATAATAGCAACGATGGCGATGAGAACTGCCCCAGCGGTGATGGCTAACGCGATGAGGTTCAGGCGAACAAAGCTCCGCGTTTCCTCTTCGTCATACGCGATATTCAGCGAGGTAATTAGCGCGGTTGCGCCTTTCATCGCGCCGTACAACGCGATGCCAAGCGCGAGCAGCAGCCCGAACCCCTTCTTGCCGTCCGATGTCGTGACAACGTTGGCCAGTTGCTCGCCGATCAGCTTGGCAGCATCCGTCGGCATGACCGATGTCAGCGATTGGACGTTCTTCATGACCGTCTCGGGCGTAGCGACCAGACCGTAGCTCAACACTACCGCGCCGAGCATAGGTACCATGGCAAGCACACCGCAGAAGGCTACGCCGGACGCGACTAGGCTGATATTGTCCTGCCCCCCCTCCTTCCACGCGCGCAGGGCGATGTCCTTCCAGCCTTTCGCTGGTATTGCCCAAGGGCTGACAGCGTCGTGACCACTCAGTTCGCTTTTGGTAGTGTCGACCATACGGGATCCCCTTTGCTGACCAAGCGAACCAGTAGGGTGCTCGGACGTTCCCAAACGCCTTCTCGTTATAAAACTACTGCTGCCGGGTTGTACGCGAAGGCGTCAGGCACCGACAGCTGGCGGCTCATCCTTGTCGGGGTCGCGGCCATGTTGGCGGTCGAGGAGACGCATGATTGGCGTCACGGTGAGCCCGTGCAGAACGATCGAGAACAGTACGACTAGCCCGACCAGTCCCCAAAGCCGTTCGGCTGCTTGAACGTGGATATGGTTGAGGCCATAGGCCAAATAATAGATCGACCCGACACCGCGGATGCCGAAGAACGCTAGCGTCAGCTTCTCCGAGCGATCCGCCCGGTGGCCGGCCAGACCGATGAGCCCAGTGATCGGGCGGATGACCAGAAGGATCACAAGTGCGATAAACACATCTGTTCGCGAGACCGATGCCAGCAGCCCACTGACCAGCGCTCCGCCAAACAGGAGGAGTAACACCATCATCGCCAGCCGTTCGATCTGCTCAGTGACGTCGTGCATGTCGTGATGGAAATCATGAGTTCGGTGCGTCCCCCGAAATGTCAGCGCCGTGACGAACACAGCAAGAAAGCCATAGCAGTGGATGATCTCGGTAATCCCGTAGGAGATGCAGGTTGCCGCCAGCGCGATCAGGCCGTCACCGGTCTGTGCAAGCTTGGTCTGTGCTAGAACGTGAAAGGTCAGCCAGCCGAAGGCGCGGCCGATCAGCCAGCCGGCGCCCACGCCTGCGCCAATCTCCCATAAGACCCGGTACGTCAGCCACTCACTCAGCCACGGCTGCCGGCTCCCGGCAACGGCTGCCAGCATGATGGCGAGATGGACGAACGGAAAGGCAAAACCATCGTTCAACCCAGCCTCTGACGTAAGTCCGAAGCGTACCTCGTCTTCATCCTCGCTCTTGGGTGGTCCGACTTGGATGTCGGCTGCAAGAACGGGATCCGTCGGTGCCAAGCTGGCGGCAAGGAGAAGCGCGATCGCCCATGGCAGGCCCATTCCCCATGCCGTGACCGCAGCGATGGCCAGAATGCCAAGTGGCATCGTAATGGCAAGGAGCCGCCAGGTGACCGTCCAGTCCCGCCATCGGAACACCCGGTCGATCTTTAAACCAGCACCCATCAACGCAATGATGACGACGAACTCGGTGAAGCGTTCGGTAATCTCGGGGTAGAGAAGCGGCAGTGGCTTTAACGTGATTTGCGGAAGCGAAAACAGCGCAGCGCCAAGCGCAATGCACACGATCGGTAAAGACAGTGGCAGCTTACGAAGTGCCAGAGGCAGCCAGACGACCAATGCGGTAAGCAGGCCAAAGCCGGTGAGTATAAGAATGTAGGGGTCGGGCAACCCGGAAGCGGCGATCATGACGGGTCTTCCCGGTGGAATGAGACTGTGCCGCAGGAAAGCGCGCATTCTTTGATTAAGAACGTGGGGGAATAGGAGCTTCCCCTGCTCGCTTCGCCACGACGCTCCTGTTCGATACCGTCGCGCTTCAGGCTCTCGTTCCCGAAAAGGCTGCCGGCTGCCTGCTTGACGTTACCAAGCGCCTCGTCAGCCATGCCCTTGACCTTGCTCCCACTGCTATGGTCGTTGTCGTACGAGCGCAACCATATGACCACGACTACCATCACCACGATTAGCAGAAAAATGGTATCGCGACGATGCCGACAGGTTTATTCCGTGTCCGGGCATCTCTTGCTCCTGTTTGGGCCGGGCAAAGAGAAGTGCGGGAAGCTTGCCTGATGCTTTGATCAAATGCGACTACACGTCATATGACGTGCGGTCGCATTTCAATGCCGTATTGCGTTGACGCTTATCGCAGGCTTTTTTCTTGCCCGGACATTTGCGACTGCACGCTTTGCTTGCTCGTATCGGCCACCTCTTGCGCAGCCTGCTTGGCGTGGCTCAGAAGCTCGCCGCTTTTGAGTTCGCCGAGGAGGTCGCCGATCGGCTTGTCGGCGGTCAGGCCATGGGTCTGGGCGCTGTCTTTGACGGCATCCAACGTATCTCCGGCCACCTGCGCACCGCGATTGACGACATCCTGGGCAAGGTCGCGTCCCTTGGCTTTCAGAGTGCCAGCAAAACTGTCCAGCGCTCGTTCCTCCTCGTCGCTGACCGGGATCAGCGCGCCTGCGACAAGCCCAACCAAAGCTGCTGTCGTGCCGAGTACGACAGGATTACTGATCGGCGATCCCGCGTGGCCACCCCCCTGCCCCTTACCGCGGATCCAGCCGGCAACACGGTTCACCGTCGAGCTAGTGCTGTTTTGCAGGTCGTGGGATGTCTCTACTAAGCTGTCGCCCGCAGAGGCCACGGCATCCTTGATGCGCTGGGCATAGGAAGCGCTCGTATCCGAGGCGCTTCGTGCAACGCCGAGGACCTGTCCGCGAGCGTCGTCAAGCCGGCTGGCATGCACATCCGTATGCTCGTCGTGAAGCTGTATGACGTTTGCCTCGGCAGCACGTAACCGGCTCGACAGATCGTTGCCGGCCTTTGCCTGTTTGTGCTGACTGGACGCCATCAGCCATGCAATGCCGATCCCGGCCAAAGCCGCAGGGACCGGGTTTGCCTTGGCCTTGGCGATCAGGGTTTGGGCAAAGTCGGCGCCGTCGCCGCCCGTTACATGCGCAAGTGCGTCGTTCACCAGCTGGTTGGGCGCGAGCCGGTCGCCAAGCTGATCGAGGCGACGATCCATACGTGCACGGGTCTGGGCCAGATCCTGTTCGATCTGATCGGTGTCGTTCGTGTCGTCAGCCATTAGAGATGCTCCTTGAGGATACGACCGTCCTTTTTGAGGTTCGCAGTCGTGCGATCGGGGGTGAGGTTCTTCAGCGACAGCCGGGTCAGCCCCGCGCGTGCGATCAATCCGCCGACCAGGACAATCACAAGTCCGACGATGAGCAGTGCAGCCCAGGCCGGTATCCACCTAGCAAGCACTGCTGCACCGCCTTCCAACAGTACAACTAGGCCAGCAAATGCAACCAGAGCTCCGCCAACCAGTGAGACCGCGCCACCCAGGAGGCCATGCAACTTTTGATCGAACTCGGCACGAGCGAGTGCGAGCTCGCCGCGTACCAGATCCTGCACATCGCCAGCCAGGCCCCCGGCGATATCTCCGAGGCTAGGAGCTGGGCGTGGTTCAGTGTTGGTCATGTCCAACCTCCGGCACCGTCGGCAGGTCTTCGCGCGACACGTCGCTGGCTACGATCTTGCCGAGCCGGGCAACGGCAAACCCGGCGACGAGCGTAGCACCGATAAAGAGCGCTGGCTGCCGCCTGGCAAAGGACTGAACTTCACGAGTGAGTTCGCCCAGATCCTTGTCGCGCAGCGAGCCTGCCAGGGTATTCAACTCGGCTGCGCCGCGGCCGATGGCGCTGGCAATCCAGTCCTGTTGACCTTCGAACTGCTCGCCAGACTTTTGAACCGTCTGCGCCAACTGCTCGACGAAATTGGCAGCCGTCCCCTTCTGGTCGTCCAGCTTGCTCACCAACGTCTGCTTGGCCTGATTGGCAAGCGATGAAGCGGTAGCGGTAGGAGCTGCCTCACTTGTCTCAACGCTGGCAGGAGCTGATGCATTCGCGTCCTGTCTGTCGTCGGAAGATAGCGCCAATGCGGTCGTACCGCCGGGCACACCGCTGGTCGTCGGATCTTGCATGATTGTTCCTACCTTGTCGTTGGCAACGCCAAATGGTTGGGCCTCGCGTGCTGTACTGATGCGCGCGAGGCCCCTTCCATACTTAGCGGTCGGTACGAGTGCCGAACGTCGAGCCCCGCGCCGCCTCGCTGCCTGCGTCGCGATCGACCTCAACGTCGGTGCGACGAACGGTATCGTCGATCTGCTCGACGCGCTCGTCGGCGGTCTTGGAGACCACCACTTCCTCGACCACATGCGCGGTCTTGCCGACCACGGCCTCCTCGCCCGTCGCGGTCATATCGATCGTGCGCTCGCGGAACGCATCGGTCTCGGAGACTTCGCGGTCGACCGGACGGCGCTCGACGTTGACGCGCTCGTTGCGCAGACGGATCTGCTCGTGGACGGGCGTCTCGGTAACGTAGGAGCGAACGCGAACACCGCCGCGGTCCACTTCACGCTTGCCGACGACCAGCTGCTCTTCAACAACCGGGATCACTTCCTCGTCACGGTTACCTACGGCGCCAGTTGCGGTCGCCGAGGCTGTGTCGGGACGGTCCTTATCGGTATACCCAGCGCTCATCGCACCGACTGCCGGCGAGCCTGTCCAGCCGGACGAACGCCACTGCTGCGAGCGATCGTCGATATCGACCGTCTCTGCCTCTTCGAGAACACGCACAGCGTCATCGACATGGTCTTCATCGACGTCGACGGTCAGAAGCACACCGCCGCGGCGAACGCCTTCCTCGTACGTGTGACGATCCTCGTCGGGGAGAAACGCGTTCTTGATCGAGCCCCACAGGCCCGGCTCGTCATGCGTGGAATGGCCCGTCTCGTTGTAGCCGGTGCTGGACTTGTCTTGGATGCGGATATGGTCGGCATCGATATTGGCAGCCTGCAGGCGCTGCTCGGCAGCTTCGGCATCGGCACGGTGATCGAACAGAGCGGTGATGGTACGGGTCATGATAGTCTCTCCTGGTAGGTTCGGTAAAGATCAGCGCGACGTTACGACGAGCTCGGTGCGACGGTTTTCGGCTTGGCCTGAAGCGGTAGCGTTCGTGCCGACAGGATCGCTTTCGCCGCCTGAGACGGTCTCGATGCGATCAGCGGCAATGCCCTGAGCGACCAGGCCCGCTTTGACAGCGTCAGCCCGTGCCTTGCCGAGTGCTGCATTGGCGGCATCGGACCCGCGGGCATCGGCGTAGCCGGCTATGCGTACGTGGGTGTTGCCGTACTGCTTTAGGACCGCGGCGATCGTGCCGACTTCCTCGGCATCGTCAGGGCGCAGCGTGCTTTTGGCAGTGTCGAAGGTCAGCTTCTCGAACTGGAAGGTTCGCGGCGCCGCCTCGGTACCGGCAAGGTAGCCGCCCAGACCGGACGTGCCGGCCAGAGCCGTTGCCGATCCAGCGTTCGGTGTCGTAGCAACAACATCGGTCGTGTTGGTTGAGGCCACCGTCGTGACTGCAGATGCATCATCGCGACCGCAGCGGCTGAGAGCGAAGAGCAAGGCAAGGATGCCGGCGAGCAGCGCAATCCAGGCCAGCCAGTTGGTGCCCTTCTTTTTGCCGATATGCATTTCGCGCGGCGGAGCGCCGCGGGTGTCCTTGGGATCTGCCATTATTCTCTTCCTGTTGGTAATGAGTCTGCAGCGTCTTGCTCGACGACTGCGCGCATGCGGCGCAGCGACACCGGGACACTGACGGCCTCGGCATGCGACGATTGCGTGATGTGGACTTCTTCGACGAGGAACAGGCGCTTCACGAGGCGCTCCTCCACAATCGATACGATCAGGGTATCGCCATCCTGCCGGGGCGCGGGTGCCTCCGCTACTTCCTGATCGAGCGGGATATTGCGCACATCAAGTCGGCCGGTTTGCAGGACCTGCTCGATAGTTTCAAAATGCTCGTCGACGACGGTCCGGACACGGACGCGATCGGTCTCGACCTCGACCTTTTCGACCTGAACCCGTTCCTCGACCAGAGGAACGCGGACCTCGTCAGCATCGGAAATCATTGCCCGTCCCTTCAAGCGCTCAAACAGGTAGCACTATCAGGTTGGCAGAATGGCCTGCCGACATAGCCTGATCGATACAGCTAAGTGCCTGCCGAAGCACTCCGTTCCGTGCGCATCGCAATCAGGGTCGAATGAGGTTTGAAACACGACGGAACGAGTATCAATGGGTGGGTGCGCCCGCAGCATTCTTCGGAGCGCAGGGCGCGAATTTACCGCGCTCGTCCTTGCACCGGGGTGATGCCTTGCGGACTTTGGGGCACTGAATGATCTTGCCGGCCTTGTCCCGGCAGGGTTTCGTGCTGGCAGGTGCCTGGCCTGCGCAAGCCAGTGACATACCGGTAGCAAGTGCAAGTGCTGTACGCTTCTTCATTACGATGTCTCCTGAGGAAAACGAACATGCGGCTCGCCTGGGAGCAGGCGAGCCGCGTCGTGCCTTATGCTGCCTTGTCGGCCTTCGCGTTAACCGCGGTCTCAGCGAGCTTCGTCATGAACTCGTCGCCACCGTAAATTTCCTTGGTGGCCTCGCGCAGCTTCTTGTTGTCGTCCTTTAGTCCCAGCGCTTTAGCATAGGCAGCAGCGGTACCGAAGCCGGCGATGCCGTAATGGGTCATGCGCTGGTACTGGGCGATGATAAGCGTATCGAGTACTGGTCCCTTATCGGGTCCTTCCTCGAGGACATGCTTGGTTGCCTCGGCGACCAGACCCTCCATGCCCTTGCAATGCTCCTTGGAGACCTTCTCATCCTGGCCGGCGATCAGTTCCTTGAGGATTTCCGTATGCTTGGTGATGCCGTCCTGAGAATTTTTCAGCATGTCCTTCAGCGTCGCATCGCTAGCCTTGGACGTGATCTTTTTCAGTACCTTCTGCATCTGGTCGTTGGCCGACCACAGGTCCTTTAGCTCGTCCGTGTACACGTCCTTCAGGTCTTCAGGCGTCGACATGCTCATTCTCCTTCAGCTTGCCCTGCCGCATGGCGGGGCTGCTGATCCCGAGCGCATCGCGGGCATCAACGTTCCAAGTCCGCATTGATCTGATAGTATCGTGTTGCGGTACTACAGCGTCATGCGCAGGCCGGGCATACCCGAATGCTGGATTACGGATTTCAACTTGGGTAGATCACCCTGGCGTTAAATGCGCTCGCACCAGTTTCGGCACGAAGCTTTTCCATTTCGCGCATCATCGTTAGAAGATTGCGGCCGGCAGCCTCAGACATTGCCCTCATGCCTTTTCTCGTTCGGCATTGCGGAGCGCCTTCCATTATGACCGCCAAAGCGGTGATCAGCGCGTCGCATACTTCTGCCGAACGGATGTAAGCGGTTGTGGTACCGTCAATATCGACCAATGACGTGTCGGTAATCGCCTTCAGCAACGCTGACGCCACCCTGCCCTGATACTCTTCTTTCGATTCCATTTGGCCATTCCATAAAAGCTCGTCAACGTTCGGTCTGCCAGTTCTCTCATGCACAGTACCCGCCCGAAAGCAGCCGCTTTAGCGGCCTTCTGTCCAGGCAAATTGCCCTGGCTCTGACTGACAGGACCATCGGGCTCGGGCTTCTTACCCCAGGCATGCACATTCTGATGGAACCGTTTGCGATGGAGGCACTGGCAAGCCGCATCCGCGGACTGCTTGCGAATTGAACGTGCGGTAAATTTAGCGGCTTTCTTCCGAAACGAATTCAGCCGCTCTCCACGCAACCTATGCCCAGTAACGCGGTGTTGAGGGTACGGGCTTATTGTCGGCAGCGACGAACCCTAGCGTCAGGAAAAGCATGCGATCGGCTCCTCATCTCTTCAACGAAGACGCTCGATTAGCGGCGCTGGCGGAATATGATCTGCTCAGTGAGAACGACGATGTCGACCTCAACGAAATGGTTAAGCTCGCAGCACGGCTGTTCGACGTCCCCATCGCACTGGTCTCGCTTGTCGAACGCGACACCCAGACGTTCAAGGCGCGCATCGGCCTTGATATATGCGGGACCACGCGGGACGTTTCTTTCTGCGCGCATGCGATCGCCCAGACCGACATACTCGTCATTCCTGATGCATTGCTGGATCCGCGCTTCGCCACCAACCCGCTCGTAACTGGCAGCCCCTATATCCGCTTCTATGCCGGCGTTCCACTGCGCTCTCCCGGTGGATTCGCGATTGGCTCGCTCTGCATCATTGATAACCGGCCGAGGAACGGCTTTTCCGACAAGGACAAGACGAACCTTCAAGCGCTCGCCAGGATCGTGACGGACAGACTCGAGATGCGCCGCTTGGCGGTGGCAGGGGCGATAGGCCAGACCCGGTTCGAAAACATCGCCGCTACATCACCCGACGGCATCATCTGTGCCGACCATCACGGCGATATCACGTTCTGGAATGCTGCGTGCGAGCGGCTGTTCGGGTTTACCGCAGACGAGGCGACGGGCAAAAGCCTCGACATCATCGTGCCGGAACGCATGCGCGGTGGCCACGGTGGCGGGCTGCAGCGGGTTGCGGCTGGCGGCAAGCCGCGGCTCGTCGGTACGACTGTTGAACTGGATGCCGCGCGTCAGGATGGGTCAGAGTTTCCAATCGAACTCTCCTTGTCGATGTGGCGCGAAGGTGACCAGGCAAGCTTCGGTGCCATTATCCGGGACATCGGCGAACGTCGAGGCAATGAGACCAGACTTTTCAATCTGGCCGCTGCGCGACGCGGCTATCAATCGCCGGGCATTCGAAGGCGAACTGCGCCGCGCGATCGACGAAAACGAGTTCGAGCTATTCTACCAGCCGCAGGTTCGGATAGCTGACGGCGCACTTCTCGGTGTTGAGGCTCTGCTACGCTGGCGTCACCCAGTACAAGGTTTGCTCCCGCCTGATAATTTCCTCCCGACGGTCGAGAGCGGCCTTCTCGCGCCGGAAATTGGCCGGTGGGTCATGGAGACCGCATGCGCTCACGCTATCGAGATGCGCCGCAAGGTTCCTGATCTGATAATAGGCGTCAACGTGTTCGGCGCTCAGTTCAGCACGGGCCGGCTGGCGATCGACGTCGCCGCGGTGCTTGAGCGGACCGGCTTGCCGCCCGAGGCGCTGGAGCTTGAGATTACCGAGAATATCGTCCTGCGGCACGACGACACCATGCTCGCGCCTCTGCGCGCGCTACGAAAGGCGGGAGTTGGGATCGCTTTTGACGATTTCGGGACCGGCTTTGCGTCACTCAGCCTGCTCAAGCGCTATCCGCTTAGCCGGCTGAAGATCGATCGAAGCTTCATCCGCGACATCTGCACGGATCGTGTCGATGCCGCGGTCGTCAACGCGATGGTCTATCTTGCAACGAGCCTTGGGGTCGAAGTCATCGCGGAAGGCGTTGAGACCGAAGCGCAATGCGACCTGTTACGCGCTTGTGGGTGCCCGACAGCGCAGGGCTACCTTTTTGGCCGTCCCATGCCGCTCGCCGATCTGACTGTTTATCTATGCGAGAGTGCCCAGGTAGCCGATGTCGCACGCAATTTGGATCACCAACCGCTTAAGCGAAGCTCCCCAGCACCATAGCGGCTTCGAGGCCGGCCTCATTTAGGCGGCCGATGATAGTTTCGATCGCGCAGGCGTAAAGGCCAACACCGGAAGGCGAGCATCTGCGAGCCGCCACATGGCACCTAATGGGCGCTCGCCCGTTAAGAGACTTCGGCAAGATCCGGGGACGTGCGATGTCGGATGGTCGAATTGTAGCTGTTGGGCTGCTTACGCAGCGCGACGTAGAGGTTCTCGGAACTGGATTTCACCGCCTGTTTCCGGTGTCAGACGATGACCCTTTCCAGGAACTACTGGCCAAGCTCAATGAGTATGAAGCGGTACCAAACCTTTCGGAAATTATTGCGACGTAGCAGGAAAGGATGATGTCTTTTTTTGTACAACATCAGCTATGGCGGTGACCTTGCTTGGTCGAGCGAGCACTCCCGGCGCCTGCTGCCCAAATTGGCAGGCATTGCTGCACCGCAAACAGCTTAAATTATTGTCAGTCTGGCGACGGTTGGATCGGTTTCTCTAGAAGGTTTTCCACGACGACACCGACATGAAGGTCATCGCCACTCGGGAAGCCAAGGGAGCTACGGACCTCCTGCCCGTCCATCGACATCTCAAGCTGGCCGGCTACGCCGATCTCATCAAGCGCTGACTGAATAACAGCCGCTACGTCTTTGGCATTCGCCATGGATTGTCTCTGTGATCAGCGGATCTGATGTTCACCCCGCCATGTACACCACGATATAGCATGTCGCATCAGAAAGCGCGATCGTAGCGTGTACTGAGAGATCGGCACGCGGGTCGACATCGTCTTGGGGGCCGGTGAGAGGATGTTTAGTATCGTACGCTAAGCCATTGACTTCGCGACGCATAGATCGAGTGACGGATTGCGTGGACATGGATCACCCACGATCAGGCAGGACCGGCAAAGCGCGACATATGAGACGCCGAAAACTCAGCGGGTTGGCGACAAAGCTGTTCCAGCGCCTCAGATAATCAGGAGCCGCGCAGGGTCAGCCTCGACCAGCCAGCGGACGCCTTCTGGCGGATAATGCAACTCGCTGCGACCGCCGAACGACCGACCCATGCTGTCGATCAGCCGTGTGCCAAAGCCCTTGCGGGTAGGTATCGTGACCGGGGGGCCGCCCTGCTCTGCCCAGGTAAACATCAGGCGCTCGGCACCGGCGCAATCCTGCCGCCGCCAGTCGATCATCACGCGCCCGTCAGGAACTGACAGGGCTCCGTATTTGACCGCATTGGTCGCGAGCTCGTGCAGCACCAGCGTAAATGACAGCGCAGCTCTGGCACCCACCTCGCTTGGCTCACCGCTGATGGCGATACGCTCGCTATCGTTGACCGGTGCCAAAGCTGCCTGCACCACCGCATCGAGGTTCGACACCTGCCAATTACTGGCGGTAAGCAGGTCCTGAGCGCGGGCCAGCGCCTCGAACCGCTCGGTTACGCTTTCGCGTGCTTCTTCAAGCGTGTTGGCTGAGCGTAGCGACTGGTGCACGATCGCCTGCACCATCGCCATGGTGTTCTTCATGCGGTGAGCCAGCTCACCAGTCAGGATCTCCTGCTGCTCCAGCGCCTGCTCGCGCTCATGGACATCGACGACGACGCTGACCGCACCCGTCATGCTGCCGTTCGCGTCACGCAACGGCACGGAGCTCACCTCGGTCTTGATCCGCGTACCGTCGGGCCGCTCGATCAGGAATGGCGCCGCATACGTTCCGATGCCGTGCCGGATTGCCTGTACCTGCGGATAGTCGTCCAGCGTATAGGGAGTGCCGTCCTCGTGGATCGCACCCGCGCCCAGGTAGCGTTCCATGCTGCCAGCAGAGAAGTCGCGACCGGTAAGGCGCCGCATCTGCTCGTTGACGAGTATGGACTCCCCGGTCGGTGCGGCTGCCAGCGATAGCCCGACCGGCGCGTTCTCGAACACGGCGCGCAGCGTAGCGCGATCAAAGGCCAGCTCGCCCGCCACCTTCTTCAGCTCTTCCTGTGCGCGATGCTGGATGCTGCGGTCGCGGAGGATCTTCACGAAGCCGATATTCAAATTATCGGCTTCCAGCGGCATCATCAAACCATTCGCCCAGAAGCGTGATCCATCCTTACGCAGGTGATATCGCTCGTCCTCGCCGCGGCCGGTCTCGATCGCTTCCCTCATCTCCTGTTCGGGGATTCCGGCGTTGATCTGCTCCGGCGTGAAGAAAACGTGGGCCGGTTTGCCCAGCATCTCATCTTCCGTCCAGCCCATGGTCTGGACAGCGCCTTCATTCCAGCTCGTGATCATGCCATCCCGATCAAGCGAGATGATCGCGTATTCGGTCGAGCTATCAAGAATCGCACGACGTAGTGCTTCGCCTTGGGCGACGCCCGCGGCCGACTGATGGGCTCCACCTCTTTCAGCAAGCTGGCTGCTTTGCCGCTGGTCACTGCGCTGGTAGGCCTGCTGGGGACGCTCTTCCAGGTGATCGGCGCGCGCGTCGCTCGCTGCCCCCAAGGGTTGCGTAAGAAGCTCGGCCAAGCGTAGGCGCTCCTTCGCCTGCGCCAGCTCGGCTTCCAACTCCTCATAGCTCGGCTTCAGATTTTGTGACATGCAGGTGCTGAATAGCAGCGACTGTTCAAACGAGCGAGAGCGGCGGAGAGAAGACGGGGGCGACCGTTCGGGTCACGTGCTGGAACTCAGATAGCGGACGTAAGGCCGCGCCTTGTACGCGTCTAAGGAGCTATCTTCGTGAAGGCGGCAACCAGCATTCGGTCGTTTACTGGCTTGCTAAGGACCGCAGCAGCATAGTGGCACGGCTTGCATTCTTCGGGCGTTCCGGTGACGAAGATGACCGGTATCGGCCCGCAATCGGTACGGATGCGCGCAACTGCATTGGGTCCGGTGCCTTCAATCAGGCGAACGTCTGACAGAATTACATCCGGCCGCTGTTCCTGAGCTGCAAGAACAGCCTCGGCCTCGGTGTCGGCAGTGCCGATGGATGTGGCTCCCGCATCCTCAGCCAGCATCGACAGGTGCATGGCCACGAACGGGTCGTCTTCGATGATGAGTACGTGATAGATCGGGCTAACTCCGCAGCGATCTAGGTTAACGTAGCGGAGGGGGATTCGGGCCCGAGCCGTTTAGCTCCGCTGCATGAAAGCCGGCCGCTCTGCCGCGATGTGGTTGCAAAAGTAGCGACATTTGCAACGTTAGAAAGTCAGGACATGCGCGACATCCTTACCGGATGCCTAATTAGAAATTGGGTATAGTTCCGTCGCCAAAAACGGTCAGCTAAGGATTCCCGTTTTCTCGTGTCGTTTAGGCCATTTCGAGAAAATCGATTTGGGAACAGATTTCGAGAAAACGGCACCCAACACATTGCTTTTCAGGGCGTTGTGCTTGGGATTCCCACTCGACCTTCCTTTTCAAGAAGGGCGAGGCCGGCAGAAACGCCCATTTGCCGACATTGCGCATCCGAGTATCGTCCACTTGCGGAGGCGATTCACATGAGACGATTTTTATTGATAGCCGTGGGGACGGCGCTGACTGCCCTGCCGCCGTGGCCGCTCCGTGCGCAGACCAAGCCCAGCCTTTTTGATGTCCTCAGCATTCGTGCGACCACCGGAGGCTACTATCTCCGTACGGTCTCTCCCAAAGGAGATCGGATCACCGCCACATGTCAGCTAATTCGCAAAGGTACATGGGACTTCACCGTAGCGGTGTATCCCGCCAGTAGTGCAATTGTAAAAATTGGGACATCACCAGCCCTCAATTTATCCGGCATGTGGGCATACCCACTCCAGGCCCAAGGCCGCAACTACTTCTTGTGGACTGCCCCCAACTCTGCGGCGTTTACATTGTTTCTACGGAGAGTGAGCGGTATGGGGTGGGGTCAGAACTTCGTGTCGCGTGAGCTTAGCGTCGACTTTCAAAGCCACGGATCAGACGATGCCGGGACAATAGCCGCTTTCGCTCATCTCTGCCGCCTACCTGGCGTCCTGCCCAACGCCTATTAGGAAAACCGCCTGCACCCAAACGCCCGCTTTCCTTCCCAACCCGACCATTGCCGAAATTCGATCCCAATGGGAACGCCGCTGCCGTCTTGATCGCCGTTCCTTTTTGGGGAAATGAGCGAACAGCTGCGAAGGCCTAAACGGTAAGCAAATTCGGCTTCGACAAAACGCGGCTAGATAGCCGTCCGCCTTGGTAAAGCTTAATCCTCGACGGTTGATCATTGCCTCGGTTTGCGGGATGGCGGGTGACCCTGCAAAATCTGCGGAGGCTAGGATCGAAGTAATGCGAACCCAGACTGTCATGATGATGGCCGTGCTTATATCGATTGGCGGGGCGGGTGCCGTCCCTCAAGCGACTGCGCAAACCAATGACAACGCTTCCGAACGCAAAGCCAATCGGTCAGCCTCAACGCTCTATGAGGTGCTAAACGAGCAAGCATCTTCGCGCAGCAAGCAGTCTACGGGAGACGTTGGAACGCCGGTGCTCAAGCGTGATGCAAATGGTAGCGCATGCACTACTGATCAACTTGTCCATGCTTCGGTGGGTTCGAATATCACGAGCCGTATCAAGAATTCTATCGTACCACTGCAAAAAGGTATTCAGGTTCGTGACATCGCAATGCTGACATTGCCATGTGGCTTCAAAATAGATGACCGATCCGGTTGGAGTCTCTTTTTAACCAACGGTAGCGAGGTAAGGCGCTACATCGAAAATAACCCGTTCGGGTTCGCACCAGCATTTGGCTTTAGTGATCCGATCGAAAAGTCCTATACGATGAAATATGAAGACATTCCCCGTGAGAAGGTCCAGACAGATAGCTGCATCAATACAATAGCATCTATTAGTTCGAGCCTGAAGCTGTGTAGCAGCTTTGGAAATGAAAAATCCTTCTTTGGAATAGAGCGGAGCGATCATACTAGCCATCTAGGTCATTATGTCGTTCGAGACGGGGCTATTATTGAAGATTTTCCTTTGGCCAATATTAATAACGATGTGAATAGTATTTACTTTATTCCACCGCCTGATGCATCCGGCGGTACTATCACGCTCATAGTGACCGATGGTCAAAACCGGTACAGGGCCTACATGGACACTCCACGAGGGTAAGCTGCTTGCCGCCTCCGCTAACCGGCGTTCGGAAAGCGCGCGCATTCCCAAAATGCGATCCTCTTGGGAAGCTCGCGGTCAGCCAGCCAGTGCAATATCGATCGCCGCTGCCGCATGCAGGGCGGTTGTGTCGAAGATCGGCACCTGGCTGTCTTCCGGCCGAACCAGCAGCATGATTTCGGTGCATCCCAAAATCACCGCCTCCGCTCCGCCCTCAACGAGGCGGGCAATGACCGCGCGGTAAGCTTCACGCGATGCCGGCAAGATCTTACCAGCCACCAACTCCCCATAGATGATACGATGAACGGTAGCGCGGTCTTCGTCGTCCGGCACTACGACGTTGAGACCATGCTGTTCGGTGAGCCTTCCCTTGTAGAAAGCGTGTTCCATCGTGAACGCGGTCCCGAGCAGTCCGATCTTCTTAAAGCCGGCCGCCTTGATGCGTTCGGCCGTGGGATCTGCGATATGAAGCAAGGGAACACCTACCGCCGCCTGAACGTCAGCTGCCATCCGGTGCATGGTGTTGGTGCAGATCAGCAGCACGTCCGCCCCCCCCGCTTCAAGGCGTCGTGCCGCATCGACCATTCGCGTCGTCAGGCCCGGCCAATCGCCCCTGTGCTGCAAATCCTCGATTTCCGCGAAATTGAATGACCACAGAAGGCAGCGAGCCGATGCGGTCGGGCCGAGCCGGTCCCGCACGCCCTCATTGAGAATGCGGTAGTATTCGGCAGAACTTTCCCAGCTCATACCACCGATCAGACCGATCATCTTCATGCCTCAGTATCCCCCCGCTTCCATGTGCCGTCTGATTACCACCTATGAGTTTCGAGAGCCCTGTCACGTTCTCTTTTCTCGATCCTTTCGAGAATGCCGCCTGCACAGCCAATCTAGGCTGTATACAGGTATACTAGGACTGGCGTCACGTGGCCTGATGTACCGGGCCGCCGGCTTTCTAGCCCCGGCAGGGGGCAGGATAGGCTTCGCCGCCTTCTTCTCGCTGTTCGAGTAATAGGCCATCATCCGGCGTGAGACACCCAGCACGTCGGCCGCCTTCGACAGCGCATGGCGCATGCATCACGGGCCCCTCGATAACGACGGGGAAGACTAGGCGGAGGGATAACAACCCCTTCCCTTCTCCTAGCAATCTGTATACAAGTATAGCCCTATACTAACAGGAGGGTGTCATGAAAGTTTTGGCGATCTTGTCGCAGAAGGGGGGTGTTGGCAAAACGACGCTGGCGACGTGCCTTGCGGTCGCAGCCGAGCAGGCCGGCAAAGAAGCGGCAATCATCGACCTCGATCCGCAGGCCACCGCGTCGTTCTGGAAGGACGTGCGCCAGCTCGACACACCCGCCGTCGCCTCGATCCAGCCGGTTCGCTTGGCGGCGATGCTGAAAGCGTGCGCCGATGCCGGCACTGACCTTGCCGTAATTGACGGTGCCGCGGTCGCGCGTGACGTCGCCTATGAGGCGGCGCGTCACGCCGACTTCATCCTGATTCCGACCAAGACTGCGGTGTTCGACACCATGAGCATGACGCACACGCTCGACGTGGTGCGCCAGCTCGACCGCGCCTTCGCCGTCGTGCTAACCTTCGTTCCGCCCCAGGGCCAAGAAACGGGCGACGCGATGAAGGCGGTGGAGGAGCTGAGCGCGGCCGTTTGTCCGGTAACGATCGGCAACCGCAAGGCGTTCTTCCGCGCGCAAGCTACAGGCCAAGCGGTGCAGGAGTTTGAGCCGCACGGGCCGGCCGCAGCCGAGATCAAGCGATTATACGAGTATACGGCTATACGGCTATACGGTAAGGAGGTGGTATGATGGCAAAGGGCAGCAACACTCTCCAGGCCATGCTCGATCGCGCCAAGGCAGGCGGCGAAACACCACCACCTGCCGCGCCGATCGCGGCGACGTCGGTGCGAACCGCTTCGGCAGGCCGACAGGGGACCAAGCTGATCGGCGGCCACTTCGCGCCAGAGGTGAGTACGCAGCTCCGCATTCTCGCGGCCGAAGAGGGTACAACCGTGCAGAACCTGCTCGCCGAGGCGCTGGACGACCTGTTCGTAAAGAAGGGAAGGAGCCGCGTCGCCCGAGCCGTATAGGCGTATACGGCTATACTCTTATACGCGATTGTCGCCAAAGGTGAGTTTTGGGGTAGGCACTCACCTTTGGGCCGGTGCGCTGAAATCGACCATGACCGGCAGCTCGGGGATGCCGCCGCGCAGCTTGGCGCGGCGCACGATACTGTGCTGGTCGATCAGGTTTTGCGCATCGCGCTTCCCGCTCGACGTTTTCGGGAACCAGTGGAGCGCGACCCGCTCGACTTTGCGCCCCTTCTTGATCGGTACGAACTCGACATAGAAGGGGCAGAGCTTGTTGATTTCTCCGACCGCGACCTTGAGGCAGTATTTGTTGAGATCAGCGAAGCGCTCCAGCTTGCCCTCCGGCACATTGAGCAGGCCGCGTAGCTCGTCAATCGTGAACTCTTCCCGTTGCTTATATTCGAGACCGATACGGCGCTCGATCATTTCATAGAGACACAGCGCATATTTCGACTCGAAACAATACATCACCTGCGTCTTGAGACGGGCGTAGACCTCGCTGTTTCGCAGGAT
Source organism: Sphingomonas naphthae (assembly GCF_028607085.1). Classification (NCBI taxonomy): domain Bacteria; kingdom Pseudomonadati; phylum Pseudomonadota; class Alphaproteobacteria; order Sphingomonadales; family Sphingomonadaceae; genus Sphingomonas; species Sphingomonas naphthae. The sequence continues at coordinate 12,422 of NZ_CP117414.1, read as the reverse complement.
CTCGATCAATTCCTCGGGAATCCGGTAGTGCAGGAAGCCGTCCCTTTCGAGGCTTTCGTCGCTCGGGCCGAGGAGCTGGACGCGGCGTTTGAAGGCCTTGCCACTCTTGCGGATAGTGACGATCGCGATTGTGCCCATCAGCCGCAGCAGCGAGCTTTCTATCCGCTCATTGCCTTGATGCGTGCCTTTCAGCGCCGACTTGGCGATGCGGTGGACGATCGGCTCGCCGATCCGCTCCCAAGCATTGGCGATCAGCAAATTGTAGATGCGGCGATCGGCTAGGGTGAGGGGGCTTAGCTCGACAATATCGACCAGCTCACCGGGCTTGACGATCTCGCCATAATTGGCGGGGTCGAACGGGTTGCCGCGGCCCTTCTGTGCCAAGGTGCGAAAGGTCAGATCGACCGTGGCAGGATGTGACGACATAAGCGTGTCCGGTGAGGAGAAGCGGAATACCGGCTCACCTTAGCGCGAAATGTGAGCCAAGCAAATCTTCTAGCTCGCCGAATAAGCTGATAGGAGATACCCCAACACTCACCGTCGGCTGAGTTAATGCCGACGCCTACCCCAACACTCACCCGACTCCGCCCCAACACTCACTTTAACCGACCCCAAACCTCACCTTAGGCTACCCCAGAACTCACGCGAATCGGCCCCAACGCTCACTTTCCGAGGTTATTTTTCGCAGTTTTGTGCGGGTTTGCGGACCCCTGAATCTTGAATCTAAGAAGAAATATTGAATCAGAACGGCAAGAGTGAGTTTTAGGGTAGCCTCACCTGTGGATAACTTCGCGTCGATCTCCACGCTACCAGAAGTAAAAAAGGCGGGCGAGAAATGCGGAATACACATTTACTACTTGCCGGCACTGCCGGCGAGTATTTACGGCAAACGGCAAACGGAACCACGACCAGCAGCACCAAGATTAAACCGGCAATGGCTTTACGAGAAAGACAAGCGCGACGGGCAGCGTATCATCGAGGCAACATCGCCTGAAAAAACGGTTAAGTAAGGCGATTTCCAGCTCCGGAAGCTTCAAAACAACGTTATCAGTACGATAGGGCCATACATGCGACAAACAGTCTCAGCGCGGCGCCGACGGGTTCGCGAATTATCGACGTGGTACACCAAAGGTGAGCCGATACCCCAAAACTCACTTTTCGCAGTCACTACCCAAGAACTTTCGGCAGTGTATACGCCTATACAGACTGGTCGTTACCGGTTCCGGGCTGATCGATCATGCCGGATCGAAGTGCGCTGCGAACTCGCGATTGGCGTAGTAGGGGTCAGTACCGGCTGAGGGCAGAATGACACCGTAAACGTAGCGCCTTAGAGTCCAGCGAATTCCGCCTGGGGACATTGCCGGGTTTCGAACCTGTGCCAGACAGGGCGTCTGCATTACGTTTGATCACGAAAAGCAATCTGTTCACGAGAAGGTATATGAACGCCCAGCGACCTCCCGCCCGCCCGCGAAAGTCCCGTTCCCGTAAGGGACTGACCTCCTCACGGATCGACCTCGCAGCACTTGCGGCTGCGCTGGACGCCGTCACTCTCGATCCCGACCCTGCCGCCCTCGATCGCGCCCAGGACGCCGCATACGACGCATGGGAAGCCAGCGGTGCTGATCAGGCAAGCCTCGCCCGGTCAGCGCTGGCGATCTCTCCGCTTTGTGCCGATGCCTATGTCCTGCTTGCCGAGGATGATGCGGTCACTGACCTCGACGCAACGGTGCTTTACCGGCTGGGTATGAAGGCGGGTGAACTGGCGCTGGGCGAGGATTTCGAAAATCTCAAAGGTGAGTTCTGGGGCTGGTTGCAGACTCGGCCATACATGCGCGCCCGGGCCGGGCGCGCCGGTGCACTGTATCGCACGGGCCACGTCGATGAAGCGCTCGGTCACTGGCGCGCACTGCTCGATCTCAATCCCGGTGACAATCAGGGTGTAAGATACACGCTCGCGCTCGTGCTGCTCGATCGCGGTGACGACGGGGAGCTGCGCCGGTTGCTTGGTGCCCACGATGACGATGCAGGTATCGCCACGACCTATACCCGTGCGCTGATCGCTTTCCGGGACGGCGATCTGGAGGCGGGCGATCTGCTGACCGATGCGATCCGTGGCAACCGGCATGTCGCCGCGATCCTGGCAGGCACCCAACCGTCCCGGGTCTCGAACAACGGCTATCTGACGATGGGCGGGACGGACGAGGCGACGATCGCGCTGCCGGCGGAAGTGCCCTTCGCGAAGCGCACTGCGGGGCCGGGGTGCTGGGTCTACGACTTCCATCATGTCCGGCTCGGTCCGCTCGGCCGCCTCGTGCTGACCGAACTGCCCGATAATGCCCGATAATGCCCGTACGCACATTTCATGCGAACTCGCAGAGAACGCGGACAGGGCGCTTACCGCGGCGCGACGGCAGGTGTTCGAGCCGATCGGACTGGAGATCCGCAGACCGGATGGAGCAGGCGTTCGCGCACCGGCGTGCGACCGCAGATCAGCCCGGCTCGTCATTCCCGTCCTCGAGCACCTGAGCGAGCAGCACGACGGGATCGACTCCGATCGCCTGTGCCACCGCAACGAACTCATCGACCGCCAGCATGCGCTCGCCGGTCTCGTAGCGCGACACATAGGCCTGCTGCCAGCCAAGCCGTTTCGCCAGATCGATCTGGCGTAGCTTCGCCGCCTGGCGCGCGCCGGTTAGCGCGGCGACGATGCGTACGTGAAGCTCGGGCAGGGCAGGGGACACAGGCATTCCTCACGCACTAGCGCGGCTTGCCGAAAATGCGGAAAGCGTATATCTGCGCATCATCGTCACCGGGAGCCTGGCACACCGCATGGGACTGCTGAACCGCATCGTGTCGCTCTTCGATGACTGGCATCTGTCACCGGGCGGATCGGCCACCGATGATCCCGCCATCAATCCTGCAACGGGGTTGCCGATGACCGGCGGGATCGACGTCGCCGGCAACCCGTTTGGCATCGACTTGTCCAGCCACCGTCATGACGACTGGCAGCATGATCACTACGAAACGGGCTCGACAACGGATATGCCAGGATCCGGGTGGCACGACCCGTTCCCGACAGGCATGGGAGGCAGGCATGACCCTTGGCGCGACTGATACCGAGACACATGTGCGCATCAGCATGCTCGACCGGATCGCGGTGCGCAGCGACATGGCCAACTGGCGGATGCCGTCACCCTGGGCGATCGGGTTCGGCATCGGCAGTGGCATCCTTGCGTTTCCGGTTATTAAGGTGACCGGCAGCCTGACGATCGCCGGAATATTGTTCGTCCTTTCGCTGGTGACAGTCATGTGGCTGACTGCCCTGATGATCCGCCGGGCATGGTGCGAGCGTCATCCTTATCTGCCGCCACGCTGGCTGACTGTGGCCAGGGCGACCATGGGTGACGATCTCATCGATGCGGCGCTGGAGCGGTTGCGCGATACACCGCCGGGTAGTCACGACCGGGTGCTGCGCCGGGGTGAGATGATCGAGGCGATCCTCGACGAACGCCATGCCCGTCTCGATGCCCGCAAGGCGGCAACCGGGGTACGGCTCGGCGACGCCGTACCCCGGCCGTGAACGCCGTCCCGGCCACGCCCGACGGCGATCTGGTCGGCCTGTCGGTGAGCGAAGGGTTCGCGCATTTCCCGGGCCTCGCCGCTGAGCGGACCGCGGCTCTCGGTGCGCTCAACCCCGGCCGTGTGAGAGCGCTGCTTGAGGCTGCAGATGCCGCGGCGTTCTTTACTCGCGCAGAGCCCGGTGAAGCGCCCGTACGCCCAGATGCGCGCGCCTGGGCACAGCGGATAAGCCACGCCGGCCGATCGCGTCTCCTGGGCCTGCCGGAGCCGTTTGATGATTCTCGCCTCGCAACGTTGGTAAGGCTTGCACGCGGCTGCCTTTCCGGGCTCCAAATCATCGTTGATGAAACACGGCGAATCGGGGCCGGCACCGGAATGGTCGGGAGGAAGCCTGCGGCAGGATCCGCAAACATTTTCGATGCGCTGGACACGCCCTGTGCAGGGGATATCGAGATCAGTTTCGACCGACCGGTCAGCCACCCGCACCCGGCCATATTCGACTGAGCATCAGGGGCCATGCGAGAGCAGGAAACCACGACCATGACGGACGGGATCGTTGTCGGAGTCTCGGGCTGGTTCACACCCCACGGTGTGCGATACCATGAGGATATCCGGTCGGTGGCGGAGATCGTGCCGGCGGACTGGTCGGCGCTGCTTGCACACGCTGACGAAATCGGATTTTTCGAACGGCCGGAGCAGGGGCCGGCGGGACCCTCAGATCGCATCTTTCACCTCGCGATCACGGCGGGCGGACGATCCCGCAAGCTGTCGATCAACGACCCCTTCGAGACCCCCGGACTCGCACATCTGATCCGCCTGACCAGACGTGCCGTGAACGACCGCAAGGTCCTGACGCAGCAGACGCTGGGCGACGAGGCGTTCGCGGCATTGCTGGCGGCGCAGGTGGCCGGTCCCGGGGTGTGAACGGCGCGTCCGACGCAAGCGTGATCTGCTGGCCGGCTGTCACGCCGGCCGAGGGCCCCGCCGAAAACCGGGAATGATGTCGAGATCACCAAACAAACCAATGGCGGCATCAGGATCGATAAAGGGTAGGGGCACACACCACGCTATGCATAGCGGCTGCGCAACGGGCGAAAAGTCGTTCGTCGACAATGGTGTAGCAGAGTAGCAGGATTGCTACCGGGCGGGCGAAAGCTGGCTGGGGACGTGCTACAGGCCTGCTACGCCGCTACGCACGGCCTCCAGGGTGCCATGACATAGGCTCGGCATCTCGACCGGGCATAACTTCCGGCGAGCCATATTCCGGCACCGCGGGACGGCCAGAAACGCGGCGTCGGCAGCGGGTCCGGGTCTGTTTGAGACATTCTGGAGATTGCTGTGGGCTACCGGCCGATGCCGTGATGACAAGCGGTCGGATTACCGACATGATGCCTGTAATGACCGACGATCCGATCGCCTCTCGCAAGCTTGCTGTCCTGATCGATGCGGATAACGCATCCCCTCAGATCGCGGCGGGGCTTTTCGAGGAGATCGCGAAGATCGGTGAGGCCAGCGTGCGGCGGATCTACGGCGATTTTACCGGTACTAGGCTGAAAGGCTGGGCCGAAATCGCGCCGCTCTATGCGTGCCTGCCGCATCAGAATTTCGCGAACACGGTCGGCAAGAACGCCTCCGATATCGCGCTGGTCATCGACGCCATGGACCTCCTGTATTCGGGTCGCTTCGACGGCTTCTGCCTCGTGTCGTCGGATGGCGATTTCACCCGGCTGGCAGCGCGTATCCGGGAACAGGGCATCGACGTTTTCGGCTTCGGCGAGAACAAGACGCCGGCCAGCTTCCGGCAGGCCTGCAAACGCTTCATCTACACCGAAAACCTGACCTCACCCGGGAAGGCCGCACCGGTCATCCCAGCGAGCCAAACCGCGGGCGATGCCACCAAGGCGACAGGCTTGCCGGCAGTGGCTGCCGCGGCCCTGATCGAGACCGCACTGGGGCAGCTCGATGATCAGGCGGGCTGGTATTTCCTGGGCTCGGTCGGGCAGCGTCTGATCGCGCTGACCCCGGACTTCGACCCGCGCAATTACGGTTGCGCCAAGCTCATCACGCTGATCGAGAAGATCGACGCTTTCGATATCCGCCGGGACGGCCTCAAGGTCTACATCCATCCTCGCAAAGTGGCATGAACGTCGGCCCGATCGCGCGGCCTGGACAGGTCAGCGGCGGTCCTGAAAATCGGCACGTCGAGTGATGAAGAAGCGGTGATCGTAGAAGCGGATCAGCATGGTCACGCCGCTTGCCGCGAACCCGATCCAGCACATCGTTGCGATCGGCCAGGAGCCGAGCAGAAGAAGGGCGGCGAGCCCGGCAAAAAGCAGCACGACGCATAGCCAGGCCAGACGGCGTCCGCTCTTCCAATCAGGGAGCACCTCAAGGTTTGTGACACGGACAGCGGTAAGCTGAACAGGTAGCGAACAGGGCGGCTCAGGCCACCTTGGCTCCGGGTCCGCCGGCGATGTTGAGTGCGCGGTAGCCGTCTTGATCGAGCTCGGCAGCGGCGTTTTGCCAGAGGTAATCGCCGGTCAGGCTGATGTGTCGCCAGCCTAGCGGGGCTACATGGGCGAGCAGCTCGTCGGGCGCGGGCTCGCCGCTGGCGCGCAGATGCTCGCCCAGCCTGACACTGCTGGCGGAGCGCCCTGGATTCTAGCCAGTCGAGCGTGAACAGCGTGCGCTCGATCCGGCCCAGCTCCTGGAGCGCGAAGTCGAGCCGGTTCTGGCGACGGTACGCGGCCAGCTTCTTCAGCATGACCGACGGTAGCACCACGCCGGCCTTCACGGACGCGGCGAGCCGGACGATCTCGTCCCAGCTTTCGCGGATGGCAGCGATGTTGAACGGGCGCCCGATCAGCTTCGCGAGCGCCTCGGGGCGGGCCGTGCCCGGGAACAGGCCGAGCCGGCGATCGGCTAGATCGCGCAGGCGGGGCACGAACCGGAAGCCGAGTAGGTGCGCGAGCGCGAACACGTGGTCGGACGCGCCGCCCGTATCGGCATAGTGGGTCGCGGGTTCGATGCCGCAGCCGTGCGCGACCAGCCCGTCCAGCACATAGGGCGCCTCCGCCGCGGTCGCCGAGATCAGCCGGACATGGTAGGGCGCGTAGGTATCGGCGACATGGGCGTAGATCTTCTGCCCCGGCTCCCGGTCGTAGCGCGCGTTGGTGCTGCCGGCCGCGCCCCGCCTGCCCGAGCGGAAGAACTGCCCGTCCGAGCTCGACGCGGTGCCGTCGCCCCACACGCGCGTGAGCGGCAGCGCGGCTTGCGCGTCCACCAGATGGCGCAGCCCTGCCGCGTAATTCTCTTCCGATACGTACCAGCCATGCGTCCAGGCGAGCTGGGCGTAGGTGACGCCCTGGCTGGCGTTGGCCATGCGCTCGATGCCGAGGTTCGTCGCGTCTGCCAGGATCGCGGCGAGCACGGCCTGCGGGTTGGAGTGGGCGCGGCCCGAGCGCAGTTCCGGAAATGCGCACAGGAACCCGGTGCGGGCTTCCACCTCGGCGAGCAGCTCGGTGATGCGCACGCGGGGCATGAGCCGGTCGACGGCCGCGTCCAGCCTGTCGGCCGCAGCGGGCGTTACGGCCGCGAGCGGGCTGACCCTGAGGTTACCGCCCCGCAGCTCCACGCCGTCGAGCGTGCCGCGCTTCAGCGAGCCTGCGAACCGGCGCAACCGCCAGTCGAGCAGCCTGGCGCGCCCCTCCAAGTAGCGGCTGACGTCGGTGTCGAACGGCAGCGTGAGCGCGATCTCGGCCGCTTTGCCGGGCGGGAGCATATAGCTGTCGAAGCGCAGGTGTTCGCGCGTACCCTCCACCCACAGGTCGCCCGATTGGAGCCGCTCGCGCACGGTCGCGACCGTGGCGGTTTCGTAGCGACGGCGGTCGATGACGCCGCCCTCGGTGATCGCCGCCTTCCATTTTCTGGAAAACGGCATGGGCGCATCGGCCGGTACGTCTCGCCGCCCGGTCGCGTTCAGCGCGCGCACGACCTTGATCGCGCCGAGCACGCCGTCGCGCGAGCCTGCCGCCTTGAACCGGAACGCGTCAAAAAACGCGGGCGCGTAGCGCCGCATCGTCATGTAGCGCCCCGCCGCGCGGATCAGCGGCTCGTCGCGAGTCAGGTCGGCGATCGCGGTCGCCTCGCTCTCGGCGTCCAGAAGCCTCGTCCAGCCCACCCCGTCGTCGAGCGCCGCCCAGACGTCCAACCCGTCCTCGCGCGCGACCCGGAGTGCGCCGACCGTGGCGCCCAGCAGCCGCATGAGCCGGTTCACGTCGCGTGTGGTCGCCTCGATGCCGCGCTTCTGCGCGGCCCTGGCCCTGGCGAACAGGAGGCCGGTCTGCTTGCCGAACATCTCGATCGCGGCGTCCGCGAGCCGCGCTTCCAGGTCGATGACGGCTGCGGCGAGTGTCGCGCGCCTTCTGCGGAGCGAGTAGTCGGACAGGAGGAACGCGGGCGCGACGTGGCCTTCGCGCACGAGCTGCTCGAAGCGGTGCTCGTGGATGCGGCCGGCCATGCCCGGGTCGAGCCCGAGCCGGCGCACGTGCGCGAGCCGGGCGAGAATGCCGGCGAGATTGCGCGCGGTCGGGCTGTCCGACGTGTCGCGCAGCCACGCGAGCGGCGTCGTGCTGCGATCCTGGTCCACGATCAGCAACGCATCCAGCCCCGTCACCTGCTCCGGAGCAAGCGCATCGACCAGCGTGTCGGCCGCGAGGCGGCGCGCCATGGCGCGCCCCGCCACCCCGATCCGCTCGATACGGGCGGGCGCGGGCAGAACGATCCGGGCAGCACGCAAATGGCCCAGCACTGCCGCGGCGATCGGCTTGCCCCGTTCGGTCGCTTCCGCCGCGCGGGTGGCTGCGCCGAGCGCGCCGGGGACGTCGGCCGCCTCGAACGCGCGCAGGCGCAAACGCTCCATCGCCTCCCAGGCGTGTTCGAGCCGGGTCTGGGCGCGATGCGCGTAGCCCTCGAACGCTGTGGGCGCGATGTCGAGTTGCGCGGCCAGGTGCCGGATCAGAAAATCGGGGACGACATCGTCGTGGCGTATGCCGAAGCCGGGATGACGCAGCAGGGCGAGGTGCAGCGCGAAGCCGAGCCGGTTGGCGTCGCCGCGCTTCGCTTCGATCAGTGGCCGGTCCTCATCGGCAACCGTGTAATGCTTGGCGAGCGAGGCATGGTCGAGGGGCACGCCGAACAACGCGCGGCGTTCGTCGCCCGTTAACAGATCGCGTCTGGCCATCGATCACCCCCTGTCCGGGAGCGTATAGTTTATGGCCGACACGTGCGAGGTGTCGCGTAACTCTCAAGTTTCGCGACAGCGGCCCTGACCGGTCACGCCACGAGGTGTAAACGCTCGCGCTAAGTGGCGGCATTCTGATCGCGCTATTTGTCGGCGAGCGTCGCTACGCGGCTACCGGCTTGGTCTCGGCCGATCGCACATAGGCGTAGAGTGTTGGCTTGGAGATGCCGAGCATCGAGCAAATCTTGGCGATCGGCATCGTGTTCTCGTGGTAGAGCCTGACGGCCAGGTCGCGCTTGTCCTTGCCGAGTGCGGCCGGCCGGCCACCCTTCTTGCCGCGAGCGCGGGCTGCGGTGAGACCGGCCTGGGTCCGCTCGCGGATCAGGTTGCGCTCGAACTCCGCCAATGCCCCGAACAGGTGGAAGGTAAGCTTGCCCGACGTGGTGGTCGTGTCGATCGCCTCGTGCAGGCTCAGCAGCCCGACCTTTTCCTCGTCGAGGTAGGTCATCCATCCGATCAGATCACGGAGCGAGCGGCCGAGCCTGTCGAGGCGCCAGACCACCAGTGTGTCGCCGGCGCGAAGCAGCTCCTTCACCTTTTCCAATCCAGGGCGAGCGGCAGTCGCCCCGGAGGCCTTGTCGGTGATGACCTTCTCGCAGCCGGCAGCCTTCAGCGCATCACGCTGGAGGTCCAGGTTCTGCTCGGCGGTCGATACGCGGGCGTAACCGATTTTCATGCGTAGGGCCGGTGGCGCCCCGATCGGGCGCGGTTTGGGAAGAAAGTCGTCATCGGCAGGTCTATGTTGCCCTAGTTTTCTTTACCGGGTAGATTTACGTCGAACAGGCCGGTTTGGCAACGCGAGCGGACTCGCATGGCGATGGGCAGGCAAATCTCCGTTTTCCTTACCTGCGACACGGACCGTCGGCGGTGACGCATCCGGCGCTTGTCCCGCCGCTGGCGATCGAGCGCTACCGCGTCCTTGAACCGCACCTCGCCGATGGCATCCCGCTCGCGGACCTCGCCCGCACCGGCACGCTGAGCGAGCGGACGTTGCAGCGCTGGCTCGGGCGCTACCGTGCCGAAGGACTTGCCGGTCTCGCGCGTCTGCCGCGCAACGATCGGGGCAGGCTGCACCTACCGGAACATCTGGTCGAACTGACCCGCACTCTCGCCACCAAGCGCCCGCGACCCCCGGTCGCCGCCATTCACCGAAAGGTGCAGGAACTCGCCATCGCGCATGGACACCGAACCCCCAGCTATGCGGCCGTCGCGCGTGTCGTCAGGGCGATACCGGCAAGCCAGATCGCCGCAGCCTCCGATCCGGCCGTCTACCGCGACCAGCACGAGCTAGTGCATCGGCGCGAAGCCGCGACCTCGAACGAGATGTGGCAGGCCGATCATACCGTTCTCGACATTCTCGTGCTCGATGATGCCGGAACCCCGGTGCGTCCTTGGCTGACCGTCATCGTTGACGATCACAGCCGAGCCATCGCCGGTTACTTCCTCAGCCTCGATGCCCCCAGTGCCCTCAACACGGCGCTCGCCTTGCGGCAGGCGATCTGGCGCAAGCCCAATCCCGAATGGATCGTCAGCGGCATTCCCGAACAGCTTTACGTCGACAACGGCTCGGATTTCATCTCCGAGCATATCGAGCAGGCGTGCATCGCCCTCAAAATCCGCCTCATCCATTCGCTGCCGGGGCGTCCTCGCGGGCGCGGCAAGATCGAGCGGCTGTTCCGCACCATCAACGACATGTTCCTGCCCGACCTGCCCGGCCACCTGATCGCGGGCAAGCCGCTGTCGGCGCCAGTGCTCACGCTCGACGAGCTGCGCGCCCGCTTCGAGGCGTTCGTGTGCGGCGTCTATCATCGTCGCCCGCATGGCAGCACCGGCGAACCGCCGATCACGCGCTGGCAGAAGGGCGGGTTCCTGCCCGCAATGCCCGACAGCCTTGAACAGCTCGACATGCTGCTCGTGCACGTGCCCAAGCCCCGTAAAGTGCTGCGCGACGGCATCCGTCTGATGGGCAGGCGCTATGTCGAACCCACGCTCGCGGCCTTCGTCGGCGAGCAGGTCGAGGCGGTCTATGACCCCCGCGACCTGACCGAGATCCACGTCTACCACCAGGGCCGGTTCGTCTGCCGTGCGCTCAGCTCCGAGCACGCTGGGCACCCGTCGTTGCGCGCGATCCAGCGCGCCCGGCGCGGCGCGAAGGAGCGCGACAAGCAGGTGCCTGCCCCCACGGAGACCTTCGATGGCGACCAAGAGGATACGGCTTCCCGGCCCACCACCTACCGAGGGCTCCGGCTCTACGCCGCTGACGATTGAGTTCCTGGTCGAGCAGCCGTTCCTGGCGACCCGCGAACATGCCCGGTTCGTCGAGTTTGCCGAAGCCTGCGCGCACTACCGCTATATCGGCGTGTGTCATGGCCGGCCGGGCGTCGGAAAGACGCGATCGGCGCGCGAGTTTTCCAGCTTCCCCGACCTGGGGGAATATGCCGCGCTCCGTCCCATTGCCGCGCTCCTTGGCGAAAAGGTCGCTCGCTGCCGCGCCGTCTTCTACACCGTGTCGGTCAGCAACACGCCCAAGACGATCGACGCGGTGTTGGGCCTCAACCTCATTAAGCTGGGCTATGCCCGGCTGACGGTCGCGGGCGGCTCGCAGGACGAAATCACCCATGACGCCGCCCGCATCGCCTGCCCCCTCGTCATCGTCGACGAGGCCGACCGCCTGACCATAAAGTCGCTCGAACATCTCCGCGACATGGCCGATCGCCACGGCTTCGGGCTGATCCTGATGGGTATGCCGGGCTTGGAGAAGCGCCTCGCCCGCTATGCCCAGCTCTACTCGCGGATCGGCTTCGTCCACGAGTTCAAACCGCTTACCGAGACCGAAATGCGGCTGCTGCTCGCGACCCACGCCGGCGATTTCGGGATCAGCTTCGACCCGGCCCAACTCGACGCGATCGAAGCGCAGGCAGCCGTGATCCGCATCACGCGCGGCAACTTCCGGCTCATGGAGCGCCTGTTCGCGCAGATGCGGCGGATCATGACCCTCAACCGCGTCGAGGAGGTCACCGCTGACATCGTTCAGGCCGCGCGCGATTGCCTCGTCATCGGACCCGGCAACTGACAAATAGCGCGATCAGAACGCCGCCATTTAGCGCGAGCGTTTACACACGAGGGCGGACGCTGTCGCAAATGTCTGTTGCTAATCAGCCGTGTTCCAATGCACATCTGCGACATGCTCCTCGGCTATGCGCGCGTATCTACCGACGATCAGGATCTCACGCTTCAAAAGACGGCACTGAAGGCGGCCGGATGCCGGCGGACATTCGAGGAGAAGGTGTCCGGCGCCAAGCGCGCCCGACCGGAACTCGACCGGATGCTGGAGCAGCTGCGCGACGACGACGTGGTTGTGGTCACCCGGCTCGATCGCCTAGCGCGGTCGACGCGCGACCTGCTCGACATCGCCGAGAAGCTGAACGAGGCGGGAGCGGGGCTGCGCTCGCTCGCCGAGCCCTGGGCCGACACGACCACGCCTGCGGGACGCATGGTGCTCACCGTGTTCGCCGGCATCGCGGAGTTCGAGCGCGAGCTG
>NZ_CP117413.1 GCF_028607085.1 Sphingomonas naphthae | reverse complement strand
CCGTCGGAGAGACGAGCGCCCGCATGTTGCGCTCGGGACCCGCTCATCAGGCCCACCAAGGCGAAGCCCCCTCCCCTCTCCAACCCTGGAGCACCCGGACGATGGGTGACGCGCGGATGCGCGCCATGATCTGGAGTGTCAGGCCAGTGCGGCGACGATCACGTCAGCTGTCGCCGGTCATGGCGACGCGGAACTGCTGATCGCCGCCGCGCCGATCAGCCGGCGATGTGCGCGAGTATATCTGCAGCGCGGGCGGGCGGCAGGAACAGCCGGGTGCGATAGGCGATGATTTCCGAGAAGCATCCGACCGCCTTCAGTTCGGCGAGGCGGCTTGCAGGCCAATCGATCAGCTCCAGGCGCTGTTCGCCCGCTACAAGGCTGCGCTTGAGGTGGTAGGGGCCGATCGGCTCCATACCGCCTGTGTCGAGAACGTGCCTGACGATATCAGCTGGCGCGACCTCGATTGCGCCCGCGACCCCGAACGCGCTGCTGATCTTGGCAACCATCGGCGTTGGAATGAGCCGACCGAGCAGGGATTGCCCGTCATCGGTGGTCAGGCGCCAGACCTGGACATGATCGTCCGGTAGCTTGCCCCAGACAGGCAGCAAAAGACCGGTGACGAGATAGATCGTCTCGGTACGGGTGCGGTGGCGCAGTTCTTCGACCTCCTGATCCCAGAGCGTTGCAAACTCATCGGCATCTGCATCCTCCCATTGCGTCTCGAGAAAGAGGTCCTGACGGTGGCGCTCGGTTCGCGCAGGGCGAACCAGTTCCCAGCGCTTGACCAGCTGGCCGTCCTCGTCGGTGAGCGAATGGGTGGCACTGCAGATGGCGGCCTTACCCGAGCGGCGGTTCACCACGCACCTGCTCTCTCCATCCTGGAGCAGCCATTCAACACGGTCGCGGCTGACCGGACGATAGCGTTGCTCGGTCTCGAGCCGCAGGATTTCAGTGACAGCGCCGCTCACCGGATCCTGCCGGATACAGGTTCGGTCGAGAATGGTGATCCGTTCGGCATCGATCGTCTCGACGCCGACATCGAACGTGCCGGCTTCGCGCGCCGCCTCGATGCGCGCCTCGATCAAGCCGAGATACTCGTCGAAAATCGCGTTCTGCAAGCTGATCCGCAACGCGAGGATACGATTGAGCCAGCGCTGGATTGGCGGAAGATCCTCGACCATCCCGCCACCTTCCCCCTCGAGATTGAGCCCTGTCAGCGCTTGGAAATCGGTGAAGTTGGTCGATGCGAGCTTGCCCGCGAAGAGCAGCCTGAACCAGGTGACCAGCGAATCTTTGGCGAAATCCGATTCCAGATTGTCGCGGGGATTGAATAGACCCTGCCCGCCGGTCTGGCGCTGCCCGCGGGTCAGAGCGCCCAAGCTGTCGAGACGGCGCGCGATCGTCGAGATGAAGCGGCGCTCTCCCCGGCAATCTGTCGACACCGGGCGAAACAGCGGGGCAGATGCCTGATGGGTACGATGGGTACGTCCCAGTCCCTGGATCGCAGCGTCCGCCCGCCAGCCCGGCTCGAGCAGATAGTGGACGCGGCGGCTCTGATTTTCGGCGGCGAGGCTGGCGTGGTAGCTGCGGCCGGTGCCGCCAGCGTCGGAGAAGATCAGGATGCGCTTGGCGCCGCGCATGAAGGCATCTGTTTCGGCAAGATTGCTGCGAGGCGATCGGCTCTCGAGACGCTGTCCACCGCGCGAGTCCGCTACGATGCGGCGTGATCGCCCGGTGACCTCGGCCACCTGATCGACGCCGAAATGGCCGATGATATGATCCAGCGCGGACCCGACGACCGGGAGTGCGCACAGTTCCTCGAGCAACTGTTCGCGCATCCGAAGCGCTTCCTGGCTGTGAACGGGACGCCCGTCTTCATCGATCATCGGCTCGGAACGGACATTCCCAGAATCGTCGCTGAAGGTCCGCATCTGCCGCGTCGGGAACGCCGCGCTGAGATAGTCCATGAGGAATTCACGCGGCGACAGTTCGATATCCAGATTGGCCCGCGCCTCGGCGTCGAGTGCGGCAAGGGTTCGGTCGAGCATCGCCTCGGCCGTGGAGACGAGCTGGATCACCACGCAATCGCCGCGCGAAAGATCGGCATGTATCGCGGGGATGAGCGAAGGGAGTTTCAGCGAGATCAACAGCTGCGCGAAGAAACGCTGTTTCGTCGATTCGAAGATCGAGATCGCCGCGGCCTTGGCACCGCCGTTATAGGTCGATTTGCTGAAGCTGTCGGTGATGCGGGTAGCGTCGAGCGCGGCCTGCAGGTTGCGGTGGATTATGCCCCAGGCATCGGCATAGGCATCGTAGATCGCGATCTGGTCCGGCGTCAGCTGATGTTCGAGGATGTCATATTCAACACCGGCGAAACTGAGCGCGCGGGCGGCATAAAGACCTTGTGCCTTCAGATCGCGAGCGATCAATTCCATTGCCGCGATGCCGCCCCGCCGCAGGCTTTCGACGAAATCGCGGCGGTCGGAAAAGGCTGTTCCCGGACCCCACAAACCAAGCCTGGTGGCATAAGCCAGATTGTTGACGTCCGAAGCGCCCGTTGCGGAAACGTAGAGGACGCGGGCGCGGGGGAGTAGATTCTGCAATCGGACTCCAGCGATGCCCTGTTCGGATCCCTTTGAGGTTCCGAACCGCCCTTCCCCGCCAGCGACCCCGGCCATTTCATGGGCTTCATCAAAGACGATCATCCCCTCATAGCCTTCACCCAGCCAGTTAGTGATCTGTTTGAGACGCGTGCCCTTGTCGCCCCGGCTCGACCGCAAGGTTGCATAGGTCAGGAAGAGCACACCCTCACTGGCCCCGATCGCCGTTCCGAGCTTCCACTGGTTGAGATGCTGGATATCGAGCGCCAGCCCACCGACCGCACCCCAATCACGACGAGCATCTTCGAGAAGCGTCTCCGTCTTGGAGATCCAGACATGCTTGCGCCGGCCGCGAAGCCATTGGTCGAGCAGAATGGCTGCGACCTGGCGGCCTTTGCCCGCGCCGGTGCCATCGCCCAGGAAAAAGCCGGTTCGAACCCCACTGCCTGCCTCGTCGGACGTCAATGTGAGACCTTCGTCCTTGGTCAGGAACCGACCCGGGAGATCACGCTCAAATGCACCTCCCGCATAGACGACCGTCTCAACCTGTGCATCCGAGAGTATATTTTCGGCCAGCAACCTGGGCGGCAGGATCGGCGCATAGCGTGTCTTCGGCGCTGCGATTGATCCCATGGCGATCGATTCCACCAGCGCGGTGGGGTGCGCCCGCGCCGCTGCCAGCACGATCCGGCTTGGTCGATAGGGAAGGTATAGCCCGGATGGTTCGCCCACCGGCGCTGGTGCATCGAGCACCTCGAAGGTGACGGGTTCGGCCGGGGCTGCCAAGTCGATGCGCCGGAGCGCAATGGGCTTGATCGCACCACGGCGCGCGCAAGCAAGTAGACCCGATGACCGCGATACGACCCGGCCCTGGCGCACGGTCGGCGTTGAGACCGTCGGCGCTACACGGGCCGAACAGGCGTCAAGCGCTTCGTCCAGTGTGCTGCAGGCAATCGCGTTGACCGGAACGCCTTCAACGCCTTTGTGCAGGAGCAGAAGCTGAACAGCTTGTGATGTACCGTGCGGCGCGTAGGCCCTGGCCGGTAATTCGATCTGGGTGACGAGCGTAGAACCGGCCGTCGCGAGCTTCCAGTCAGCCGATTGCGGATCAACGCGGGTAGGAAGGATTGCGACACAGCGACCACCATGGCGCAGGCGTGTAAGAGCTGATCGCAGATGGCGAAGCCCGGCGACCCGATCGCGACCGCGGCCCTCGCTGCGCGAAAAGGGCGGATTGATCAGGATGACATCCGGCACCAGATCGACCGGGAGCAGATCGTCGATCACCTCACCGTCATGACCGAAAATGCGCGCATCAGGGTAAGCGACCGCGAGCATAGCCCGGCGCCAGGGATCGATCTCGTTGAGGATGAGCTGAGCGCGGGCACGCTTGGCGAAGATGGCGAGCAGGCCAGTCCCTGCCGACGGCTCGAGGACGACATCGCGTTCGCCGATACCTGCGAGCCGGGTCGCGATCAGGGCGATCGATGCCGGCGTCGAGAATTGTTGAAGATCGATTTGCTTTTCGCTGCGCACGCTATGAACTGGCAGGCGCGCGACCATGGCCGTGACGAGTGCAAGCTGAGCGGGCGTTGCGTCTGGCAATGTGCTGCTGGACAGAAAGATTACCTGACCCAGTTCGAGCACATCATATGCGTCACGGATCGACCATTTTCCACTCGCCGGGGTCGAGCCATAGGCCCGGGTCATCGCGGCGATGAGCATGGGGCGATCGATGGGAATATTGGTAGCGATCTTTGCGGCGATCTCGCGGGCGGCGATGATAGCGGGATCGGAGAAGTCGAGTTGATCGGATGCAAAGTTGGCGAGCATGGGAAAAGTCCTCCTAGGTGGCCGGCATGATCGCCAGGTCACCCCGCCGGAGGCCCCCTCCCCTCTAGCGTTCAGGCCGCTCCTGTTTGAACAGGATGCGCGGGCTCCGCGATTGAGCGTTGGCGCGCACGCCAGGCGTCATTCCAGTCATCATGATCCCTCGGCACGCACTCAGAGACTTCGCGACCATTGCTGGCAAGATGGTCATGGGCTTTGGCGAAACAGGCCCGCGCGGCGCGATTGCGTTGGCCGAATATGGTGATGCGCCGCACATGGTCAGGAATAGCGACATGAGCATATCGCTCCGCGCCCAGGACAGCCCAGATTGCGCCGCCAAACCATTCCATTGCGGACAGGGCATCCTCAATACCTTCGGCCAGACCAAGATGATCGTCGGGCTGGCCGAAACGTACAGCGCCTGATCCCAGGAACCCGAGCGCGCGTTTCGGTTTGCGAAGCGGACGGCGCAGAATATCTGACGAATCGAGAAAAGTCCGGTGGACCGCGATGATGCCGATGTCATTTCGTACTGCCGCTATCATCGCAGGGAGCATCTGGCGGCGTTCGCCCTTCCCGATGATCGTGCTGGGGTGAAATCGCAGGTCGGATGGAGCCGCGTGGAGGTCGCGGGCGGCGAGGTAACGTGCCGCCGGCGTATCTGTTATCGCCAAGCTGGATTTCCACAGGCGAAGCGCAAGTGAACTGAAATCATTGTTGGATAGTCGTATCGGCATGGTGAGCGGGGTGCGGTTATCGAAGCCCCCGCGATCAAGGGCTTTCAGCACATCGGCTTGCGAACAGCCTGCAAAGCATTTGAATAATATCGCCGTTTTACCGAGCCGCACTGAGAGGCTTGGCGTATGATCGTCATGGGCGGGGCATCGGCATTCCCCACGCGAGCCGTTCCATCGTCCGCCAAGACTTTCGACAATCTGACGAGCGCGATCTTGGGCTGTATGGCTTATCGTGGGCATGTGTTGGATCCTGGAGCTGAGGGAGGGCACTGGTCGCTGTGCAGCCTCCCCTCTCGGGATCAGTTCTTGGTAGCCAATATCCCGAATTCTTCGACGATCCGATCAGTCGTGTAGTGCGTTGTGCCATCCCGCTCGTAAGATGTGTCCTTGAGACGGCCTGCAATCCTGACAAGATCGCCCACCTGTGCCTTGTCGGAGATATGCTTGCGCTGCCCCTCGGCAAAAACACTGACCCGGTTCCAATAGCTGTCATCGGTCCACTCAGCGTCGTCCCCCTTACGGCGATAATTGGCGCAGACCGACAGCAGGGTCACCTTGGGACGGGCATCAATCTCGCCGATTCGCCCGATGATTTCGAACTTGGCGAAATTGATCATGCTGCATCTCCGTGGACTGAATGAGACGAATGAACAGCCGGCCTTAAAAGCCAAGCGTGCGTTGACGGATGGCGATAATGCTAGGCGTGGTAGTGCGTCTGCTGAAATCCCCTCTTTCGGGGGGATCCTTTAAGGCGAATCACTCCGCTCGCTATTCTTCAAAAATTATCTCTAAAAACGCCGCTGCTCGCAGCGGAAGGATTCGTGATTCTAAGAGATTCAGATTCCCGGCCAGAAAACGCATATATTTCAGTGCTATGCGGCTTTTCACCTGACCTCGCGGGGGAGTTTGGCTGACCTGCTGGGGGCTCTTTCCTGACCCACTGGGGGATCGAAGCTGACCTATTGGGGCATTCCTGACCGATTGGGGGCGAGGATTATGGCCGATCAAACTGGCGAGAAGCCGGACAACATTCCCTTCCCCTGCGTGTTTAGCCAGCGGAATTTCGATTATCGGGAGGCAAGCGTCCGACTCGGCGGAAATTCTGCATTTTCTTGATCGCTGGCCGAAATTCATCCTGACCTGTTGGGGGCGCAAAACCGGCGTTTGCCTGCCCTGACTTGACGAGAGAGGACAGGTCAGGCAGCAATTAGGCGAATCTGCCCTATTTGCGCTTGGCTTATGACATGGAATCTGCGGAAAATCTAAGCGTCGCTGAAGATGCCGAGGCGCAAGCTGATTCGGCTCCAGGCCGGGCGATGCGCGTAGCAGCCGCGTTGCAGGCCAAGGGTGGCGAAGAATTTGCCAAGCCGGGCAGCATTGTTGAAATCAAGTTCGTAAAGGGCCAGTCTCTTAGCCTTACCGCCTCCCGTCTGCTTGCGCTGATGATCCTGACGGCGGGCGGTGATGCTTGGCAGGATCGCCCGCATCGTATGCGCAAGGCCGACATTCGGCGCGGGCATAAGGGCAATGAGCGCATTTCGGATATGCTCGAGGAGCTTCACCGCACGCTGTTCGCCATCGACGACCGATCTTGGCGCGGGAAAAAGGCGACTTTGCGTTTCTCCCTTATCTCCTCATCGCGGGAGGAAGCTGAGGACAGCGATGGCGCTGACGCTGGTTGGATCGAGTGGGAGTTCACCCCGGATGCTCGCAAGCTCATCCAGGAGTCGGAAAGCTATGCTGTTCTTAACCGCCAGGCAGTGCTCGGTTTTCGATCCAGCTATGCGCTGAAATTGTATGAGATCGGATCGTTGCGCCTCCATCGGCGGCAATCGACCTGGAAGGGTGATATGGCTGCGCTGCGCGCCGCTCTTGGCATATCGCCTGACGTTTATAAGGATTTCGCTCAGCTTCGCCGAAAGGTTCTTGAAAAGGCAAAGGCTGAGATCGACCAACTCGCGCACTTCCGGGTTGAGTGGAAAGAAATTCGCCAAGGGCGGACGGTTACTGAAATCGAGTTCCGTTTTGAGCCCAAGGACGCGCCGGCACAGATCGCCACTGTGGATGAGATTGAGCGCCATTCAACGGGACGCAAGGCGCGACGCGAAGAAACAGTAGAGACGATTGCGGAGACGCTGGCGGTCGAATCGGTCGTCAAGGCGGCTGTCGGTTCATTGACCTCGCCCGAGAAGGGCGCCGAGATCATGTTTCCGCAGGGAACGATCCGTTTCAACGCTGAGGTGCTTGCGGCGATCGCCAGATCGCATGGCGGTGGGTGGGACATCGACCTCATTGCCGACGCTTATCGCCAGCAAATGGGAGATCGCCTGGGGAAGCTTAAGGGTGCGAAGCTGACCAGTTCATGGACCGGATTTTGTGAGAGTTTCGTGGCCCGTCGGGGACGGCCATAGCGGAAATTGCACCGGTGCAATTTGGTGCCCGCCCCCACCGAGTCAGGATAGGCTGGCCAATTTGGCAGGAATGGCAACTTCAGCCGATGATCGAGCTCGGCGCAGATGATCGACTTTCGAAATCGAGCTTGTGTTTGACGTAAAAGCGCAAGTGAGGCTATTGTGCCCCTAGTTTCAAAAGGGGCGCTCGTGGCAGCATCACTCGACATAGACGGTACGCAAGACCTCCTATCAGTGGCGACGCTCGCCCAGCGCACCTCGTCGGTGCTGGAGCGCTTGCGCGATTCCGCAAGGAGTGCGCGGGCGGATGATCGTCGCGAACCGACCTTCCCTATCGGTAAGGCAGCTGACCTAGTTGGCCGCACGCCGGCAGCAATCCGGGACGCGGAGAAGGATGGTCGTCTTCCACCCCCGCCGCGAACCGAGAATAATCGGCGTGTCGGATATACGCTCGCGCAGCTCAATGACATGCGCGGGTTGTTCGGTACGAGACCGTGGCGAGCCGCCGACGACCCGTGCTGCGTGGTTGCGGTCCAGAATTTCAAGGGCGGTGTCGGCAAGTCCACGCTTTCTGTGCATCTTGCCCAGTATCTTGCAATCCAGGGCTATCGTGTGGCGCTGATCGATTGCGACAGTCAGGCGTCCGCTACGACGCTGTTCGGATATGTGCCTGACCTTGATCTGACCGAGGACGATACGCTCTACCCGTTTCTGCGGCAGGAAGAGATGACCTCCCTCGACTACGCTTTGCGGAAGACTCACTTCGATGGACTGGAACTGATCCCGGCCAATCTGCGATTGTTTCAGTCCGAATATGAGATTGCGGCGCGCATGGCGCGGGGGCAGGGGGGGCTTATCGATCGCCTTGCACAAGGCATCGCCAGTATCTCCGACCGGTTCGATGTTGTCGTTCTCGATCCGCCTCCCGCCCTCGGCGCGATTTCGCTGTCCGTCCTGCGCGCGGCAAATGCGCTCGTTGTGCCGGTGCCCCCAACGGTTATGGATTTTTCCTCCACTGCGGCATTCCTGGCCATGCTCGATGAAACAATCGAGACGCTTGCGGAGAGAGGTTTCGCACCGACGCTCCAGTTCCTTCGATTCGTGGCATCCAAGGTCGATGAAAACAAATCGATGCAAAAGGAACTGCTCAATTTGATGCGGACGTTGTTCGGCCATGCTTTGGTCAGAACGCCGCTGAAGGACTCCGCCGAGATCGACAATGCGACAGCGCGTCTAATGACTGTCTATGAGCTCGATGGGCCGGTGACGAGCAGCGCGGTACGCAACCGGTGCCTAACCTATCTCGATGGCGTCAACGCTGAAATTGAACTGGATATTCGGGCAATGTGGCCCAGTCACTTGAACCGATTGCGCAAGGAAGGTTTGGCGTGAACGGGCAAAATTGCACCGGTGCAATTTCCGGTGGGAAAGCGGAATCATGAGCAGGAAAAATGCGAGTTTCGCCGCCGGGCTTGCGGCCGGGATCGATCCCCCGGAAGATACTGCTTCTGCGCCCCGTCGGCCGGGGCTCGGCACGAATGTGCTGACGGGCCGAGAGAACCGCTTGGCAGAGTTGGCCGCTGGAACTGTGGTGAGCCGGACCCACGAGTTGGTGGATCCTGCGCGCTGTCGAATGTGGATCGGCCATAACCGCGAATATGCCCTGCTCACCGAAGAACGATGTGCCGATCTGATTGAAAGCATGAAGGCACAAGGCCGTCAGGAAATGCCCGCGATCGTGCGTCGGGTGCGCGGCGAGGCCGATTATGAATTCGAGGTCATCTGCGGCGCACGACGCCATTGGTCGATAAGCTGGCTGCGAAGCCATAATTATCCCGATTTTCGCTTCCTGGTCGACATACGAGAGCTGTCTGACGAGGAAGCTTTCCGGCTTGCGGATATCGAGAATCGGGCGCGGGAAGACCTCACCGATCTGGAGCGCGCCCGCGACTATCTGCGCGCGCTCGATGCCTATTATGAGGGGCGTCAGAAGGTCATGGCCGAGCGGATAAAGGTTACCGAGAGTTGGCTGAGCCGATACCTCGATCTTGCGCGTCTACCGAACGAACTTATGGCCGCCTTCCCGAATCCGCAAGATTTGCGCATCAAGCATGTGACGGCCATCAAGCCTCTTCTCAAACCCGATGATCGGCGTAAGCGCGTATTCGCCGAAGCGGCAGTTCTCGGTAGTCGATCTGGAGAGGAGGGTGCCCCTACGGCAGTGCCGGACATCATCCGCGCACTCGTGCTGGCCGCAGATCCCCCCAAGAAGTCAGGAACCCCCAAGAGGTCAGGAACGGCTGAAACGCTTTCATCCCAATCGGGCAAGCCGTTGCTCAGAATCGATGGCAAGGATCGTAAGGGTCTGAGGGTGACGTTGTTGACGCAGGCGGGCGGCACGCGCGCGGAAGCCGAAGATGCGCTGAAAGCGTTGCTCGACAAGCACTGGCAATAGTGCGCCTAAGTGAGCTTCGCCATCAGCTTGCGTGCGCCCTGCGGGGTAATGCCGAGCAACCGCGCCACCGCAGGTTGGCGCAGGCCTGGGTAAGCCAGTTCGAGGCGAGCCAGGAGAGGCGCGCGGCTCCGACGGGTCGCTGCTGCATTTAATGTCGATGGTCCGCGCCGCTCGAGCCAGTCGAGATCTTTCAGACCTGCTTTGCAGGCCGTGTGTAGCGACCGGGTGATGACAGGCATAATGTCGTCAATCTGCGGAGGAGGAAATTTAGGCAGCAAGACGAGCGAGGGCAGGGGCCCAAGCGTGAGACCAGCGGCGTGGAGGATAGCCGGCACATGACTGGCCACCAGCCAGGACCGATCGCGCGCGCGGGGTTCGAGCATGACCGTTCGCCCGTCGATTGCCGTTATGTCCACCGCCGCTTGCTCGGCCGATCCTACGACAGCCAGCATATCGACGATCCTTCCCGCGACCGCGCGAAGTGTGGGGGCAGGGTAGGGGGCTTTTGCTGCGATGCGGGCCTGACGCCAAGCGGAACCGAAATAGGCGAGGTCGCTCGCGGCCCAGGTCGCGGCTTCAGCGCGGTCATCAAGGACGGTGCGCAGAATGTTGAGCGTCGCCCGTGCAATCGGGTCGCGCTCGCTAACCGTAGCCTCGATGGCGAGATGAAACACGGCCGCGACAGAAACCGGATCATTGAGGCCTTCGGAGGCGCGGGGAGGGGACGTGCGTCCGCATATCCAGTCCTGAAGATGTTCGACATCGACCGGCACACCTGCGAGACCCGCTAAGTGCGCCGCACCGGACAGCCGCGCGCGGGCAAGCCAGATATCGGCCCACGGGCTGTTGCGGAGTCGGCCATCAAGGCGGCCGAGCATCAGCAAGGCATGTTCTGTGAGAGACTCATCTATGGTTTGGCGTGCCATCGATCTGACGGTATCGCACTTGAGAGGGAAACCAAAATCGCCAGTTGGTTTCCCTTCCCGATATGGTCAAATAATAAACATGCGATAATTGCAGTTATTGCATAACCATTGTCGCGTCGATAGGATGGCTGCTGTCGTTTTCAGGATACGACTGGACGCTCCGGCGCCGCCCAATTTCTGGATCCTGCGTTGAAAGAATACGGCTGGATTCAGGGAAGAATACCGCCGGACGCCTGGATGCTGCGTGGCTGATCTCCAGCGTTTTTCGGCGACACTTTCTTAGCGCATTCACAGGCTAGGACAGGCGGGGCAGGGGGCTTCTCTCAACGTCCGCACACTCGGTTCAAACGGGATGGGTGCCAGGCATCTGATCCGCCTCGGACGATGGTCAACCGGGGCTCAAGCGATTACCATACGGGGACAACCGGTCGGTTGACCCCGTTAGATGGATTGTGACAAATGCCCTTGATCGGTTACGCCCGCGTTTCTACCGACGAACAGGATACCTTCGCCCAGATTAGTGAGTTAAGACGCGCAGGCTGTGTAACCCTATTCGAGGACCGGGCCAGCGGCGCTAGCCGCAGCCGTCCGAAACTGGCCAGCGCGCTCGCAGCGGTGGGACAGGGGGACACCCTCGTGGTTGTGCGGATCGATCGCCTCGCACGATCGTTGTCACATTTGCTGGAAATCGTCGAAGCGCTCCGCGCCAAGGGAGCGTATTTTCGCTCGATCAATGATCCGATCGACACCAGCAGCCCGCAAGGGATGCTGATGACACAGATGCTTGGCGCCTTTGCGGAGTTCGAACGTGCGCTTATTCGCGAGCGGACGCGGGCAGGGCTGAAGGCCGCGGTTGCGCGCGGCGCCAGACCGGGAAATCCGAAGATGCGCGCGAGAGACCCGTCGGCGATAGGCGACTTGCGCCACAGTTTGAAGGAAAAGCATCTTCACGAATTGGTCGATGGCCGGCTTCGATGGCTGCCAATCGTCGAGCGGTTGCGACCGCACTTACCCTGGAGCTTGGTGCTCCGGCGTATTCAGGCGCTTAAGCCGCCGGTGCGGTCGTTTTCCGAGCGTACCCTGGTGAAGGCATGCCGAACGTTGGTCGAAGCGGGCTACGCTGATCGGGTGATACTCGAGGCGGCGCCGCGATTGGCTCCCGACAGTCGGATCGCATTGCTGGTGGCCGACAAGCTCAACAACGATCCAGATGCTACTCTTCGCAGCCTCGCGACGTGGTTGAGCAAGGATTTGCGAGAGCCAACGCCGCGCAAAGGTACGCAATGGTCGCCTGAGGGGGTGAGGCGCGTGATTTCTCAGGCGCGGAATTTGGGCTTGATCGTCGTGCCGAAGTTACCGGCGACCTTATCGCCGTGAATGCCGGAGAAGGTCGGCTGCGGGCCGAAAGGCGACTGACAGCTTCCAGCGCAGGAGAGGCATGAAGTTGCCGTACAGATCCACCTCCGCATGCGTTGCTGCTTGACCAAACGCATTCGCCATACGATATGCGCCGGCAAGGCGATGGATTTCCGCCGGGCTTCGGCCGAACCGCCTTCGGGCTGATGATTCCTACCTGATGCGTTTTCGCAACAAGGAGGAATCGTGCGCGCTAAATTCGCAATATTGCTGTCGAACCTGAACGTCCTGACCTTTGTTCGGGACCGGCACGACCATGCTCTGTCCGTGTTGCGTTGGCTGGCGCTCCTTGTTCCCATGGCGGCGGCGGTGGGCAGTCTCTGCGCAGCCTTCCTCTGGAGCCTGGATATTGCCACGCGCACGCGCTTTGCGCATCCATGGCTGCTGTTCCTCCTGCCGGTCGGCGGGTTCGCGGTCGGGCTGCTCTATCATCTGTTTGGCCGCAGCGTCGAAGGCGGCAACAACCTGATCGTCGAGCAGGTCCATGAACCGGGCGGCGGCGTACCTTTGCGCATGGCGCCGCTAATCTTCCTCGGCACCGTTGTCACGCACCTGTTCGGCGGCTCGGCCGGGCGAGAAGGGACGGCTGTGCAGCTGGGCGGCAGCCTTGCCAGCGCCTTCGCCACGATGTTTCGGCTTGATGCCGAGAGTACCCGCATCATCCTGATGGCGGGTATTGCCGCAGGTTTCGGGGCCGTTTTCGGCACACCGCTGGCAGGCGCCGTTTTCGCTCTCGAAGTGCTGGCAGTCGGCCGTGTGGAATATCGGGCGCTGGTGCCGGTACTGATAGCTGCGATTGTCGGCGACTGGACCTGTCACCAGTGGGGAATCCACCACGGATTGTACCATATCGACTATCTCCAGCGCGCGGTCGGACCGATTGCCGTCGACCCGGTGCTTCTGCTCGAGGCGGGCGTTGCCGGTGTGGCGTTTGGACTGGTCGGCCTGCTGTTCTCCGAACTGTCGCACGGCTTCGGCGACTTCGTGAAGCGCCACGTCCGCTTCGGGCCGCTGCGTCCCTTCCTGGGCGGCCTGGCGGTGATCGCTCTGGTCTATCTGCTCGGTACGCGCGACTATCTTGGCCTCGGCGTCTGGGCGCCCGACGCCTCGACACCCACCATCGCCGGCTTTTTCGCGCCGGGGCCTGACTACTGGAGTTGGGCGCTCAAGCTGCTGTTCACGGTCGTGACGCTGGGCACCGGCTTCAAGGGAGGCGAGGTAACGCCGCTGTTCTTCATCGGCGCGGCGCTCGGCCACGCCCTTGGCACCCTATTCGGCGCTCCTGTCGATCTTTTTGCCGGTCTCGGGTTCGTTGCTGTCTTTGCCGGGGCAGCGAAC
Organism: Sphingomonas naphthae; assembly: GCF_028607085.1. Taxonomy (NCBI): domain Bacteria; kingdom Pseudomonadati; phylum Pseudomonadota; class Alphaproteobacteria; order Sphingomonadales; family Sphingomonadaceae; genus Sphingomonas; species Sphingomonas naphthae. The sequence continues at coordinate 117,548 of NZ_CP117413.1, read as the reverse complement.
ACGCCTTTGGCCTGCACCATCATGGGCATCGAACTGTTCGGTGCTACCCATGCCGTCTACATCGCCGTAGCCTGTTTCGTCGCCTATCTGTGCTCAGGCCACAGCGGCATCTACCTGTCTCAGCAGATTGCCGTCCCCAAGCATCCGCGCATTTCCATCAGCCCCGGCATTACGCTGCGGAGCGTTCGCGCCGCGCGCCCTCAGATCACAAAGCAGGATCTTCGTAAAAATGACTGACACGGCTATTCTCACGTCCAGCGAGATCGGCATGCTGCGTATCTACATGGCGCCGCGTGATACGGCAGAGCCGCGCAAGGCATGGAAGCTGTGGTCAGCACGCCCGCTCTATCGTGAGCTTGTCGTCCAGGCCAAGGCTGCCGGTCTGATGAACGCCGTAGCCCATTATACCCATTACGGCTTCAGCAACCACGGGCCGGTGCTCGATCAGGGCGCGGAAACGAGCAATCCCTATCTGACCATGTGCGTCGAACTGATCGGCCACCGCGCCGATCTTGAACTGTTCTGCCAGCGGCATGCCGCCCTGCTGTCGACGAAGGTGGTCATCTACAAACAGCTCGAACATTGGTCGATCGAAGCCCCGGCAAGGCCGCATCAGGAGAGCAAAGCATAAAGATCCTTTCCGTCATCGTCGGAGCCGACAGCACTGCGACATGCCTCAATGCAGCCGTTCTCGCAGCGCAGAGCGTGGGGGACTGTACAATCGAAGCGCTGAATGTCGTGGTCGATCCCGGCCTGCTCGTTGCCGCCAGCGAAGAGGTCGATATGCAGCGTCTGCGCGAACATTGGGAAGGCACGGCCAGCGAGCGATCGGCCGCCTGCCACACGGCTTTCGTGGCATGGACCGCAGGAGCCGCCCAGGACGCGCCACCCGTTGCCTGGCGAACCATCGTTGGGGATGAGCAAGTCGTGGTGACGCAGGAGGCGAACAATGCCGACCTGCTGGTCGTGATCGCCCACGAGCGAAACATGGACGGCGGGGACGCCCTGCATGCCGCGCTGTTCGATAGCCAGAAACCGGTGCTGATCGTCCCGGTTTCCTGGAAGCCCCAGCCCGGTCAGAGCTTTTCGCGTGTGGCTGCCGGCTTGAGCGACTCCGATGCGGCAAGGCGCGCCATCGAGGCGGCCACGCCCTGGTTGGAAGGCGCCACTGACGTCACCGCTATTCGGATCGGCGATGCAGGTGATCCGGCGCTCATGCTGGAAGCGCTGCTCGACGATGCAGGGATTGCGCACCAGCTCCACGTCGTGCCGCGCTCGCACGAAAACCTTGGTCAGCAACTCCTGACTGAGGCCCATCTGGCGGGAGCGGATATGCTTGTGACGGGAGCCTATCGGCATAACCAGCTGATCGAATGGTTCGCAGGCGGAACCACCCGGCACCTGCTCGCCAAGGCGGACATCCCGCTCCTGATGGTTCGCTAAGGTTGAAGGGGGCGTGATCTGACGGGCGCATCGACACGACGCAGCAGAGACAGGTAGCATCGCGCGATGATCTCCATCCCGAACCTGACGCTCGCTTATCTGCTGCTCGAATGGGCGATCCGGCTCATCATGGTTGGTCATTCCGGTGCGGCGTCCGCCCGAAGCGGCGCGCAGTTGGCTGCTTCTCGTGCTGTTCTTGCCGGTGCCCGCCTTCATCCTGTACCGCCTGATCGGCCGGGCCGCGTTCCCATCCTGGCGGCGGGACCGCTTCAGGCGGGCGGCGCCGGAGCGGGAGAGTGCCGGGCAGGCGCTGATGAGCAGCAAAAGCGCGCCTTCCCGGACAGCTGTGCTTGCACAATGGCTGGGCGGTTTTCCAAACTGTGGGGGCAACGCCCTCCATCTGCTTGAGGACTATGACGGCACGATCGACGCTATGGTGACGGCGATAGATGCAGCCCATGTTCGGGTGCATCTGCTGACCTACATCTTCGCAGACGACCGGACGGGACAGAAAGTCGCAGATGCCCTTGGCCGCGCACATGCACGCGGCGTCGATGTCCGCGTCCTGATCGATGCGCTGGGCTCGCGCCCTTGGGCAAAACGCAGCCTACCGATGCTGGCGGACCGAGGCGTCACTGCCCGCCTGGTCCTGCCGGTTCGCTTCGCGGCGCTTCGCCGTGCGCGAAGCGATCTGCGCAATCACCGCAAGCTGTGCCTGATCGATGGCAGGGTCGCTTTCGTAGGGTCGCAGAATATTGTGAACCGCGATTTCAAGCCCGGGATCGTAAATGACGAACTCGTAGCGCGGGTTGAAGGCCCGGTTGTCTGCGCGCTCGATGCGGTCTTTGCCAGCGACTTGTTCCTTGAGACCGAACAGACCATCGCGGCCTTGCCCGTGCCCGATGCCTCAGGCGCCTCAGAATTGCAGGCGATGCCCAGTGGGCCAGACTACCGCGTGCCCGGCTATGAGCGATTGCTCGTCGAACTCGTTCACGAGGCGCAAGAGAATATCACCATTGTCTCGCCCTATCTGATCCCAGACGAAGCCCTGCTGACCGCGCTCAAGAACGCGGTCGCACGCGGCGTCGCGATCGACCTCGTCGTTTCGCGTGTCGTGGACCAGCGGCTCGTGAACCTTGCCCAGCGATCCTATTATAGCGAACTGCTCGAGGCGGGCGTACGCCTCCACCTCTACCGCGACAGGTTGCTGCACGCGAAGAACGTATCGATCGATGGCCGCATGGCCGTCATCGGATCCAGCAATGCCGATGTTCGCTCCTTCATGCTGAATGCCGAGATCAGCCTGATCTTGCATGATGAAGCGTCCACCGGACCTCTCGCGGATGTCCAACGGGGATACATCCGCCGAAGCGACTGACTTTTGCTGGAGGAATGGCGTGATCGCCCGCGTGTTTCCCGCTTCTGCGAAAATCTAGCTCGCCTCGTCAGTCCTTTGCTGTGACCTCGCGCCTGCGGTGCCGGAAGTGTGCGGCGAGGCCGACGAGGAGCAGCACCGCGAGTACGGGCAGCAGAACATGGCCCACATCGCGGACGCGGCCAAAAGCAGCCTCGATGCCCTCACCGAACAGGTAACCCAGGGTCACGAAGACTGTCGCCCAGACCACGGCCGCCAATGCGTTGATAGCCATGAAGCGGGAGGCAGGAAGCGCGGTCGTGCCGATCGCGATGGGGCTGACAGTGCGCAGGCCATACAGAAAGCGGAAGCCGAACACGAACAGCACTGGCCGCTGCTCGAACACATCGATGGCGCGGCGGAACGCGGCCTTCTGCTGGACGCGCCGAACATAGCGATGATCGCGGAACCGGCGGCCGAGGGCAAAGAAGATCTGGTCCGCGATACAGGACCCGAGTGCTGCCGCCGCGATGGCCGCCGGGTACGCGATCAGGCCACGGTGGACCATCACGCCGCCCAGCACGACTACCGTCTCGCCTTCGATGCCCGCACCAAGGAACAGAGCCGCAAGGCCGTACTGGCTAAGGATCGCTTCAAGCGTCACGGCTTCTGCCGCTGGACCACCGCGCCAGCCTCATCCGGCGCGCCGGAACGGATTACGAGGAAGCGGCGCTCTGCAGGCGCGGCATCCTTGACGATCTGCCGGATCGGGCCAACCGCATTGACGATCGCCGCGCCTGCCGGATTGGTCATGAACTTGGCCAGCGGCTCGATTGTACCGGTGCCATCCTGACGTGCCGCCAGACCCAGCGTAAAGGTCTGCTTGGGCGCCAGTCCGGCGACGGCAGCCTGCAGGATCTGGACCTGCCCCTGATCGAACAGCGACACCTGGCTCTGTCCCTGACCTTCCAGGACGACCTGCGCTTTCCCCTGCGCCTTGGCGAGCGGCACGAGGTTGTCGAGGCCTTGCCCCGAAGGCACGGCGCCGGGCACATAGGCGACGCCTTGCGGGCCCTGTCCGATCGGGATCGTGGCAATGACCTTGTTCGTGGCCGTATCTATGACGGCGACTGCATCGTCATTTTCCAGCCCGACATAGATCCGGCTGCCATCGCCTGAGGGCCAGAGCCCATGCGGCAGCGCGCCGACCGGCACCGAGGCGATCTGGTCGAAAGTGTCGGTGCGGAACACCTTGACGATATTCTGCGTGCCGACCGTGACATAGGCGAACTGGCCTTTGGGAGTCCTGGCGATGTTGACATGGTTCGTGATCGGCCCGGTGTCGATCGTCTTCATCACGGCGAAAGGCGGCTTGGCGTCGAAGACCATGACCTTGCCGACGTCCTTGAGCGTCAGCCATACCTGCTTGCCGTCAGGCGTGGCGGCGATGTCCGGGCAGAACGGGCTGTCCTGCTTCACGCGGCCAACGATGCGCTTCGACCTCGTGTCGATCACGACGGTTTCCGGCGAGAAGCTGGAACAGACGTAGCCGTATTTCCCATCGGGCGAGAAGATCGTCATGCCCGGCCCATTGGGTACAGCAATACGGCCCGTCTCCTTGAAGGTGGTCCCGTCGAGCACAGCGATATAATCCTCGCCGCGCACGCTCACCCAGACTTCTCGGCCATCGGGCCGGAAGAAGGCTTCATGCGGGGAACGCCCGACATAGGCGGTGTGCTTCACGGCATTGGTCGCGGTATCGATGAAGCTGACCGAGTTGGACCCGATCGACACGACCGCCAGTGTACGGCGATCAGGCGAGAAGCCCATGCCATGCACCAGAAGCTGGCCGCGATAGAGCGGGCTGAGATTTGCAGGCGTAGGATCGCCGAGCTTGATGACACCCAGCAGCGTGTTCGTCGACGGATCGATGACCGATACCGTGTTGGAAAACTGGTCCGAGGTGTAGAAACGGTCCTGAGCGCTGATAGCCCGATCAGGCTGGGCATTGGGAACCTGCTGCGCATTTGCCGGGAGTGCGACAAGGGCAGCCGCTATCGGCAAGGTGTACGACACGATGCTCAGCGTCTTCTTCATTTGTCGTCTCCCATGTGATGGTGCGCGCTGGCAGCGGGGCCTGTCTTTTTCGCGAGAATGTCCTGCATGACGGCGATCTCCTGCCGCTGCTCGACGATGATGCCCTGAGCCAGGCGGCGCAGGCGTTCGTCTTTTCCGTATCTGAGCTCCGCTTCCGCCATCTCGATCGCGCCCTGGTGATGGGGGATCATCATCGCCGCGAAGTCGCGGTCCGGGTCGCCCGATGGCGCAATCATCATCGCATGGTGCATCCGCTCCATGGAGGCTGCCATCTGGCTTGCAAAGCCATCGGACGATGCCGCCAGTGCGGCCGCCGATGCTGTCGCCGCGCAAAGGCCGGCCAATCCCCATAGCAGTTTCAAGTGAAGCCCTTTCGTCATGGCGTTCCGGCGATAACGCCTACAGCGGTCGCAGGTGTCATCCTCGCAGCATGCAACGGAAAAAATGCGAGCTGCCGAGGAGCAGGTACGCCAACGCAGGCGTTGCCTGTCGAACACATGGCGCAACACTCGCCATCGATCCAACCGATGATTTTTGTAGTTTCGATAGGATTTGACGATCAATGGCCTGGCTGGATGATCCCGCGTTGATCGCCGAACGCAGAGCGGCACTTGGTGCGCCGCACATTGCGCCGCTGGAGATATGGCGTGAGGGGCTCGTTGGCGCAGGACACACGGTGCCGCATTTCGACCCGTTCGATGGCGGCATAGATGCGCGCCTTCTCCTGCTTCTTGAGACGCCGGGCCCCGGGCCTGATCGCACTCGCTTCGTGTCGCGGGACAACCCATCTGGCACTGCTCGTAACCTTCGCCGTTATCTGGAAGCGGCGGGCATCGCGCGAATGGACATCGTTCAGTGGAATTGCGTGCCCTGGATCGTCCACGCCCCCGGTGCCCGCAATCGCGCGCTGCGCCGAACGGAGATTGCCGAAGGTCTCGCAACGCTTCCCGACCTGCTTGCGAAACTGCCGGGCGTGCGGGTCTGCATCTTGGCGGGCCGGGTGGCGGCGGGGGCGGAAGCACTTATCGAAGAGGCACGGCCCGATGTGTCGGTCATCACCATGCCCCACCCTAGTCCGGCCAATGTCTGCACCAGTCCTGATGTCAGCCAACGGATCGAAAGCGCGCTGCTCGCCGCCAGGAACGCACTCATCAAATGATCTTAGAACGAGATTGGAATGATATAATCAATGCGTTGGAGTGATTGATCGGGCTGCGGTATCAATGGTGACAGGAGATCACCATGACCCTTGAACAATTACGCATCTTCGTGGGCGTTGCCGAACGCGAACATATGACGCGGGCCGCCGAGGCACTGGGCGTGACCCAGTCCGCTGCCAGCGCGGCGATCGCTACGCTGGAGGCCAGGCATGACGTGCCGCTCTTCAACCGCGTGGGCCGCGGCATCGAACTGACCGAGGCGGGTCGCATGTTCCTCGATGAGGCACGCGCCGTTCTTGGCCGCGCCGCGACGGCGGAGCTTACCCTGGCCGAGTACGGCGGCCTGAAGCGCGGAACCCTGCGCCTTGTCGCCAGCCAGACCATCGCCAGCTACTGGCTGCCCTCGCGCTTGGCTCAGTTTCACAGCCGCCACCCCGCGATCCGCGTCGAACTCGCAATCGACAACAGCGAGGGTGCGGCGGCACAGGTACTGGATGGCCGCGCGGAACTGGGCTTTGTCGAAGGTTCGATCGACCAGCCCGCACTCGCCCACTGGAAAGTCGGCGAGGACCGGATGCTGCTGATCTCGGGGCAGGCTGTCGATACCATCGATGAGGACTGGGTGCGCGGCGCCAACTGGATCGTGCGGGAGCACGGGTCCGGCACACGGTCGAGTTTCGAGGATGTCCTGCGTGATCGCGGTATCGATCCGGCAGACCTGAACATCGCCATGACGCTGCCGTCCAACGAAGCCGTACGGTCCGCTGTCGAGGCCGGCGCCGGTGTCGCGGTCCTTTCCGAACTGGTGGTGCGCCGCGCACTTGCTGCAGGGCACCTTCATGAATTGCCGCTCGCAATGCCTGCCCGTCCATTTGAAGCGTTACGCCACAAGGAGCGGTATCGCACCCGGGCAGCCGACGCGCTGACCGAACTGGTCAAGGAGTTTGGATGATGACCACGGATATCAAGCCCATCCTCGAAGGGATGCGCCCACTCAGCCGGCTCGATCACCCGCGCGAGATGATCCGCCAGTTCACGCCCAACTGGTTTGCCGCCACCATGGGCACGGGCATTCTTGCGCTGGCCCTCCCGCAGGTGCCGGGCATCGGCGCTTCGCTCAAGCCTGTGGGAGAGGTGCTGTGGTTCTTCAACATCGGGCTCTTCAGCCTTTTCACCGCGCTCTATACCGCGCGCTGGATCCTGTTCGGCCACGAAGCGCGGCGCATCTTCGGCCACAACACCGTATCGATGTTCATCGGCACGATCCCCATGGGCCTCGCCACGATCATCAACGGGTGCATCGCATTCGGTATCGCGCGCTTCGGCGAGGGCATCGTACCGGTCGCCACGGTCTTGTGGTGGATCGACGCCGCCATGGCGGTAAGCTGCGGTGTGCTGATCCCCTACTTCATGTTCACGCGCCACCAGCATTGGCTCGACGGCATGACGGCGGTGTGGCTGCTGCCGGTCGTGGCGGCCGAAGTGACGGCTGCCAGCGGAGGACTGCTGGCGCCGCATCTGGCGCAAGACAGCGCGCAGTTCGGGATGCTCGTCACGTCCTACATCCTGTGGGCCTATTCGGTCCCGGTCGCCTTCAGCATTCTTGCACTGTTGATCCTGCGCATGGCGCTCCACAAGCTGCCGCATGAGGGCATGGCCGCATCGAGCTGGCTGGCGCTTGGCCCGATCGGTACCGGCGCGCTGGGCATGCTGGTTCTGGGCGGCGACGCCCCCGCGATCATGGCTGGGCATGGGCTGGCCGATGTCGGCACTGTCGCCCAAGGCATCGGCACAATCGCCGGTCTGTTGCTGTGGGGCTTTGGCCTCTGGTGGCTGGCGCTCGCCTCGCTCATCACCTGGCGCTACTGGCGGGCAGGTATCCCGTTCAACCTTGGCTGGTGGGGCTATACCTTCCCGCTAGGCGTCTTCACCGTGGCAACCTTTCGCCTTGGCACGACCCTGCACCTTGCCTTCTTCGGTATCGTGGGCACCGTTCTGACCCTGGCGCTTGCCCTGATGTGGATGGTGGTCGCCGCAAAGACCTTGATCGGCGGATGGCGCGGCAATCTCTTCGTATCGCCCTGTATCGCCGCCACAAACTGATCGGGCATTGCGATCAGTAACGGTGTTCTGATCGCTTGCTTCTCACAGCAGCACCCGCCACCATTTTGCCCGAGAGGATACGACCATGGACAGACTGGATGCCGAGCTCGCGGCCGAAACAAGCCGCCGCCGTTTCCTGCAGAATGCCGCGCTCGGCGGTGCAGCCATCGCCGCTGCGCCTGCGCTGGCGCAGGGCATCACGCAGGGGCTGACCGACCTGCATCTCCCCGGCGGCAATGCGCAGCGCCCGATGACGAGCGCATTTCCCGGCAAGGGCAGCATGATCCTCCAGCGCATCCATCCGCCCTTGCTCGAAACACCGATGGCTGTCTTTGACCGCGACGTGTTCACCCCCAATGATCAGTTCTTCGTGCGCTGGCACTGGGCGGACATCCCGACCTCGATCGACGTCGATGCTTTCAGGCTCACTATCCGCGGTCACGTCAACAAGCCGATCGCGATCAATCTGGAACAACTGATGCGCCTGCCAAGGGTTGAGATGGCCGCCGTGAACCAGTGCTCGGGCAATTCGCGAGGGCTGTTCCAGCCCCGCGTCCCCGGCGCGCAGTGGGGCAACGGGGCGATGGGCAATGCGAAGTGGCTCGGCGTGCGCCTGCGCGATGTGCTCGATCTGGCCGGGGTGAAGGCGGGGGCCGTCCAGGTTCGTTTCGGCGCTCTCGATCAACCTGTGGTCGCCGGTGCCCCGGACTTCGAGAAGGCGCTCGACATCGATCATGCCCGCGACGGCGAAGTGATGATCGCCTTCGGCATGAACGGCACGCAGCTGCCGCTCCTCAACGGCTTCCCGATCCGGCTGATCGTGCCGGGCTGGTACTCCACCTACTGGGTCAAGATGCTCAACGACATCGAGGTCCTGCCCGGGCCTGACGACGAATACTGGATGGCCAAGGCCTACAAGATCCCGGCGACGCCCGGCGCCAATGTGAAGCCTGGCGCCAAGGACTTCCCGACCGTTCCGATCAACCGCATGATTCCGCGTTCGTGGGTCACCAGTCTGGGCGAAGGTCAGCGGATCGCGCACGAGGCCTCGATCCCGCTTGGCGGCATCGCCATGGGCGGCGACTGCGGCGTGGCACGGGTCGATGTGTCCACCGACGGCGGTCGCCACTGGTTTGCAACCAAGCTCGGACCGGACCACGGGAAGTACAGTTTCCGGCGGTGGGACGCCCAGGTTCCCTTGCCCGGCCCCGGAAAGACGTCGCTTATGTCGCGCTGCTGGAATACGGCAGGCGTCGCACAGCCGATGGCGCCGATCTGGAACCCTGGCGGTTTCATGCGCGGCAATATCGAAACCACTACCATCGTGACGGCATAAGGAGCTTTGGCATGAAAGCGCCAACCCCAGGCATGCTGGCCGTCGGACTGCTCGGCGTGACCGTCTTCACCCTCATGATGGTGGGCCCTCCCGGCAGCTACACCCCGCTGCCCGAACCCCAATCCACAGGGCCTACACCCAGCAGCATTTCCGTGAACGGCTTTACCATGACCTCGGATACGGTCGATCTTCCTATCGATGAGCAGCAATATCCCGATGGCCCTCATGCCGATGTCATCAATGCGAATTGCACGTCTTGCCATTCCGCCAGCATGGCGATGACCCAGCCAGTGCTTTCAGCGGACCAGTGGAAGGCAACGGTCACCAAGATGAAGGATGTCTACAAGGCTCCCGTGGCGGACAAGGACATTCCGGCTATCGTCGACTATCTGACGGCGATGAGTGCAGCGCAGGATGGGGCGCCGACCGGAAAGGCTCAGGATACCGCCCCCGGCACCGCGCCGGATGCCTCCGGAGGAACGGGTTGAGGCGCCAAGCTGCGTAACGTCTGCTTTCAGGCGCTACCCTAGGAGCATTGAGCGGCGGGAATGGGCGCATGTTGCCCAATCGCGGGACGGAATGGAATTGATGAAATCCAGCAGAAGCGCCGCATTCAGGTGCGCGCCGCCAACCTCCTAAGTTAATGGACACTTGCCGCTAAAAAGCGTGCGGCCAGCTAGAGGCCAAATGCGCCTGCCATCCGTAGGCTCGCGGGTACTTAATGGCGCGAAGAGAACGCATTTCCGGCCGCGTCACGGAAGAGAGTTTTGTAGGCCGTCGAGGCGCTCCGTAACGCGGACATCCGCTCGACTTTTTCGTTCCGATGGCACGCTGCTTCCACTGTTCTTTTCAACGTCGGCGAGCACGCCTGACGATCTTGGATGAACTGTTGGAGTGCGATGCTATCGACCATCCGCGCCCATACGTCGACAACCGGCTCGTCCTCGTTTCGCACCGTTGGGTCACAGTCTGCATCGAGCATCGCGGCGCAGATTGCGATAAGGCAACGACGCATTGAGGGGCTGGCAAGCGCGAGCGGCATTTCACAGGAAGGCTCGTTGGGGCAAACGTTATCGAGCGTGAGCACAGGCGCCGCAAACCGATGTAGGAGTCTATCACGCAGTCTCCAGCGCCTGTGGGCCCTTGCGAACAGTAGACAGATTCTGGCGGATTCTTCGAGCAGCTGACCGGCTGAAGTGTCGTTGAAGCGAAATTGATCTGGGACCTTTCCCCTACCTAACGGCACGCGGCACCTTCCAGAAGTATTTCCAACAGGCCGAGCTGAAGGCGATGTTGACGCAGGCGACGGGGGTCGAGCCTGTCGCCTTGGCGCCAGGCATCTTCGCTCTGTTCCGCTCGCCCGAGGAAGAGCAAGACTTCCTCCTGGAGCGACGGCGCGGACGCCGAGCGTCCACCAGCGCCTACCGCGCCGATCGTCCTGCCAAAACTGCGGTCGCGAGACCACAACTAGCCGATCGTATCGCCACCGCCATCGATGCAATAGCAGGCTTCGCGCTCGAACGGGGTCGGCTGCCCCATGCCGACGAGGTGCCGTCAGATGTTCATGATCTTCTTGCCGCCGAGCGTGTGTCGTTCACCCGCGCAATCGAGGCCAGCCAGGACACGGACATAGATGCGGAGCTGTTCGCGCGAGCGGCCGCCGAACGGCGCGACGACCTGCTTGTGCATCAGGCGCTCAACATCCTCAATCGGTCACGCACGGCCGCACGGCCGAGCCCGGCTATGGTGCGCGACATCCGCAAGCACTTCGGTAGCCAGCAGCAATTCGGAGAGCAGGCGCTCGAATATCTCCACGCGCTTGCCGATCCGCAACGCACGGTCACCGCAATGGAGCGTGCATCTGATGCGGGTTTCGGTGCGATCGACGAGGATGGGCGCCTTGTCATCGACAGCGAACGCGTCGCCGACCTCGAGGGAGTGCTGAGGTGCTACGTCGGGTGCGCGCTGTACCTATCGGGCGATATCGAGCAGGAGCACATAGTCCGGCTCGACCCACTGCGCCGTCGCACCACGCTCTTCTCGCTCACGGGAAGGCGCCAGCCGTTTCCCGAGACGATGACGTCGATCACCATCGATCTGAAACGGCAGGATGTGATCATCCGCGATGACGTCCGCATTCTGTTACGCAAGGCGGACGTCTTCGGCATGCCACGGCGATCGCGGCAGCGATCAGCGGAACGGGAGCATCGTTCGGCTGCTGGCATCGAGGAGGCGAAAGTTCTGGCTAAGAGATAGTCTAGGCTATCGAAGCCAAATTCTATCCTGCTCTAGCCGTTGTGTTTCCTCACCTGGCCGACGAACGGCATTCCGCACGACGGCCGCTTCTTGTCGACGGCACCCACAGCTGGGCTGGAGTGGCTGCAGTAAAATTTGGCCGCTCATCCGCCTCTCATTTCTGGTTCATCAGCGTCCTTTTCCGGTGATCGCAGCCGGCGTATCAGCGCTCACTTCATCGCCGTCCGGCAGGCGTCCTGCGTCCCACAGAGATAGAGAACGGACTTGGCTCGCGACAGGCCGACGTAAAAGGTCTCGCGCTGGAGCGCAGGATCACAGCCGTCGATCCACAGGATCACGACCGCGCGCTCCAAGCCCTTGAAGCGCGCCACCGTGTCAACGGTGATCACACATTGCCCGTAGCTCTCCAGCCTGCCCCAAGAAGCCGATCGCGGGATGGCGTTAGCCGCCAGCGCCGCCTCGGCTTCCGCCTTGGCGCCGGCCGCGCACAGCAGCACGGCGATGTCGTGAGGCGCTACTCCCTCCTCCGTTACGAGCCTGGTCACGGTGGCAGCGATCGCCCGTGCCTGCTTCGCGAGGTCGCCGGCGATAAGCGTCTCCACCCGCGTGCCTTCGATCTCCGGAGCCTCAACGGCGTCGCCGCGGTAGTAGCGGTAAGCCGCGGCGTGGATGTGCCCCGTGTTGCGGCAGTTCCGGTCGAGCGTCGCGGGCGGCGTCTTGATTGGCAGTTCGGTCGCGCGCCGGTAGAGGTCCTGGTTCTCGTCGATGAAGATGTAGAGCGGCGCGTCCTCCCCGCCCGTCAGCAGCATCTCGATTGGCATCCAGAACTCGAGCGCGAAGTCCTGCGCCTCGTCAACGACGATAGCGTCGTATCTCGGACCGAACGCATCAACCGCGAGGGCCAGGGCCATAGGCAGAATGACATCGAAGTGGTCGGCGCCCGGAAAGTCCCTTCGGGTTTCAGCCATAAGGTCACGACCAAGCTTGGCGTGGGCGCGTTTTACCCAGCGATCGCAGAGCTGATGGAACGACGCGACGTCCAGTAGGTCGATCCCCGCCACCTGCTCGCGCACATGATCGGCGAGCGGCCGGTTGTAGCAGACCAGGAGTGTGCGCATCCCTTCACGCGCGAGTCGCTCCGCCTTTTCGCGCGCGATTAGAGTCTTGCCCGTTCCCGCGCCGCCGCTGATCACCACGCGGCGGTGTCGCGACAGCAGATCGAGGACGGCCATCTGCCGGCGGGTTAGTTCGAGGCGGCGGACCTCTTCCTCGCCGATGCGCGTCGACAGCAACGGCCTTGCCGCCACGGAACGTGCAAAGATCTGGCGCACCACCGCGACCCCGCCAGGACCGATCTGATCGTGCCGGCGGCTGTCCTCGCCCTCCCAGAACGCCATCACCCGGGTCAGCCATTCGTCAAGCCGCCCGAGGTCGCCAGCGTCGCCGGTTATTTCGGCCGGAGCATCGGGTCCCGCCAGTCGCCGAGCGTCGCCAACATCTGGCAGGAAGACCGCGTGTCCAATGACGAAGCGAGCGATTCCCAGCCGCGTCCAGGCCGGGCTTTCCTTGAGCTTCTCCAGGACGCCGTACTTGGCCTTGGTGGCCTGACGAAATGGGTTCTTGATGGGGTGCACGCGACCGTTCCGGTCAGTCGATGTCCAGTCGCCGGTCCGATAGTCGAGTCCGATCCCGCCGCCCTTGACCTCGATGGTGAGAATGCCGTGCCGGGGATGGCAAAGTAGCATATCGAGTTCCCCGTCGGACGCGCCCGAGCCCGATGCCCGCGATATCCAGGCTACGGAATGGAACACGAGCCAGTCGTCTCCGAGCTTGCTCTCGCAAGCCCGCAACAGCTTCAGCTCGGCGGCGGAAGTGCTCTCGGCGGTTTCCGCGGGAGGATAGCAGATCGCCATGTTCAGGTCGGAAAGGTCAGAAGGGAATTGAACGGCAGCCTCTTGAGCCCATCGATCCGGAAGCGAATCGTGACGTATTGTGGAACGGTGCGAAGTTCGACCCGCTCGATCACGCCCATTCCGTAGTGGCTATGCCTGATGCGCTCTCCGGCCCGAAGGCGCAACTCACGAGCGCTCGCCGACTCCTCCCGGACGTCGCGCCAGCCGTGGTCGAACCAGTACTCGGTGACCTTGGCAAACGGATTTGCGATCGCGTGCACCACCTGGCGATCCGGGTCGCGTGCGTTCTCGACGACGTAGATCCAGAAGGCTTCGGGATGCTCGCGCGCCATAGCGAACTGGACGCTCGAGAGCCGCACGCCGCGCTCGGTCCAGTCGCTGGTTAGCCCCTTAACCTCGATCAGCCGTGCGACGACACCCCCCGCCGACATCGACCGGATGTCGAAGCCCGGGTTGTTATGCGCCTGCTCCTCCGGCTCGCGCCCCTTGGCGCGCTCGTAGCGAAGGACCGCCTCGATCGCCGCGACATCAACCTGCGCGAGCTCGACCCGCTCGCGCTCCGATGGAGTCGACTGTTCCAGCGACGCGGCATGCGCACTCGTTGCAACGTAGGCGAGCAGGCGGCTGCGCCGCGTCTGCCGCTCGCGTGGCTCGCCACCGGCCTGCGTCGACGCTCCACCCGGACTGACGCCACCACTCGATTGCGTTCCTAGGCCAGCGTGCGGCGCTCGGCCGCCGCCAGCACCGCCGCCCGTTCCTGAGCCACCCCCGCCGCCACCGGTCCAGCCCGGTTGGCCAATCCCCGACTGGACAGCCGATGGATCAGATGTGCTCCGCTCCGAACCCTTGCCGAAGTCACCTGTCGCCTTCTTCGAACGGAACGGCTCATCGTCGTCCCAGTCATCTCCCTGCGCAGGTTGCTCCTGATCCGCATCGTCGTGGGTTGCGCCTTCGTTCCGCTCAGTTTCGTTGGAGCTGGCGTCCTGCTCTTCCTCGGTCACCGCATCGTCGTCGCCGTCAGCCGCCTCGCCATTGGCATCAATCTCGTCTGGAGACAGGACATCCTCGAATGCGTCAAATCCGGGAGTGCCTTCCAACCCATCGAGATTGTGGTCGGCAGGCGGTGCGAACCCGGCGGTGCGCAGCACATGCTCGGCGCTCGCGCGGCTCGGAGAGGTCATGATCATCAGCGCGGTGATCGGCAAATGGCGTGCGTCGGCTTCCGTCGCGAGCATGTCCAAGTGGGAGAAGAGCGCACGGAAAGCCGAGCTCCAGTCCAGTTCGGCCTGTTGGCCCACCGCGACGTGTAGCGTCGCGGTCGCGGCTTCGTAGAAAGCGGGCGCAACGGATGGTGCGGACCGCGCGGGCGGCGTCGATTCTGGCAGTTCGGCCAAGACCTGGAGCGATGAGCTGGTCTGGACTGTCAGTTGCGCCAGTTCGGCGAAAAGACGGACTCTCGTTTTCGCATCGCCCGTCAGCCAGAGCAGCAGATCGCCACGTTCAGCAAGCAATCCGTCCGCTGCCTTGCACGGCGTTCGGTCGGGCTCAGCCCCCAGCACGAGCCGAGCGATGCGCGACAGGCGATCAGAGCGGAGCGCTCGGAACAGCCGGGCTGCAGTCGCTGGCCGGCATGGCGGCGTCGCCACGAGAGCATGGTCGAGCGCGCCGGCGAACGGCGCGGCGAGCCAGTCGGCGTCGCACCAGATAGCGTCGGCCGGATCGACAGGGTCCCCTTCAAGGCTGATCAGCGAGGACGTGTCGTGCAGCTCAGCGATGGCGTCGTCCGCCCCCACGTCGCCAGCGTCCAGGGCGTTCGCGAGATACGCGAGGCAGGCCTGATGGACGGCGAGGTCGGCTGCCGAGCGTTCGGCCCGTTGGGCGAGTTCGCAGGCAAGCAAGGCGTAGTGCCGCACCTCCGGCACGTCGACGACGTCCAGTTCACGATAAAGTGCGGCGCGTTGCATCATCAATGTCGATGCGGGATGCCAGTGCGCGCGGAACGGCGGAGCCTCCCAAAAGACGTGATCGGCATCTAGGAACGTCTTGAGTGCAGGCGCCCAGATGAACGGCCTGCCGCGCAGCCGCTCGATCGCAGCTGCTTCGGGACGGTCGAGGCCGGTGCTCAGGATCTGATAGGTGACGTCAGACACCTGCCGCCCCGTCGCCATGCAATGCTCGAGATGGGCCACCACCACGTCGAGCGGCGGCAGATCCGGCATGCCGATCAATGTCAGGAAATCGGGCAGCGCCTGCCCAGCGGCGGTTCGACGAAAAACGGGTAGATCCGCGACCCGCGCCTGCGACGCGAAGCCCGCCGCCTGGAAGGGTCTGTGCACCGCGCCCGGCAGATGCCAAGTTCCGGTGGGCTCTCCATCGAGCAGGGCAGGTATCCAGGCGAGCGTGCGCAGCCGCTGCAGACTGATCCGGTCCGCCTGGGACAGCGTCCTCATTCGATCGATGAGGTGTCGTGCGACGCTATTGACCGCGCGCGACGTCCGTTCCGACAGATCGAAGGAAACCAGATGGTCCATCCGGGCGACGACATGATTGATCGATGCGCGACGAGGCATGCCGAGATGCGTCTCGAAAAGGTCCTGAAGCACTGGCAAACTATCGCGGGGTATCCAGTCGTCTTCCACCCAGCGTGACTGGTCCTCGCCTAGCAGGGTCTCGAGTTCCGCGGTCCTGAAATAGCAGTCACCCGGTTCGGCGAACCCGCCGTCTCGCGTGCGGATGAAGGCCGCTCGCCGAAGAAGGTCGAGCGCGCCAGCGGACGCGAGCTCGTGCCAATGACCAGCAATCTCGCGCATCAGTGCGCGATACTGGTCGCGGGTCGGGTCGGCTGCGACGAGGTCGCTGAGATGGCGGCGTATGAATTCGCCGAAGGACAGCACGCGCACCTCGAGCGCGGTTTCGGCGAACTCGCGCATCGCCGGGCCCATCAGCGCCGCCTCAACCACCGACAGGTGGCCGACGGGATCGACGAATCCGCCGGGCAGCAGCGCCCGGGCCGGCGCGGCGAACGTCTCATGCGTGCGAAGGATCGGGACCTGTGTAAGCGCGGCCAGCGCCACGGTGTCCGTCGGCCTGCGCGGCAGTGCCACAAGGGTCGCATAGAAGTCGCGTACTTCGTCGTCCGTCTCGCCGATGATCCGCGCCGCGTCGTCCTGCGTCGCGATCACGGACGCCAGAGCTCGCGCCACTTCGGCGAGATCGAGCGTTGGGACGAGGGCGGCAACCAGCGGAACGCTCAGAACCCGCTGGTCGACGATCGCCACGCCGGGCGCCAATGTGCCGATCCTCGCACGATCAACGCCCTGGGGCAGGATCCTGAGCCTTGAACCGCTGGCGGGCTGACCGCGATCGTCTGAGAGAAATGGAACGGCCTTCAGTCTGGTCTGCAGCGACTGCATCGCCAAAGGTTTCGGCAGTGCGGCGAGCATCTTGCCGACGGCGCTCCACAGGTCCTGCCGGTGATCGGCATCCCAGTCCGACCCAGCCGCCGCGTAGGCCTCGAGCCCCGCCACGACTGAGGAAAGCATAAGCGACTTCGAGCCCAGCGCCTGCAAGGCGGACCAGCTGCTCCTCAGGTCAGGGTGCATGATACCGATGCCGACGGCCTCGAGCGCGATGAGCTCGCTCGCGCCAAGCACGGAAGGTGCGAGCAGGGTCGAGGCGATCGACGCCCATTGTTCTCCGACCGTCCACGCGCATTCGTGGAGGGCCGCGGCTTCAGAGAACGCCGCCCAGAAACAACCGAAGGCCTGATCCTCGCGGATTGCGTGCGCCGCCCCTATTAGCGCCCAGAGCCGACGCGCGCCGAGCAATCCGGTGAGTTCCCCGAAATCCTCGGCCACGGCCGTGGCGGCAGTCTGGAGCATCGCCTCGTTCCAGTGCCGGTCATGCTGCTCTCCGCCGAGCACGATCGATCGGCGGTCCGGCCGAGGAAAGAAGTCGGCGTTGACGTGGAAGGGCAATCGCGTCGGCTGCTCGGTCGGGAGGAAGGCGTAGACGAGGCCATCGACCCGGTCGTCCGAGAGCGGAATC
This sequence comes from Sphingomonas naphthae, assembly GCF_028607085.1. NCBI lineage: Bacteria > Pseudomonadati > Pseudomonadota > Alphaproteobacteria > Sphingomonadales > Sphingomonadaceae > Sphingomonas > Sphingomonas naphthae. The sequence goes on along the minus strand of NZ_CP117413.1, from coordinate 99,839 downwards.
GCGATGCTGACCTTGGTGTCGCGGTCTAGTTCCGACAGCATCGCGAAGCGCCCCCGGAGGTCACGCTCGTCAACCAATCCTTGCGCATCGGCTGTGATGATGCGCCACTGGGTCTCCCGGCCATCGGGCTCCCGACGGATCACCAAATGGTTGTCTCTCCGGCGGATCGTGATGGCCTGGTCGAGGGCGCCTTCGATCAAGAGCTCGACGTGCGTAAGGTTGCGAAGGAAGATCAGCCCACCCTCGAGCGCGAAGCGCAGGCGCTCGACCATGATATCCACGACGTCGGCCGGCGTCGGAGAGGCGCGAAGTCCGGCCCGCGTTGGCGATGGCCGATCCGCCCATGGCAGGTCGAACTCCGTGCCTACGACTGGTGCTACCTTTCGCGCGGGGCTGCGGCCACGGAGCGGGTCGAGGCGCATCTCAAGGTCCAGCGAGCGGACTGTCGGGCCGTCGGTGATCTGGTAGACGGAAACGAATCCGATGCCGAAGCGTCCGATCTGCGAGCCGACACTGATCTTGTTGCGGCTACCCATCTTCGAGATCGCGTGAAAATTACACGGTCTGCCGTCCGTCTCGATCATGGGGCAGACGTGCTCCGACAGCCCGCAGCTACTGAATTTCGCGCTGTTCCAGACGTGGAGGCCGCCGCGCCTGACATCGAACCGCATCTCGGCGGCGCCCGCGTCGTCGGCGTTTTGGATGAGTTCGAGCGCCATGACCTCGAAGCCCTGGAGACCCGCGAGTGCCTGCTGGATGTTGCCGAGCAAGTCGGCTTCGTAACGCTGCTCGATTGGGTTGTCCGACTTCATGAATCAGCGATGACCTCGCTGCTGCTCTTAAAACCTCTCATCCAATCATTACCCCCGATGCGGAGGGTGCCAATGGAGTACGTGGGACTCAAGTCGTTTGTTGATGTTCATCACGATCGATAGTCGCTGCGTCACCAGTGTCACTTTACCCGCGTGGTAAAGTGACACTGGTGATTTTTGTTGGGGAAGGGTGTTTTAGGGGGATTCACAGCTGAACCGCCTGTGCTAGATTCCTGCTATGTTCCACCAAGCTGATCTGTTTGACCATATCCAACAAGCACCCCAGCCTGCGTCGCTGCCGACCGTCGCGCTGCCGGATCTGGTCAACCGCGTATCGCAGGTGTCGAAGCGTCCGCGGTATGTTCTGCTCATCCTCAACCTGATCGCCAAGGCCGCAGGGGAGGATGGCAATCTCGGACCCTATGTTCGAAGCGATGCCGACCAGATTCCGGTTCGTGATTGGCTTTGCCAAGCACTGGCGCCGCTGGCCAACCGGGACTGTCGCCGTACGGCCATGATTGCAGCGGTCCGGTTGGAACTAATGGCAAAGGCGGACGGCTCGGAGAATGCGGGCGATTTGACTCAGCAGCAGGACGAGGAAATCGAAGCGCGCATCCTGCGATCCGGTCGGACGAACGTTAGCCGTGCTGTATCCGATCTTGTGCGCGCTGGATTGCTGCATCGTCATTATCAGGGGTATCGCGTCGACCACCACAATCGGGGCGCGCAGCGCGAAGTCGTCTACACAATCGCGGCGGACGTGCGGCTTGCGTTGGCGGGCAGCTACTGAAACGGTGGGATCTTTGCAGTGCAGTGAATATCGCGGTATACACGACCATCGGGTTCAACGATGAGCAGTTCAGTCATAAGTCACTGATAAATTTAACATAAGATATATTATCGGACCGAAAATTCGGAGATGAGGCAGCGGTATCGCAGACGATGCCCATTCGTTGCTCGCAAGAGCAGCATAAGATAGATGAGGATCGTATGCCTTGTCTCCAGGCTTCTACTCTATCCCTGCTGCTTCTGGATATTAGGACCGAGACCATGCCGGGGCAAGCAGTCGGGCAATTGGCCGGCTCCGCCTGCGACCGCAAATAACGTCAGAGTGGCGGAGCAGCAGCGATTTACCCTATCGCCCGCGTCGGCTGAGCGTCATAACGGCTGCTACGCTATGGGAGAAAACAAGTGCTTTTCCACACGATGATTGGATCGAACGACATTGAGCGATCCAAACGCTTCTACAATGAAGTGCTTGGTGTCCTGGGCATGGGCGAGGCAACGCCAAACATAGCCGACAGTGGCCACACACGCCTCATTTACGGAAATGGCGCTGGTACGAATTTCATCGTTACGCAGCCTATTAACGATGAACCGGCGACGGTAGCAAATGGTGCCACCGTCGCTTTTTCGTGCGACTCACCTGAGCAAGTAAAGCGGCTTCACGACGTCGCAGTGTCTGCTGGCGGCACATCGATCGAGGCGGCCCCTGGGCCCCGCGATACAGCAAACATGGGAACGATCGAACTGGCTTATTTTCGTGACCCCGACGGTAACAAGCTTTGCGGAATTCATTTTCCCAATTAAGCACTACGATTGCGCCGTCGCTGATCGCGCGCAGTGGCGGCGCCTGGCTGTTGGATCACCTGTCTGGAAGGATCTGTCAGCATAAAGTCGCAGCACCATCAGCGCGCCCAGCCTCGCGCTGCCGGTTCGATGGGGTCCAGAAAGGTCGCGGCGCTGGCACGATAAGCGTCGCGGACTTCCGGTTTCATCCGGTCCCAGTTGGCGTACATCTGCACCATACGACGATTGCGGCGAAAGCGGCGTTCATGGCGCGCCAGAAAGTCCCAGTAGAGGGCGTTGAGCGGACAGGCATCGGGGCCGACCTTCAGCTTCACATCGTAGCGACAGCCGCCGCAATGGTCCGACATACGGTTGATATAGGAGCCGCCGCCGGCATAGGGCTTGGTCGCCAGGCGGCCACCATCGGCGTGCTGGCTCATGCCGATGACATTGGGTAACTCGACCCACTCATAGGCGTCGGCATAGACCACCAGAAACCAGTCGGCGACGTCCTGCGGTCGCACGCCCGCCAGCATCGCGAAATTGCCCAGGACCATCAATCGCTGGATGTGGTGCGCATAAGCATGGTCGCGGGTGTTGCGGATCGCTTCCGCCATGCACCGCATGTCAGTCTCGCCGGTCCAATAGAATTCCGGCAATGGCCGCGTCGCCTCCAGCGCGTTGGCCGTCGCGACGTCCGGCATCTCCAGCCAGTAATAGCCGCGCACATATTCGCGCCAACCAATGATCTGGCGGATAAAGCCCTCAGCAGCGTTGAGCGGCACGGTGCCGGCAGCATAGGCGTCGGCGGCGGCCTGCGCGACCTCCAGCGGTGTCAGCAGGCCGAGGTTCAACGCGGGGCTGAGCCAGCTATGGTAGAGCCAGTCCTGCCCTGTCACCATGGCATCTTGGTAGGTGCCGAAATCGGGCAGAGCGGTCCGGACGAAATGGGCCAGCGCGCGCCGGGCCTGGGCCGCCGTAACGGGCAGCGCGAATTTTTCCAGCCGTCCGAAATGATCGCCGAACAGCGCCGCAACCGTCGCTATCACGTCGTTCGTGACGTCGTCTGGCGTGAAATGCATGGGCTCGGGATAGTTCAGGCCGCGCTTGGGCGGTGCGCGGTTTTCTTTGTCGAGGTTCCACGCACCGCCTTCCGGCTGGCCGTCGGCGGTCATCAGCAGGCCCGTCTTGCGGCGCATCTCCCGGTAAAAGAACTCCATCACCAGATCATTGCGCGACTGCGCCCAGGTCTGGAACTCCAATATGCCGCAGATGAAGCGATCGTCGCTGATGATCTCGACCGGCAGGTCAAACCGTGCGGCCCAGCCATCGATCATCTCCCGGACGCGCCACTCACCTGGTTCGACGATCCGGATTGCATGAGGACTGTGGCGCGATACGGCCCGCGCGACCTCGCCTGTAAAGCTGCCGCTATTCTCTGGGTCGTCGAGCCGGACATAGTCGACCGTCCAGCCCGCTGCGCGGGCTTCCTCGGCAAAATGGCGCATAGCCGCCAGGATCAGCGCGATCTTGCGTTTGTGATGGCGCACATAGGTGGTCTCTTCCGCGACCTCCATCAGCAGCAGCACGGTGTCGCTCTTGCCCACGTCGCGCAAGGAGGCCAGATCATGCGAGAGTTGATCGCCCAGGATCGGTATGAGGAGGGTCATGCGATCACCTGAACGCCCGATCCCGGCAACCGCTGCATTCTGGAGCAACGGCATCGTGAAAAGGCGCCTTTCCATGGTTCACAAGAAACTCACCCTTCCGACAAAAATTTGCGCAACCTGTGGACGGCCATTCGCATGGCGCAAGAAATGGCAGCGCGACTGGGACAATGTGCGATATTGCTCCGACAAATGCCGGGCTGCATAGAGCGGACACCGCCCTCCCCCGTCCTTGACCTGATCCGTCAGGGAACGATTCGCGCAAATCGTGCGGCGCCGGCCGGCGGGCGAACCGTTTCGACGGCAACCGGCTTGGCGGGCTGGCTGTTATCGGGGCGTGGCAGGTCGGCCACGTCCCCGAAGATCGCTTCGATACTGTTCACGCAGAGCCGGGCGTTGTCGTCGGCGAGACTGTAGTAGACCTGTTTGGCTTCCCGTCGTGTCGCGACCAGTTCGCTGCGCCGCAACTCGGCGAGCTGCTGGCTCAGCGCAGGCTGGCCGATCCCGGTCGATGCGTCGATCTCGGCGACAGAACATTCCCCCCTCAGCAGTAACGACAGGATCATCAGGCGCTGAGGCTGCGCGAAGATTTTCAGCTTTTCGGACGCGCGGTCAGCCTGTTCGCGCGAGCCATGGATCGCGGTCATGGCGCGATGCGACAGAACCAGTCTGCCCCTTCCGTCATCTCGTCCGCAGGCGGCAGCAGCATGGCGTCGCCCGGTGCCCATCCGGCGGGGGCAAGCCGGCTGCCATCCGCCGTGGCCTGCAAGGCGGCGAGCATCCGTAGCATTTCGTCGACCGATCGGCCGACGCTCATTGGATAATGAGTGATGGCGCGGATGATCCCCTCCGGGTCGATGAAATAGGTGGCACGGACCGCCGAACTATCCGTGGCGCCCTCGTCCAGCATTCCATAGGCACGCCCGATCATCATTGAGGGATCTTCCACGACGGCGAATGGCACGGTGACACCGAACAACTGGTCGATGGCGCGGACCCAGGCCTGATGCGCGTACAGGCTATCGACGGACAGGCCCAGCAGCGTGCAATTCAGCGCCGCAAATCGCTCGTGCGCCTTGGCTAGCGCGACGAATTCACTCGTGCAGACGGGAGTGAAGTCCGCTGGGTGCGAAAAGAATACGACCCATCGGCCCTGAAGCTCCGAGAATCGCAGCGGCCCCTTTGTCGTGCGTGCTTCGAAATTGGGGGCCTTGTCACCCATGCGCAGGGCGGATGCCCTGCCGGTCGATGAGATGGTCGCAGAAGGTTCATGCATCGTCATATCCATGGTCCCGGCGATGCCACGGCGGATCGCTTGACGCAACTCGATTACACGATTACATTGGTAATGTAATTACGAAATTGAAGCGAGTCGACCATGACTGACAGGATTATCGAGGCGATCTCCAGACAGGTGCGCGAAGCGGCCCGTCCGGTCGTGCAATCCTTCTTCGACAACGCGACATTCACCGCCAGCTATGTTGTCCATGATCCCGCGACAAAGCGCGCGGCCATCATCGATTCTGTCCTCGATTATGATCCCGCAGCGGGTCGCACCTCCTTCTCCTCGGCCGATGCGATCATCGCCTATGTCGAGGAGAAGGAGCTTGCGATCGACTGGCTGCTCGAAACCCACGCTCATGCCGATCATCTGTCGGCGGCGCCCTATCTCCAGTCGAAACTGGGCGGCCGTATCGCGATCGGCCGTGCGATCCTGGCCGTTCAGAAAGTGTTCGGGACATTGTTCAACGCGGGCACCGATTTTGCGCGTGACGGCTCGCAATTCGATCGCCTGTTCGACGATGGCGACATGTTTTCGATCGGTTCGATCCCGGCGATGGCGCTGCATGTGCCGGGCCATACGCCCGCCGATCTCGCCTATGTCATCGGCGATGTGGCCTTCGTGGGCGACACACTGTTCATGCCCGACTATGGCACCGCCCGCGCCGATTTCCCCGGCGGCGACGCGCGGACGCTTTATCGCTCCATTCGCCGGCTGCTGACCCTGCCCGGCGAAACCCGGCTGTTCCTGTGCCATGACTACAAGGCGCCGGGTCGTGACCAGTTCGTCTGGGAAACGACGATCGCCCATCAGCGCACCGCCAATGTCCACGTCCATGACGGCGTGGACGAGGATGCGTTCGTCGCGATGCGGGAAGCGCGCGATGCAACGCTTGGCATGCCGCGCCTGATCCTGCCGTCGATCCAGATCAACATGCGCGGCGGCCACCTGCCTGACGCTGAGGATAATGGCGTGCGCTATCTCAAGATACCGCTGGATGCCCTGTGATGCCTGACCTCATGATTCCCGGCTTCCCTCAAGCCATGCCCGTGCAGGGCCTGATCGGCGGGTTGATGATCGGCCTCTCTGCGGCCATCATGCTGCTTGGTCTCGGACGGATTGCCGGGATCAGCGGGCTTGCGGCCCGCGCCATCGGCTTGGCTGAGGGCGGACCGCCGCGCGTCATCGCCTGGACCTTCATGGCGGGGCTGCCTCTGGGCGCTTTCATCGTCGCCCGGTTTCAGCCCGTTACCACGCTCTTCCCTGCGTCGGTTATGACCCTGCTAATCGGCGGGCTGATCGTCGGGTTCGGCACGCGCCTCGGCAGCGGTTGCACCAGCGGCCATGGTGTGTGCGGCCTGTCACGCCTGTCCCCCCGATCCATGCTGGCGACCGCCCTGTTCATGGCCAGCGGCTTTGCCACCGTCGCGGGTCTTCGCGTGGCGGGACTGCTGTGATGCGCCTTGTCCTTACTTTGCTGGCAGGAGTCCTCTTCGGCGCCGGGCTAGCCATCTCCGGTATGGCCGATCCGGCCCGTGTTAGGGGCTTTCTCGATCTCTTAGGCGCCTGGGATCCCACCCTTGCCTTCGTGATGGCCGGGGCGATCATGCCGATGGCGATCGCCTGGATGACCCAGCAGCGCATGGAGCGCCCGGTCGCAGCGGACGCTTTCGTCTTGCCCGGCACCCGCTCGATCGATCGCCGCCTCGCCATCGGCGCAGTCCTGTTTGGCGTCGGCTGGGGCATTGCGGGCCTCTGCCCCGGTCCGGCCATTGCCGATCTCGCCATTGCCCCCCTTCCCGCCGGCCTCTTCGTCATAGCGATGATTGCCGGCATGGCCCTGCACCGCCTTCTCCCCCCACCGGCCTGAAACGGCGACCATGAGGACGCTCCCATGAGGAATATCGGCACCACCGATCGCATCATCCGCCTGCTCGTCGGGCTTGCCATTCTGGCGGCCTACGGCCTCGGTCTGATCGGAGGGACTCTGGCTCTCGCCCTCGGCGCGGTTGCAGCTGTCTTGCTCATCACCAGCCTGATCGCGACCTGCCCCGCCTATCTGCCGTTCGGCGTTTCGACCCGCCGCCAGCGTCCCTGAAAATCCGGCGCTTGCTTCAGCGCTTTGCGGAGAACCACCATGGCTTTCAAGCAACTCAGCTCGTCCCTGTCCGTATCGCCGCAGCTCAGTGCAGCGGATGTCGAGGCCGCTGCACGTCAGGGCTATCGCGCCATCATCGACAATCGCCCCGATCGCGAAGAAACTGACCAGATTTCCGCTGATCAGATGGAGGCGTTGGCGCAGGCGCAAGGAATGGGGTTTGCCTATGTTCCGGCTGCTCCCGGCAAGATCGGCGATGAAGAGATCGCGGGCATGGTCTCGGCGCTCAGCCGGCTGGAAGGGCCAGTTCTTGCCTATTGTCGCACCGGGACACGGTCGGCGACGCTGTGGGCTTTATCCCAGGCCGGTCAGCAGTCAGCAGACCAGATCCTGGAGAGCACCGCCGCCGCCGGCTATGATCTGAGCCCATTGCGTCCTCGTCTGGAGGTCGCCAGCATCGCGCCACAAACCCCCTCGGACGGGAGGGCGGATGTCGTGATCGTCGGCGGCGGGTCGGCAGGACTGGCGACCGCCGCCTCGCTGCTGGAGCGCGATCGCGCGCTCGACATCATCGTCATCGAACCGCGCGACCAGCATTTTTACCAGCCTGGCTGGACCATGGTGGGCGGCGGCGTTTTCGATGTCGCCGACACCTACCGCCCGGAGGCGAAGGTCATGCCGACCGGTGTGCGGTGGATCAAGGGTGCGGTTGCCACCTTCGAGCCCCAGCGCGACCAACTGACCCTCGAAGATGGAAGCGTCATCGGCTATCGCACGCTGGTCGTTGCGCCGGGCATCGCGCTCGACTGGGATGCCATCGACGGTCTGGGCGAAACGCTCGGCCGCAACGGCGTGACGTCCAACTACAGCTTTGCGACGGCGCCCTATACCTGGGAACTGGTCCAGAATCTGCGCGAGGGTACGGCGCTATTCACCCAGCCGCCGATGCCCATCAAATGTGCGGGCGCGCCCCAAAAGGCCATGTATCTTTCCTGCGATCACTGGCGGCGCAGCGGTGTGCTTGGCAATATCGACGTGGCTTTCCACAACGCCGGGGCCGTACTGTTCGGCGTGAAGGAATTCGTGCCGCCCCTGATGTCCTATGTCGAGCGATATGGGGTCGATCTCAACTTTGAATCCACGCTGATCGCCGTCGATGGAGCAGCCCGGCAAGCGACGTTTCGGAGCAAAGCGGGCGAGATCACGAAGCCCTTCGACATGATCCATGTGACCCCGCCGCAAAAGGCGCCGGTATTCCTCGCGCAAAGTCTGCTCGCGAACGAGGCAGGCTATGTCGATGTCGATCAAACGACGCTGCAGCATGTCCGGCACAGCAATGTCTTCGGCCTGGGCGACGGCGGCTCGACGCCCAATGCCAAGACGATGGCCGCCGCGCGCAAGCAGGCGCCGGTGGTTGCCGAGAACCTGCTCGGCTTCCTGGCGGGCAAGGCACCGTCTGCGCTCTATGACGGCTATGGTTCCTGTCCTCTCACCGTGGAGCGCGGCAAGATCCTGCTGGCCGAGTTCGGCTATGGCGGCAAATTGCTTCCCAGCTTCCCGAGCTGGATCATCGAGGGCACCAAGCCGCAGCGCCTGTCCTGGCTACTCAAATCCGAAGCCCTGCCCTGGATCTATTGGAACGGCATGCTCAAGGGTCGCGAGTGGATGGCCCAGCCCCAGCACCGGGCCGCAGCATAATGCTCGACACGGTCCAATATCTGCTGGGGGCGCTCTCGGGCGGTCTTGTCGGCTTCACCCTGGGGCTGGTCGGCGGTGGCGGGTCTATCCTCGCCGTGCCGTTGATGGTCTATCTCGTTGGCGTCCCCAGCCCGCATGTCGCCATTGGCACAAGTGCGCTGGCAGTTGCTGCCAATGCTGCGGCGGGCCTTGTGAACCATGCCCGCAATCATACCGTCAAATGGCGTTGTGCATCGCTCTACGCTGGAGCGGGTATCGCAGGCGCTTTTGCCGGATCAACCGTCGGCAAGGCGTTCGATGGCCAGAAACTGCTGTTTCTGTTTGCCATCGTGATGGTCGTCGTTGGCATCCTGATGCTGCGCGGCCGCGGCAATGCAGGTAATCCCGGAGCGGAATGCAACCGTCAGAAGGCACCCAAGGTTCTCGGCTACGGCCTAGGTACGGGCCTGTTCTCGGGCTTTTTCGGCATCGGCGGCGGCTTTTTGATCGTCCCTGGCTTGGTCGCGTCCACCGGCATGCCAATCCTGAATGCGATCGGTTCCTCCTTGGTCGCCGTGACGGCCTTTGGCCTCACTACAGCGCTCAACTATGCCTTTTCGGGACTCATTGACTGGCCGCTCGCCGCCATATTCATCTTGGGGGGCTTGGTCGGAAGCTTCGGCGGCGCGTTGGCAGCGAAAAAAATGGCAGGAACAACAGGCCTTCTGACCACGGTATTTTCGATCCTGATCTTTGTCGTCGCGGCATATATGCTGTGGAAGAGTGCCGGCGCCTTTTTGGGGACATCACATGCTTGAGCAGCTCGACCCGGTCTTGTTGGCCCGCATTCAATTCGGCTTCACAGTCAGCTTTCATTTCATTTTCCCGTCCTTCTCGATCGGGTTGGCCAGCTATCTAGCAGTTCTCGAAGGATTGTGGCTCAAGACCGGGAAGAGCGTCTATCTCGACCTGTTTCGCTGTTGGCTCAAGATCTTTGCCGTTGTGTTCGCCATGGGTGTCGTTTCGGGCATCGTCATGTCCTACCAGTTCGGCACCAATTGGTCGGTCTTCTCGACAAAGGCAGGGCCGGTCATCGGCCCGCTCATGGCCTATGAGGTGTTGACGGCGTTCTTCCTGGAGGCAGGCTTTCTGGGCGTCATGCTGTTCGGCATGAGTAAGGTGGGACGAAAGCTTCATTTCACGGCAACCTGCATGGTGGCGCTCGGCACCTTCATTTCCGCCACTTGGATCATCAGTGTAAACAGCTGGATGCAAACCCCGACCGGGTTTGCGATCAACGCCAGGGGCCAGTTCGTGCCCGCCGGCTCATGGCTTGCGATCATCTTCAATCCCAGCTTTCCCTATCGCCTCATCCACACCGTCATTGCCTCCTACCTCACCACATCGCTGGTGGTGGGCGCGGTCGGTGCCTGGCACCTGCTGCGCGATCGCTCCAATCCTTATGCTCGCAAGATGTTTTCCATGGCCATGTGGATGGCGGCGATCGTCGCACCAGTTCAGATTTTCGCGGGCGACATGCACGGCCTCAACACGCTGGAGCACCAGCCTGCTAAGGTCATGGCGATGGAAGGCCATTTTCAAAGTCATCCCGATGGCGCACCGCTCATCCTTTTCGGCATCCCCAACAGCGCCGAAAAGCGCATCGACTATGCCGTGCAAATCCCCAAGGCATCGTCGCTGATCCTCAAGCATGGCCCCGACGCCCCACTCGCTGGCCTCGACACGATCCCTGATGATCGCGAGCCGCCGGTAGGCGTCATATTCTGGTCGTTCCGGATCATGGTAGGACTTGGTTTCGCCATGTTGGGCCTCGGCCTGCTGAGCGTCCTCGCCCGGTTGCGCGGATCGCTCTACGATTGGCCTGCGCTGCATCGTCTGGCGATCATCATGGGGCCGAGCGGGTTTGTCGCGGTCATTGCCGGTTGGATAACGACAGAGGTGGGGCGGCAGCCCTACACCGTTTATGGGCAGCTATTGACCGGTGTATCGCATTCTCCGCTCGCAGCGCCGGCTGTCGCGGCATCGCTGGTTGCGTTCATACTGGTCTATTTTTCGGTATTCGGGGCAGGCGTCTGGTATCTGCTGAAACTCATGGGCCAGGCGCCCCATGCACATGAATCCGACCCACCCCAGACGCCGATCCGATCCGCCGGCATCACGCCCGCGCACGCGCTTGATGGCGCGCCTGTACCTGCGGGGTCATAAATCATGGTCTATAATCTCGACCTTACGGTCATCTGGGCCTTCATTATCGCCTTCGCGGTCTTCGCCTATGTGGTGATGGATGGGTTCGATCTGGGCATTGGCATCATCTTCCCCTTTTTCGCCGTCGGGCGAGAACGGGACCAGGCCATGAATTCCATTGCGCCGGTCTGGGACGGCAATGAGACCTGGCTAGTTCTGGGCGGTGGCGGCCTTTTCGCCGCATTCCCCCTCGCCTATTCGATCATTCTGCCTGCTACCTATCCGCTGATGATTGCGATGCTGCTCGGCCTCGTATTCCGGGGCGTTGCTTTCGAGTTTCGCTGGCGCGATCCGGCACACCGCTCGCTGTGGGATGTCGCTTTTACCGCGGGGTCCATCATCGCCGCGTTCGCGCAAGGCGTCACATTGGGTGCTCTGCTGCAAGGCATCAAGGTTGCGAATGATGCCTATGCCGGTGGTTGGCTCGACTGGCTCTCACCTTTCAGTGTGCTGACCGGTGTGGGCGTCGTGATCGCTTATGCGTTGCTCGGCGCAACCTGGCTTATCTGGAAGACGGATGGAACAGGCCAGCACCGTGCCTATCGGCTCGCAGCTACCCTCGGTATCCTGATGCTGATCGCCATGGCAGTCGTCAGCGCTGCGACCCCTTATCTGGTGTTCGCCTATTGGCGGCATTGGTTTGAAATGCCTGGCGTGCTCCTCACCGCCCAAGTGCCGATTCTGGTGGTCATCGCGAGCATATTTTATTTTCGCAGCCTGCGCGCCCGCGCAGAGCGCCTTCCATTCCTGATAACCCTTTGCCTCTTTCTGCTTGGCTTTGCGGGTCTGGGTATCAGCATATTCCCCTATGTCGTGCCGGATCAGGTGACGATCTGGGACGCTGCAGCACCTGAAGAGAGCCAGTTATTCATGTTGGTCGGGACCGTGATCATCGTGCCGATCATCCTCGCTTATACGGCTTGGGCCTATTGGGTGTTCCGCGGCAAAGTCGGCGAGCATGGCTACCACTGATGGATGATGCACCTTTGTGGAGACGGCTCGGCTGGATGATTTTGATCTGGTCAAGCAGCGTCCTGGCGCTTGGCCTTGTGTCGATGATCCTGCGCTATTGGCTCAAATCTTGATGTCACCCCGGCAGTATGGCTCCATTGCTTTCGTCAGCACCTTGGCGATGCTGACCCTTGTTGCAGCCGTGCCAGCGGCTGCCCAGACCGATGAAGATGCGCAGCTATGGACGGCCGTGACAGTGACCGGCAAACTGTCCGACACGCTGGTCTATTCCGCCGATGGTCAATTCCGTTTGCTCGATGGGCTGTCGCGTTATGGGCACACCGTCCTGCGCGGGTCGATCGGGGTCAAAGTCCGCCCTGATCTCACAGTATCGCTAGGCTATGCCCACTCCACCGCAAATCGTACTGGCAAAGTTTGGGTCAGCGAGGAGCGCGTCTTCGAGCAATTCACCTGGAAGATCATAGCGCGCCCCGGTTTCAACCTGACGTAAGCGCTAAATCACCCCCGCTGGCAGGCGTTAGGCGGCCTGTTCGATGACGGTGCTGGCGGCGAGGCGGCTATCGACCCAGTTGTAAGGGAGCAGATCATCGATTGGATCTGTGTCGTTGCGCAGGACGATACGGGTGAGGACATCGGTGAGGTAGGCCTGAGGGTTGATACCACCCAGTTTGCACGTTTCGATGAGGCTGGCGAAGGTCGCCCAGTTTTCAGCTCCCAGGTCATGGCCTGTGAACAGGGCATTTTTCCGCTGGAGGGTAATGGGCCTGATGGACCGTTCGACGGTATTGTTGTCCAACTCGATCCGCCCATCCTCAAGGAAGCGGACGAGGCCTTTCCAGTGGTTGAGGGTGTATCTGATGGCCTCGGCCGTATTGGAGCTTCGGGGCAGCTTGGGCAGTATTTCCTCGAGCCAGGGGCGCATGCCGGCGATGATCGGCGTGGCTTCAGCCTGGCGGATCGCCAACCTGCGTTCGGGGCTGGAGCCTCGGATACGAGCCTCGATCTTATAGAGACTGGCGATCCGCCTTAGCGCCTCATCGGCGACGGGGGCGTTGCCGCCCTTGGCATCGTCGAAGAAGCCACGCCTAACGTGCGCCCAGCAAAAGGCGAGCGTTCCCGGGCCGCCCTTCCGGTCCAGCGCCTCGATATGCTTATAGGCGCCATAGCCATCGCATTGGACGATGCCGGTGAAGTCCCCGAGCAATTTTTCTGCCCAGACTTTCCCACGCCCCGGCATATAGGTGTAGGCGATCGCCGGTGGATCGGTGCCGCCATGCGCGCCATCATCACGAGCGATCGCCCAGAGATATCCCGTCTTCACCTTGCCGGTGCCGGGGGCCAGGACCTTGGCAGTGGTCTCATCGACGAACAGCCTGCCGCCCGTCAGGAGGTCAGCCTTCATCCGGCCGGTCAGGCGCCCGAGCCAGCCTGCAGCTCGGCCCGCCCAGTTGCACATAGTTCCCCGGTCGATCTCGATACCTTGACGCACAAGCGCCTGCGCCTGGCGATAGAAGGGCATGTGATCGGCATATTTCTTGACCAGAACATCGGCGATCAACGCTTCGGTGGGCAGGCCGCCTGGCACCACATGCTTAGGCGCGGGCGCCTGGAACACCCCCTCGCTGCATGCGCGGCAAGCCATTTTCGGTCGGGACGTGACGATCACGCGATACTGGACCGGGATCACATCAAGCCGGCTCGATATGTCGCTGTCTATGCAGTGCAGCGTGCCTCCGCAGCAGGGGCATTCCTTCTCGTCTGGAAGGATCACTTCCTCAACGCGGGTCAGATGCGCCGGCAGCGACGCCCGTGCTGTCCCACTTTCCCTTCGCGCCCGTTCCTTCTTCTGGCCTGCTGCCTGCTCACCGAGCGCCTCGAGTTCAGCACGGGCGACGTCGAGATCATCAAAGGCAAGCGCCAACTGATCTTCGCTCAGTTTCTCCGACCGTTTCCCGAAGGTCGTGCGGGTGATCTGGTCGATGATATGCTGCATTCGAGCTTCACGCTCGAGGCCGGCCAAGACCATCGCCTTGAGGGTGGCGACATCATCAGGAAGGTCGGATGCCGTGGCGGACATGCCCCATTTCTGGCAGTTTTCGGGCGGTCCGCAATGGCCTTTCGATCAGGGGAATCAGGCATGCGACCTATCGCGTCGTCACCGGAACCTGGGTGCGTGGCGTGTGCATTTTCGACCATTGCAGCCCTTCGAACAAGGCCGACGCCTGCGATGCCGACAGCCGCATCACGCCATCGTGCGCCCGCGGCCAATGAAAGCCTCCGGTCTGCAAAACCTTGCTCACAAGCACCAGGCCGGTGCCGTCCCAGACCAGCAGCTTGATCCTGTTCGCCCGCTTCGAGCGGAAGATGAAGACCACCCCCGAGAAGGGCTTGAGTCCGAGTTCATGCTCGACCAGCGCCGCGAGGCTGACGGCACCTTTCCTGAAGTCGACCGGCTTTGTCGCCACCATCACCTTGAGCGGCCCTGGCGGGATGATCATCCCGACCGGCTCACAGCGGCGAGCACCCGGGCGATATTTTCCTCGCTCGCGCCCGGTGGCACGTGGATAGCAAGGGCGGCCGTGCGGATCACGATCTCATCGCTTCCATCATCAGCCGAGCCAGTGACGCCCGCATCTTCAATCATCGCCGGGACAAAGCCCAGCTTCTTGTTGGAAAGGCGCTTGCCCGGAATACTGTCGTGCCGCCAAGCGTAGAGCTGCTGCGGTAGCAGTCCATGCGTTCGTGCAATTTCTGCGATGTTGGCGCCGGGTTCAAAACTCGACGCAATGATCCGGGCCTTGGCCTCGGCCGACCACCGACGCCGCATCGGTCCTGCTGGAATGACATCCATACGCGAGGGCCGCTGGCCCTCCTGCCTTTCGAAACCTGTTTCGAATGTTCTTACATCATCGGCCACTACGATACCCTTCAAACGAGGGGCGAAACATAGCCAGATCAGCGCCTACGAAAATGTGGGGACGTTTTCGCGCTTACAACCTGACCACACGCGGCCGCCTTGAACAGCGATGGTCCGGGACCGGCGGTGACGCGGGATGGCGCTATCGCCAGTTCCTGCGCTTGGCTGTCCCTCTGGGAGCCCATGCTCCCGCGCTTGTTGTATCGGAAGAAAGCTTCATCAACCTCAACGCCACTGACTGGGGCGTCCGGTCAGGACTGGATCAACAGCGCGGCATGATCGGGCTGGCAATCCCGTTGAATGAGGCAGCAAGCATTGAAGCGGGCTATCAGGTCCAATATGTCAACGCCCACCCTCGGGATCGCCTAAACCATATTTTGCCGATTACGCTAGCTCTAAGTTTTTAGAGCATTTTACTATTGATCTGCAACATTCCCGGCATGTTTGAGGTGATTCTAGCATTTTTGACCCGATGCTCTAGGCAGCTTCCTCGCTCTTCAAAATCTTAGAACTCATTCCAGTCGTCCTGTTCCTTCAACGCGAGATTACCCAGCACCATAGGCCGCGGTACTGCCGAAGCCGAGCGAGGCACGTTCGTGGGAACTCTGTGAGGAGAGACTCCAGAATCCTGTCCGCGAAGCCGGAAGCGCGCCACCAGCATGGCCATTTCGTCCGCCTCATGGGAGAGGCTACGCGCGGCTGCCGTACTTTCCTCGACCATAGCCGCATTCTGCTGCGTCATTTTGTCCATGTCGTTGACGGCGCCATTCACCTGATGGAGGTTCGACGCCTGGATCTCGGTGCCTGCCGCGATCTCAGAAATCAGGCCGTTGATGTCGCTGATTTTCGTGGCGATACGCCCGAGCATGGTGCCGGTTTCGGCCACAAGGCTTACTCCCCGCGCAACCTGCTGGCTGCTTGTCGTTATAAGCGACTTAATGTCCTTGGCAGCGTCGGCCGAGCGCTGGGCCAGCGCTCGGACTTCGTTGGCGACCACGGCAAACCCCTTGCCTGCATCTCCAGCACGCGCGGCCTCGACCCCAGCGTTCAACGCAAGCAGATTGGTCTGGAAGGATATTCCATCAATCACGTTGATGATCTGTTCGATTTCTTGCGACGACTTCTCGATTGCGTCCATGGCGGTCACTGCCTGTTTGACAACCACGCCGCCTTCACTCGCATCCTGGTGCGCAGCGTTCACCGCGCTACGAACCTCTACCGCGCTACGCGCAGTCTCAGCGACCATGCCGGTCACCTGATCCATCGCTGCCGTCGTTTCTTCAAGAGAGGCTGCTTGCTGTTCGGTACGACGCGCTAGATCTTCCGAAGCAGATTTGATCTCATTCGAACCACCATTGACGCTTCTTGCTGACGAGGCGACCTGTGTAAGGCTGCGTTCCAATCGCTCCACCGCTTCGTTGAAAGTGAGGCGCAGCCGATCATAGTCTCCTGCAAATGGCTCATGAATGGCACAATTCAAATTGCCCTCTGCAACCGCCTCAAGGCCGGCTGAGAGAATTTGCACGACATGAGTTACGGTTTTGCCATCCATCGCTGCGCAAGCTTGCAATCTGAATGTGTCCATTGCCTTGGTAAGCCTACCGACACAATCATTGTGATCCGTATAGAGCACCGGCGAATCCAAGTCGCCGGCAGCTAAGCCTTCCATTCGTACCACCGTGTTGACATAGGGATCGCAGATGAGTCGGCTGCTGATAATCGATACAAGCGTTATCATGAAGGCACCGGCCAGCCCGATGCCGATCGCTGCGCTCGGCGCACCAACAAAGCTCAACGCTAGAACAGAGCCGAGCGAAATCAACGCATAACAACTGGTCAGAGTTTTGAACTTGCTCCGTATAGGGGCATTTTTCGTGAACCAGGTCAGCATCTTATCCTACCCCCGCACTCGACCTCTCTCGGCCTACACAGCGCATTTATCCGACAGAATGGTTGAAAAAATCTGTTTGCCGATTCGAAACGACTTCTCAGTACTCCGGCTAGGTGGTTTACCGGTCCAAGATGACGTGAAAACGCTTCGTGCTGTGGCTATGCTTTGTTCGACCATTGCAGCATATTGCTGCGGGCTCGCTCCCGGATGGTGAGACAGTCCGCTTCAATCTGCCTGGAGGCTTAGTGGGTGTGATCGGCCGGATGCACCGCTGGACATAAATCAGCAACGAACCATTTTGGAGGTCAGGTGTTATAGCGTCGAGCCACGGCCATGCCCGCGTCTGGCAGCATGGAGAATGGAATGCTCGAATGGTTCAGGCGCAGATATCTCGACGTCGTCGGTAGCATTTATATTTACAATGAGCACCGCGGCTACACTGCCATTGATCGAGTGATCGAGGCTGTACGGGAACGATCGCCCGCGGATTTTGCGTTCATCAAGCGGATCGAGCGCCATCGCGCGGACGAGCGGAAGCACTATGTGATGTTTCGCCGTTGGTTTGAAAGACGCGGCATCATGCCACTCAAGGTGGATCGGTCCTTTGGGCATATCGATCGCTTTGTCGAGATCATGTTTCGAAAGCCGATCTCTCGGCTTCAGACGCACCAGGTCGTGAGTGACAATGCCCTGTTCGAAAGGCTGTGCCGCGTGATCTCGCTGACCGAGAAGCGGGGGTTCAGGCAAGTGGAGATACTGCTCGGCAATCGCATCATCCAATCCGATCCCGTGCTGACCCGAATTTTCAAGATCATTCATCGTGACGAACCGAGCCATTGGTCGCCCTATGACGACTGGTTGGAGGCACACGCCAAGCGCGAATCTTCATGGTGGGAGCGCGCAATCGACAGCTTCATCCATGCGGAACTTCTATTCATCAAGCTGCCTTTCCTGTTCCTCAATCCCTGGGCGGGATCGTGTCCCACGAGGTGGTGTAGCTGGGGTCTGAGGTGGTCACCGTGATTTTCGGATAGGTTTGGGTTGCGAAGCTCGAACCTGACGGAAGGAACCACGATGACCGACCCTATGATGCACTTGCGTTCGCTGGTGGAGAAGACCCCGGACGCTGATATTTTGCGCGACATGATCGCGTTTGCGGCCGAGCGGTTGATGGAGATGGAAGTCGGCAACTTGACCGGCGCTGGCTACGGCGAGAAGTCGTCTACCCGGCTTGTCCAGCGCAATGGCCATCGTGAGCGCGACTGGCAGACTCGCGCCGGAACAGTAGAGTTGCGCATCCCCAAGCTACGCAAGGGCAGTTACTTCCCCGGTTTTCTGGAGCCACGCCGAATGGCCGAGCGGGCGCTGACCGCAGTGATCCAGGAAGCCTACATCCAAGGGATATCGACCCGCTCGGTCGACGATCTGGTCAAGGCACTGGGTATGGATGGCATCTCCAAAAGCCAGGTCAGCCGACTGTGCGAAGAACTCGACGAGCGCGTTCACGCCTTTCTGGATCGCCCGATCGAGGGCGACTGGCCGTATCTCTGGATCGATGCGACCTATGTGAAGGTTCGCCAGAACGGGCGGATCGTCTCGGTTGCAGTGATCGTCGCGGTGGGTGTGAACAGCGACGGTCGCCGTGAAGTTCTCGGCATGGACATCGGCCCTTCGGAAGCAGAACCCTTCTGGACAGCCTTCCTGCGCAAGCTGACGCGCCGGGGTCTGCGCGGCGTGAAGCTGGTCATCTCCGACGCACACGAAGGCATCAAGGCGGCCGTCTCCAAGCTGCTGTGTGCCACCTGGCAGCGCTGCCGCGTCCACTTCATGCGCAATGCCTTGGCCCATGCCGGCAAGAGTGGCAGGCGCGTCGTCTCCGCGTTTATCGCCACCGCCTTCGCCCAGGAAACGCCCGAAGCTGCAAGCCAGCAATGGCGTTCCGTGGCCGATCAGGTGCGACCCAAACTGCCCAAACTGGCAACCTTGATGGACGATGCCGAACCCGATGTGCTGGCCTACATGACCTTTCCCCGGGAGCATCGCGCCAAGCTGCACAGCACGAATCCCATCGAGCGGCTCAATGGCGAGATCAAGCGCAGGACCGAGGTGGTCGGCATCTTCCCGAACGAAGCCGCGATCACCCGCCTCGTTGGCGCCATCCTCATGGAACAGTCCGACGAATGGGCCGTCCAGCGTGCACGCTACATGACACTTGAAACAATGGCACCGCTCAGCGACAATCCCATCATCATGCTGTCGGCAGTGCCGGGCACATGATCGGCTCAGACTGACGCCGGAAATTGCGGGGATCGACCCCAGCTACACCACCTCGTGGGACACGATCCTGGGCGGTTCGATGCCGCCAATGGGCTGACGCGGGAGAGCGGATTTCTGTCGGTAACGAACCTGCTGGTCTGATGACGGCCGCATGAGGGGCGGACCACATGCGCAGGGGTCATCCGTCGCCGACGGGCAATATTCTGAAGCCACCATCTCCATCTTCCGCCGCCTGATCTCCGCCCGCGTCGGCGCGATGCTGGTGCGGAACACCATTGTCAGCTGCTCTGTGTTTGCGGCTGGTTTGATCGTTCTCTGGGCTCTCGTCGATCTGGCAGGTTGCGACAAGGTTGTGGCTGCAGGTATTGGCTTCATGATTGCGAACAGCCTGCATTACATCCTTGGCCGATCCTGGATCTTCAGGGGGACTGATCGCGATATGCGAACAGGCTATGTTCTTTTCCTGATCAATTCTGGCATCGGTCTTATCGTCACAACAGGCCTCTACGCATTTCTTCTGCATTGGACCGATGTGAATTATCTTGTCGCGAGAATCATTGTGTCGCTCTTCGCCGGCCTCTTGGTGTTCGTCCTGAACGCTCTGTTCAACTTCCGACAGGTCTGAGGCGATGCGGATTGCGCTATTTTCCGGCAACTACAACTATCTGCGCGAAGGCGCCAATCAGGCACTGAATATCCTCGTCCGCTTTCTTGAAAACAGGGCAAGCTGCACAGTCCGGGTCTATTCTCCCGTGACCGATACGCCTGCGTTCGAGCCCGAAGGAACGCTGGTCCCCGTCCCGTCGATCGCATTGCCTGTCCGCGGCGAATTTCGCCTGGCGCTCGGCCTTCCCCGGACTATTCGCGACGACATACGGGAGTTTCGACCGGACATCGTCCATGTCTCGACCCCCGACATATTGGGCTTTCGTGCACAAACTTTCGCCAAGACGCTGGGCGTGCCTGTTGTTGCGAGCATGCATACCCGCTTTGAAACATATCTTGCCTACTATCGTCTTGGCTGGGCGCAGACGGCTCTGGAGGCCCATCTCAATCGCTTTTACAAACGGAGTGACCATGTCGTCGCGCCAACGAGTGCCTTGGTGGACGATCTGCGGTCGATGCGCGGAGACGATCGCGTCAGCGTCTGGGGCCGCGGTGTCGATACAGTGCGATTTGACCCGGCAAAACGGGACATGCCTTGGCGCCGAAGTGTCGGTCTGGCGGATGATGATATAGCCATATTGTTCCTGGGCCGGCTTGTGATGGAAAAGGGAATATCCGCGTTCACGGCGGCGATGCATGACCTTCAACAGCGCGATCGGCGCATCAGGCCGCTCGTCGTCGGCGCCGGCCCGGCGGCGCACGCCTTCGATGGGCTGGCAGGCGCTGTTCTGACCGGCCATCTGTCCGGTCCCGCATTGGCTACGGCCATCGCCAGCGCAGACATCATGTTCTGCCCAAGCACCACCGAGACGTTCGGCAATGTCCTCCTGGAAGCCATGGCCTGCGGCTTGCCGATCGTGAGCGCCGACGCGCAAAATGCCAGAAGCATCTTAAAGCATGGCGAGGATAGCCTGATTTGTGCGCTGACCGACCCCTGCGCATATGGCGACGCCCTTGCCAGGCTATCGGGAAATGAAGCTTTGCGCTGTGCAATGGGCAGTGCCGCGAGGCGCAATAGCCTTGGCAAATCCTGGGACGCGGAATCGCAAAAGGTCGTACAGGTCTATCGGAGTTTGCTCGGCCGCTAGCGTGCAAGCCGCCTGTAGTCGCCGATGATCGCTTCCCGTCCCGCAAGGTCTGTCAGGTCTTCGTCAGAACTCCCGGTTAGCCGCAAGGGATGGACAAGCGACAGACATATGCCCTTGGCGGCACGATAGCAGCTGCTCTTGCGGGGGCCTTGGCGTGGTGGAACTACATGCCTGCGGCGCCTGCCCCGGTCAGCCCGGTTCCCGCTCAGAGCCGCAACGGGATGCTCGTGGTTCCTGCAAATCAAGCGAGGCAGCTGGGCATCCAGGTGCAGCCCGCTGCCTCCGCCACAGACGCCCCGCTTGCCGACTTGCCGGCTATGATCGCGCCGCCGCCCAATGCGCGTGTTGCGGTGGCAGCATCGCTGCCTGGCGTAGTTATGCGTACCATGGTCGTAGAGGGCGACACAGTTCGGCGAGGACAGGCCCTGGCGGTCATTTCAAGCCGCGATGTGCTAAGCCTCAACGGGGATCTCACGCGCGCAGGCGCGCGGCTTGGGGTTGCGCAATCCAACGCCAACCGGTTGTCCCAGCTCGACCGTGAGGGCATCATAGCTGGCGCCCGCGCCGATGAGGCACGCGCACTCGCGGCCGAGGCACGTGCGGACGTCTCCGAGAAGTCCCGCATCCTCCGGCTGGTAAACGGCCATGGCGGAAGCGGCACCTATACGCTGGTCACACCGATTGCGGGCCGAGTGACGAGCGCCAATATCCAGGCGGGAAGCCCGGTCGAGGGCACGACGGCGCCCTATGTCATTGATGCCGTCGACCGCTACGAAGTGGAAGCACAACTACCCGAGCGGCTAGTCGGCGTCGTGCGACCCGGCATGACGATCCGTCTTGGCGACTTGCGCGGCACGATCACCGCAGTAGGATCGACGATCGATCCTGCAACCCGATCAGCCATGGTGAAAGCGACACTGCCGGCGGGATCGGCGGTGGTAGCAGGCCGCGCTACAAACATTTCGGTCTTTGGACCCGCACCTGCAGGCGCGGTGAGCGTCCCTCAAGCCGCGTTGACGAGTATCGACGGCAAGGACGTGGTTTTCATAGCGACCGGTAGCGGCTTTGCTGTTCGTCACGTCGATGCAGGCGGAGCCAGCGCCGGCAAGGTACTGCTACTATCAGGCGTGCGGTCGGGCGAAAGGGTAGTCACGTCAGGAACGAGTGCGCTCAAGGCGCTCTCGCAGGCGCGCTAGAGCATGCTCCGCTCCCTTGTCGCGCATGCGCTATCTTACCGCCTGCTGGTCCTGGCCCTGTCGCTGGTCGTCGCCGGCCTCGGCGCCTGGGCTTTTGTCACCCTCCCCGTTGATGCCTATCCAAACATCGCGCAAACCCAGGTAAAGCTGATCCTCAAGGCGCCCGGCATGACGCCGGAGGAAGTCGAGAGCCGGGTGATCGCTCCGATCGAGATGGAGATGCTCGGCATCCCCAAACAGTCCATCCTGCGATCCACAGCCAAATATGCGATCGCCGACATCACGATCGATTTCGTGGACGGCACAGACATCTACTGGGCTCGCCAGCAGGTTTCAGAGCGCCTTGCCGGCGTGCTGGGCGACATGCCGGCTTCTGTCAGCGGCGGTCTCGCGCCCATTTCGACGCCGCTGTCCGATGTCTATATGTTCACGATCGAAGGACCGCAGACGCTTCAGCAGAAGCGCGAGCTGCTCGACTGGACGATCCGGCCCGCCTTGCGGACAGTGCCCGGCGTTGCGGACGTCAACGCGCTTGGCGGCTATGCGCGGACTTTCGAGGTCCGGCCCGATCCTGTAGCGCTCGCTAGCGCGAAGCTCTCGATCAGCGACCTGCGCACCGCCATCGAGAGCGGCAACCGTAATGATGGCGCGGGTCGTCTCTCTTCGGGCGAGGAAGCGCTGATCGTACGCGCCGTCGGCGCGATCCAGTCCGTCGCAGACCTCCAGTCCCTTGTCATCGCGAGCCGCGACGGGCGCATCGTCCGCCTGTCCGATGTGGCGACGGTCGGCAGCGGCAGCCTCACCCGCTACGGCGCGGTCAGCAAGAACGGAAAGGCCGAAGCCGTTGAGGGCCTCGTGATCGCACTGCGCGGCGCCGATGCGCGTCAGGTGGTCGATGGCGTGCGCACGCGCCTGGCAGAAGTCGAAAAGGGTCTGCCCGCAGGCACGCACATTGACGTCTTTTATGATCGCTCGGATCTGATCAGTCACGCTGTCGGCACCGTCGAGGAAGCCCTTCTCGAAGCGACGATTCTGGTGATCGTCCTTCTGATTCTCTTCCTCGGCGACTGGCGCGCTGCGGCGATCGTCGCGGTCACGCTGCCGATGGCCGCACTCATCACCTTCCTTTTCATGCAGGGCATGGGCCTGTCGGCCAATTTGATGAGCCTGGGTGGTCTTGCTATCGCGATCGGCATGCTAGTCGACGGCGCGGTCGTCGTTGTCGAGAATATCGTCGAGCGGCTTGGCCAGAGCCATGACGATGGTCATCCCCGTCTCAACATCGTGTTCCGTGCGGCCAGCGATGTCGTCGTGCCCGTGTCCGCCGGGATCATCATCATCGCGCTGGTGTTCCTCCCGCTCCTCTCCCTGCAGGGCCTGGAAGGCAAGCTCTTCGCGCCGGTCGCGCTCACCATCGTATTCGCGCTCGCAGGCTCGCTCCTGCTCGCACTGACCCTGGTGCCGGTGCTTGCCTCGCTGGGCCTCAAGAGTGGCCATCATCGCGAGCCATGGATCATGCGCAAGCTCGCGCCGCGCTATCACGGGCTGCTGACTGCCGCCTTCGCGCACAAGCGCGTCGTCTATGCCCTTTCCGCGGCAGGTCTGGTCATCGCCGTCATTGCCTATGGCTCTGTGGGCAAGGCCTTCATGCCAACCATGGATGAAGGCTCGGTCATCGTCCAGCTGACCAAGCTGCCGTCCATCAATCTCGCCCAGTCCGTCGAGGACGACAAGGCGGTGCAGCGGGCATTGCTCAAGGTGCCCGAGGTACAGGATGTGATTGCGCGGGTCGGCTCCGATGAGATTGGCCTCGATCCGATGGGACCGAACGAGACCGACAGCTTCGTCCGCCTGAAGCCCCGCTCGGAATGGCGCGGCGACAAGGAGTTTGTCCTCGCGGAGATGCGCAAGGCGCTGGCAGGCATGCCAGGCATGCAACCGAGCTTCACCCAGCCAATCGAAATGCG
Source organism: Sphingomonas naphthae (assembly GCF_028607085.1). Classification (NCBI taxonomy): domain Bacteria; kingdom Pseudomonadati; phylum Pseudomonadota; class Alphaproteobacteria; order Sphingomonadales; family Sphingomonadaceae; genus Sphingomonas; species Sphingomonas naphthae. The sequence continues at coordinate 75,495 of NZ_CP117413.1, read as the reverse complement.
GGTGTCCGAAATGCTGACCGGCGCGCGCGGCGACCTTGCTGTCAAGATTTTCGGGCCGGACATCGCGACCCTTTCCGACCTTGCAGGGCAGGTTCAACACACCTTATCGACGGTTCGCGGTGCATCGGAGGTGCTGACCGTTGCTAACGACAGCGTCGATTATCTTCAGTTGAACATCGATCGTGCTGCTGCCGGGCGGTTCGGGATGCCGGTCGCCGAGATGCAGGACATGCTGCGGGCGCAGGTCGAGGGCGTTCATGCCGGCATCGTTGCTGAAGGGCAGAAGCGCATCCCGATACTGATCCGAGGCGATGAGAGCTTGCGGTCGGACCCGGCACGATTTGCCGACCTCCAGTTGCGCACGCCCAGCGGGACGCTCGCCCGGGTCAGCGACATGGCGAACGTCCAGCGCACCCAAGGCCCGGTCAAGCTCGATCATGAAAATGGCTCGCGCTTTGCGCTGGTGCAGGCGTTCGTCTCGGGGCGCGACCTGGTCGGCTATGTGGAGGAGGCGAAGTCGGCGGTTGCAGCCAAGATCAAGCTGCCTCCGGGCTATCGCATGGTGTGGGGCGGTCAGTTCGAGAATCAGCAGCGGGCATCGGCCCGGCTGATGCTGGTGATCCCGATCGCGCTGTTGCTGATCTTCTTCGTGCTGCTCGCCACCCTGCGCTCGCTTCGCGCTTCGGTCATCATTCTCCTCAACATCCCCTTTGCGATGGTGGGCGGCCTTGTCTCGCTGTGGGCATCGGGTGAATATCTCTCCGTCCCAGCGGCCGTCGGCTTCATCGCCCTGCTTGGTATCGCGGTGCTCAACGGCCTCGTGCTTGTGGCCTATTTCCGTCAGCTTCTGGAAGAAGGGGCCAGCCTTGCCGATGCTGTGCGACTGGGAGCTGAGCGCCGATTACGCCCTGTGCTCATGACGGCCAGCATCACGGCATTCGGCTTGGTGCCGCTCCTCTTCGCCAGCGGTCCCGGATCCGAAATTCAGAAGCCGCTCGCGATCGTGGTGATCGGAGGATTGGTGACCTCGACCCTTCTGACCTTCATCCTGCTGCCGATCCTGTTCGAACGCTTTGGCGAGAGCCGCGACGAGGAGGCAATCGATGTCTGAGATTCTGCTCACCATCCATTGCGCAGCCGCCGATACCGAATGTCTGGTGGATGCGATCCGCTCCGTGACCCGAGCGCCGGTCCACGTCCGCGCGGAAATTGTGCACGGCCGGGACTTTGCCGACGCGAAGACAGCCGAACAGGTGACCGCCACTCTCAAGCGATCGGCAATCGAACTCGTCGAGGGGGCGCAGGCGCTCGATGACATCTTGCAGGCGGTCGATGGCGCAAAGCGCCGGTCCCCTGTCCGCTGGTATCAAACGCCGGTCACGGCGCGAGGAAGATTTTCATGAAGTATCTGGCTCTTTCGCTGGCGGTCTTCACCTGCCTGACTCCGATTCCTGCGTTCGCGCAGCGCGCCGATCTTCCGCCTGAGGCTCAGATCATCGCGATACTGGACGGCCACCCGACGGTCTCGGCGGCAGGAGCCCGCGTCGGTGCGGCCCGCGCGCAGGACGATATGCTGCGGCGTGGACCACATGAAGTGACGATGACGGGCAGTTACATTCGTCGGACCGTGGACCGTGAAGGCGGCTATGACGAGTTCGACACGACGATCGGCCGGGCGTTTCGATTGCCCGGTAAGGCTGCCCTCGACCGCAAGGCGGGCGCTCTTGGCATAGAGGTTGCCGAAAACCGCGCCGAGGATGTGCGCCATCAGGCCGCTCTTGTTCTTGCTGGCCAGTGGTATGACTGGCTGACAGCCGGGGCGCTCAACCGCAGTGACCGGGAGACCGTTGCGGTATTGGAAACAGCGGTTCAAGCCGTGCGGCGTCGCCGCCAGTTGCGCGACGCAGGCGATCTCGACATCGATCAGGCCAATGCGGCTCTTGGCGTGGCTCAAGGGCAGGCCGCAGCATCTCGCGCCCTCATGGAGCAGGCACGCGCCATGCTGTCGGCGACCTTCCCAGATCTCCCCTTGCCGGTTGAACCACCAGCTCTCGGCGTGCCGGGCCCCCCGGCTCAGCCCCTGACGGTCATGCGCGATCTTGTGATCGATCGCAGCCATGAGATCCGCGCGGCGGACCGCGAAGCGCAGCGCCTTGGGATCGTGTCCCAGCGCGTGAGAGCCGACCGCATCGCCGACCCGACTTTTGGCGTTCGCCTTTTTAGCGAGCGGAGCGGGATGGAGCGCGGCGCCGGCCTTGTGGCCTCCATTCCGTTGGGCGGCGGATATCGCAAGGCGGCAGCTGATCAGGCAAGTGCGGAGGCCAATGCGGCACGTTTCGATCTCGCGAACGTCCAGCGCTCTGTGGAGGCAACGGCGAATACTGACCTTTCCAATGCTCGTTCGCAAATGGAGGTCTGGCAGGGGATGGACGCGGCGGCTGCGAGTACGGAGGCTGCGGCGGCTCGAACTGAGCGCGGGCATGTCCTGGGTGCAATCGACCTATCCGACATGCTTTACGCCCGCCGTCAGGCGCACGATGCGCGTCGTGCCGAGATCGAAGCCCGCAGCGCCGCGGTCCGCGCCCTCATCAAGCTGGAGATCGATTCTCATAGCATCTGGGTCACACCAGGCGACAATTGAGGGGTGATGCGCCTGCGCCGTGCATCAATTTCGCCAGGAAAAGTCGTGAAGACCGCCCTCTGTCAGTTCTTCGTCAGCAGCATGGCGCATCGTCTGAACATGGACAGTCCACTGGTCCATCGACTTAGGAGAGATAGGATGATCATCAGCTTTCACTGGTTCAAAAGCGTGGCCGCAACAGCGGCGCTCGCGACCGCGACGATCGCTTCGGCGGCGCCGGTGTGCACGACACAGCCGCAGGCCCGCTGGATGTCGCAAGCCCAGATGCGCGCGCGCATCGTCCACATGGGGTATCAGAAGATCAAGACCTTCCAGGTCTCCGGATCATGTTATGAAGTCTATGCGCGAACCCGGGATGGTCGCCGTGCCGAGGTCTATTTCAATCCGGTTACGGGCGCTATCGTCCAGAGCAACGTCGGCTGACCAAGATGAGCATAATTGATCCGCCCATGACGAAAGTCTGGGATCCGCTCGTTCGCATTTTCCACTGGACGATAGCGCTTGGCGTGGTCGCAAATCTGACGGTGCTGCGCCATGCTGAAAAGCTGCATATTTATGTTGGATATGCGATGGTCACATCGCTTGCGATCCGGCTTGTCTGGGGTTTCATTGGTTCACGACACGCGCGATTTTCCGATTTCGTGCCGGGGCCGCGGCGATTGGCCAGATATCTCAAAGCCCTGATCCGCCGCCGCGAACCACGATACGTCGGCCATAATCCTGCAGGCGCAGTAATGATGCTCACCCTGATGGCATTGATCGCTGTAATGGGGCTTACCGGTTGGATGATGGGCACTGACCGATATTGGGGAGTCGCCTGGGTAGAAGAGGTCCATGAAGTGACGGCGAACATCATCCTTGCCGCGGCATGTCTTCATGTCGTCGCGGCCATCGTTGAAAGCCTGCGGCATCGGGAAAATCTGCCATGGTCAATGATTACGGGCAAAAAGAGAGCCGCGAGCGGGACGGACATAGACTATGCGAATTTTGCTGATCGAGGATAATGCGCGGCTAGCGGATCTGGTCCGCGATGGGCTGGACAAGCTTGGCTTCGCTGTCGACTGGTATGATACCGTCGACGGCGCGGAGCATGCTCAAAAAATATCCTGTTATGATCTCCTGCTCGTCGACCTTGGTCTTCCCGATGGCGACGGCCTCGATCTCATCCGTGCCATGCGTCGCCGGCGAAATATGACGCCGATCATGGTCCTGACAGCGCGAGGAGGGCTTGACGATAGGGTCGATGGCCTCGATGCGGGCGCCGACGACTATCTTGTCAAACCGTTCCAGATTCCGGAACTGGCCGCCCGGTGCCGTGCGCTTCTGCGGCGGCCGGGGAATGCACTCGATACCACGCTGATCGCAGGAAATATCATCCTGGATCCGTCGGCACGGTCAGTACAGGTCGCCGGGCAAGCTGTTGATGCGACGCCGCGCGAAGTCGCGCTCCTGGAACAACTCCTGCGACGCTCAGGCAATGTCGTGGCAAAAGCTAGTCTCGAGAACGCGCTCTATTCCATGGATGCAGAGGTTACGCCCAACGCACTGGAAGCAACGGTTTCGCGGCTGAGGAAACGTCTCGCAGCCGCGGCTGCAAATGCTGAAATCAAAACTGTTCATGGTGTCGGCTACGCCTTGTATCCTGGGCGTTCAGCCAGTGAATGACGGGTCGCTCACCCTATTCCGGCCAGCCGGGCCAAGCCTGTTCCGACAGATCGCTGTTCGCCTTGCGGTACTGACGCTGATTTTCGCGGTGCTCAATATCGCCATCGTCGTGGTGACATATAGTCGCCAGCCAGAGTCGCTTGCGCAAGAACTGCTCAGTCTGGAGGCCGACCGCATCGCTGCTGGCCCTCAGACGGCCGACCTTCACGAAGGTCCGCCAGGGTCGACGCATTGGCTGGTTCACTATCTTGACGAACCCATGGTGCATGATCCCGATCATAACCTGACCCATGAGCGCCGGGCGATGGTTGACTGGACGCAACGAGAGCGAACCCTGGCCGGCTATCGTATCACCGGCGTCCGTACCATCGTTCAGAATGGTCAGCAGCGATGGGTGCTCATGCAGTTCGAAGGCGATGGGTTGCGGCCCTATCTGCCAGTCATCTGGAACGAGATTTTGCAGCATGCGGTGCTGCCCCTCGTCCCGCTGTCGTTGCTGATGCTAGCCTTCAACATCCTCGCTGTGCGCCGTGTGCTGGATCCGTTGCGGCTGGCCGAACAGGAGGTCGATAGCCTCGATCCCGATAATATGGCGACGAGGCTGTCCGAGCCAATGGCGCCGCGGGAAGTGCACACGCTTGTCTGCGCCTTCAATCGCGCACTGGGACGCCTCGAGGACGCCATAGGCACGTTGCGCACGTTTACGGCTAATGCCGCCCACGAATTGCGCACTCCGCTCGCTATCATGCAGCTTGGCATTGATCGTTTGCCGCCGAGCAAAGATCGCGATGAGTTGTCGCGCGACAATCTCTATATGACCCGGTTGGTTGGCCAGATGCTGGATCTTGCTCAGGCCGACGCTTTGATGATCGACGACGCGGATATTGTCGACCTGGCAGACACCGCAAAAGCTGTGGTCACCAGCCTTGCGCCCAAGGCCTTCGAACAAAATCTGGAGCTGGAATTTGAACAGCTCGGCGATGCGACCGCGCTCGGCCATCGGGAGGCCATCTATAGGATCATTCGCAACCTTGTCGATAATGCGCTGGCACATTGCGACGGTAACGGCCCTATCGAAGTCACGGCTGGCCCTGGGCCTACAATTTCGGTTCGAGATCATGGCAATGGCATCCCGGATGCCGACAAGCAGCATATCTTCGAAAGATTCTGGCGTGGAGACCGTCGAGCCAGCAATGGCGCAGGGCTGGGCCTTGGAATCGTCAAGCGCCTTGTCGAGGCGCATGGTGGATCAATCTCGTTTGAGAATGCGCCGAGTGGCGGCGCGCTCTTTAGGGTGACATTGCGCGCTGGTCTGTAACGCCGCTACCTGCCGTGTCAGATGTTTGTCAGAACTGAAGCGCAAGAAACAACCTGCAATTTCGGCTGACCACCAGTGGGCACACAGAGGAAGAGAACCGGAGAGATGGCGAGACATACACTGCATGCGGAACGTCATCTTGTCTCGCGCATCGGCTGGCTGCGTGCCGCAGTGCTTGGCGCCAACGACGGGATTGTCTCGACCGCGAGCCTTATCATCGGCGTTGCGGCAGCCGCAGCCAAATCGTCAGACATATTGGTGGCTGGTGCTGCGGGTCTTGTCGCTGGAGCGATGTCGATGGCTGCGGGCGAATATGTTTCCGTCAGCTCCCAGTCCGATACCGAGCGCGCAGATCTCGACCGCGAGCGAAAAGAGCTCGGCACCAATGTGGAAGCTGAAGTGCGGGAGTTGGCTGGCATATACATAAAACGCGGGGTCGATCCTGCAACCGCAGAATCGGTAGCGCGGCAGATGATGGCGAAAGACGCACTGGCGGCCCATGCCCATGATGAACTGGGTATATCCGAGATGACGACTGCGCGCCCTATCCAGGCAGCTCTGACATCGGCAGCCACTTTTACAGCGGGTGCGGCGCTACCCTTGGCGATTGTTCTTTTAACTCCTGGACCAAAGCTTGTGGCTGTCGAGGCCTGCGCTTCACTGCTATTCCTTGCACTGCTGGGGCTAATAGGGGCTCGTGCCGGTGGTGCGCCGATGCTGAAGGCGACCTTACGGGTGACATTCTGGGGCGCGCTGGCGATGGCGATGACGGCCGGTATCGGGGCGCTCGTCGGGACAGCGGTATGAATGCTGTTGGGGACCAATCCATCTGAATTCGACCAACCTGCTACAAGCTTGCGCTGGCGAAACCACAATCATGTGATCCTCAGCGCACGGTGTCGGCTGCCTTCCCCCCACCTCTGGTAGCCGACACCGATCAACCTCCCGTCTCTTCGAAGGATGATGTCCCATAGCTTAAGAGAGACACAGCTAGCCTGCGGTTCGCATGGCCCGTACCACGATGAACGGTGCAGCAAGAGCGAGAGAATGAGCGGCGGACGTATCCCATCCCGCATTTCAACGTCTTCACCGAATATAGGCTGGACGGAGCCGATCATGTGGCCAAATTCTTATGATGAGAAAATGTCATGATCGAGGTCGCCTTAGCGATATCAGCGCTTTCGAGGCTCACTCCCGGACCGCGACAACCCTAGAACAACTCTCTGCCATGTTAGATGCAGCCATCCGACAGTTCGGATTCAGATGGTTTGCTTTGTTGCACAATGTCGATCTGATGCGACGTAGCAAAAACGCGTTGATGCTCACGACCTATCCCACGCGCTGGATCGAAGAGATTATCGAAACCCGGCTCTATATGGATGACCCGGTTCATGCGGCGTGCGCGCGCTCGGTTTCGGGTCTGACATGGGACCGCATCGGCGATTACATCCTTCCAACCGCTCGTCAGATCTCAATACTCGAGCGCGGCCGCGCGCATGGCCTGTCTGCCGGCTATTCGATGCCGATTAGGATGGCGGACGAGCCCGACGCGATGTTCACTGTTGCTCGCCAATCGGATCAGGCATTATCCAGCGAGGACATGCTGACGGCCCGGCTGATCGGCACGACAGCCTTTGAGCGCGCTCGCGGTCTTCTGGAAACTGACGCTCTCGCGAATGTGCCAGTGCCGCTCAGTCCCCGGCAAATCGATTGCATTGCGCTCGTGGCGCAAGGCAAGAGCGATTGGGAGATCGCGCAGATCCTGGGATTGAGCCGCGATACGGTCCATGAATATGTTGAGGCGGCCCGCCGTCGATATGGCGTGCGGCGGCGCACCCAATTGGTCCTGCGTGCAGTTCGTGACGGGCATCTCAATATCGAAGCGCTCGTGTAACAGGCTTTTCGCGGCCCATGATCACCCTTGCCGAAGTGCAGGCTTTCTGCACGGCGGCAAGGGCCGCTTCCACCCCGCAGGCACTCATGGACCTTGTCCATGAGATCACGGGACAAATGGGCTTTCGATATTTCGCTTTGGTTCATCATATCGATCTGTTGGCGGTTGATGGCACAGCCATGCGGCTCGTTCACTATCCGCGCGAATGGGTCGAGGCTTTCGAAGAAGGGCGCTTATACGCTTCTGACCCCATCCATCGTGCAAGCCATACCACAACAGTCGGCTTCGCATGGTCGAACGTCGCGACGATGATCGCGCTTAGTGCCAAAGATCGCGCCGTTTTGACGGCAGCCCGAGCTGCGGGCCTGGGCGATGGCTTCACGATCCCCGCCCATATCCCTGGTGAAGCGAATGGCTCCTGCTCGTTTGCCATGAGCGATGGGGAAGCGATGGACGAAGGACAATTGCCACTCGTGCAGTTGACCGGCAGTTTCGCATTTGAGGCGGCGCGCAAGATAGCCCGCGCCGCAGCCGTGCCGATCACCCCCGTACCGCACCTAACCGATCGCCAAGTCGAATGCGTAGCACTTGTCGCGCGTGGCAAGACCGATTGGGAAATCGCCAGGATTCTCGGTGTCGGCGCGGAAACCGTGACGCAGCATCTCAAGGACGCGCGCGATCGCTACGACGTCACGAAGCGCACCAGCCTTGTCACTCGCGCATTATTCGACGGCGCAATCAGCTTCGCCGATATTTTGCGGCGATGATCTCCCCAGTTCTGGGGATAACGGCACGCATGGTAAGCTGATCGAATGATCGCCTCTCATCAGGAGGTGCATCATGGTTGTTATTGGAAACGGAATCGAACACGCCCTGAGCGACAGGGTCTTTCGGTCCATGTTCGAAGAACGCAAGCGGGTCTTCGTCGATCTTCTCGGATGGGATATTCCCGTTCTCGCCGCGAGATATGAAATCGATCAGTTCGATGATGACGATGCGGTGTACATCGTCATTACGGACGAGAGCGGCGAGCATTGCGGGTCTGCGCGGCTGCTGCGCACGGATCGTCCCCATATCCTCGACAGCATTTTTCCGCATCTATGTGATGCACCCCCGCCAACAGGACCGGCCGTTCGGGAGATTACACGCTTTTGTCTGGCGCGTCGGCTGCGCGCGCGAGACCGGCTAGCAACGCGCAATCGCCTCGTATCAGCCCTCGTCGAACATGCCTTGCAGAATGGCATCACGACCTACACCGGCGTCGCCGAATGGGCGTGGTTTCAGCAAATCCTCGCCTTTGGCTGGATCTGCACCCCGCTGGGCTTGCCGAACGCGGAGGATGAACGCGGCCTGTCGGCGATGCGGATCGAAATCTCGTCGGAGACGCCGTGTCTGCTTCGCCAGTCCGGCATTTTTTCGCAGATCCATTTGATGGATCTCGATCGCGCAGCGGCCTGAGCAGGGGAGAACAGGACATGGCTACCCAACTCAAATTGCCTGCAATCATTCCCGGTCGGCGTCAGCCACCATTGGAGACGCTATTGACCGATGGCTTCTGTATTCTGCCGGATCTTATGCCTGTGAGTGATGTAGAGGCGCTCGGCGACGAACTCGCACCCCACTTCAATGCAACGCCGTTCTGTACGGGTGGCTTTGACCTGCTCCCCGGAAATCATGCCATTGGTAGGTTAGCTCGTCAGATGGAGACGAGCGATGCGTCGAGGCCGTTTTACCGAGGACCAGATTATTGGCGTGCTGCGTGAGCACGAGGCGGGCGTGAAGACCGCCGAGCTATGCCGGAAGCATGGCATCAGCGATGCGACGTTCTACAACTGGAAGGCGAAGTACGGCGGCATGACCGTGTCGGAGGCGGCGCGGTTGCGCACGCTCGAGGATGAGAACCGTCGGCTGAAGAAGCTGCTGGCGGAGTCGATGCTGGACGTGTCGGCGCTGAAGGATCTGCTGGGAAAAAACTGACCCGGTCTGTGGATCGCTACGCTGCGGTGGAGAAGCTGATGGCCGACCACGGCTTCTCCGAGCGTCGCGCTTGCAGACTGATCGGGGTCAACCGGTCGGCATGGCAATATGAGCCGCTTCGCGGGAAGGACGACGCTGTGCGCGAACGGATGCGCGAGATCGCCAACGAGCGTCGTCGGTTCGGTTATCGCCGGCTGGCGGTCCTGCTCCGGCGTGAAGGCAAGGGCATGAACCTGAAGAAGATGTACCGGCTGTATCGCGAGGAGCGGCTGACGGTGCGAAAGCGCGGCGGCCGAAAACGAGCGTTGGGCACGCGGGCGCCGATGGCGATTCCGCAGGAACCCAACCAGCGCTGGTCGCTCGACTTCGTGTCGGATGCATTGGCCTGCGGCCGGCGGTTCCGCCTGCTCAATGTCATCGACGACTACAGCCGGGAGTGCCTGGCCTGCATCGTCGATACCTCGCTGTCAGGGCGGCGTGTCGTGCGGGAGCTGACGGCCATCGCCGAGCGTCGTGGGCTGCCATGCATGGTGGTCAGCGACAACGGGACCGAACTGACCAGTCACGCCGTCCTCGCCTGGTGCCAGGACACGGGCGTGGAGTGGCATTACATCGCGCCGGGCAAGCCGCAGCAGAACGGCTTTGTCGAGAGCTTCAATGGTCGCTTGCGCGACGAGTGCCTGAACGAGCACCTGTTCTCCTCGCTGGCTGCGGCGAGACGGATCATCGAGGCATGGCGGACAGACTATAACACCGTGCGTCCGCACAGCAGCCTCGGCGGCATGGCGCCCGCCGAGTTTACCAACCGCCCCCGCCAGGGGCATGAGGACACCGAAGCTAACTTATCAGCGGCATGAAAACGGGGAGCAGGTCAGCTTCTACGGCAGCCGGACCAAGCGGTTCGGAGGTCTGCTCAAACGGTCACAGCGAGCGGCCAAGTTCATCCAGCACCCTCAGATTATTGGACTGGCGAGGAAAGTGCTCGGCCCATGGTGTGACACGATCCAGCTCAACCTGGCTCAAGCGCTGGAACTGCACCCCGGTGCCCTCCCCCAATTTCCCCATCGCGATCAGGATATGTGGCGGGGACCGACCGGCGAGATCGAATATTTGATCAATGTGATGTGGCCGTTCACCGACTATCGCCGGGACAACGGCACGACCCTGATCTGGCCACGCAGCCACGGCGCAAACGCTTCGCTACCTGACCCCCAAGGAGCGCCGATTGCAGTGGAATGCCGGCCAGGATCAGCCATCATATTTCTTGGTTCGACCCTTCACGGAGCGGGCGGCAATCAGGCGACCGATGTCCGCCAGGGCATGATCGTCAGCTACTGCCTCGGCTGGCTCAAGCCTTATGAAAATCAATGGCTGGTCTATCCCCCGGATGTCGCGCGGACTTTCACGCCCGATCTCGCGGCGCTGGTTGGATACCAGCAGCATAGGCCTAATCTTGGCAATTATGAGGGACGCTGCCCGTCGATCTTGCTGGGCGACGATACACCTGAGCATCTGGGCGCGATCGACGCCCTGCGTCCTGATCAGGATGCCGCACTCAGCGAGTTCCTGAAGGGCCAGCGCTTGGGCTCGCGACACCGCATGCATGATGGCTGAGGCCTCTCTACGATCCCCCTTGGTGGGGGGATTGTCCAGAACCAGCCCAAAAGCTTCAAAAGAGAGATGATTTTCATCGGATAGTCGCATCGCATTTTCAGAGAGCGGGCGCTGCCAAGCGGAGAAAACGAATGCTCCAGCTGCGTCTCGCGCTCGTTCTCCCTCTCTTCATCGCACCGCTGGGCTCCGTGCCGGCCAAGGCCAATGATCTGGGCTGTCAGGTGCTGATCTGCCTGTCCAATCCTGGTGGAGCGACGCAATATGGCGCCTGCGTCCCACCCATGGCGGAACTCATGCGCAAGCTTGCGATGGGCGGATCATTCCCCGGATGCTCGGGTAGCGGCCTGGTCAAGACCAAGGTCATCGACCGGGATTCACCCGCGCGGCGCCGGGTCGTTATGACCAACCAAGATGGAACGCAGCAAAGCTATTCGCTGGCGAACATCGAGGGGCTCGCTGCGGACACCGGCGCCCTGGGTGAGGTGCAGCAATGATCCTCGAACTGGCCAGCGTAATCGCTCTTGCGGGCCGGTGCGCGCCATCGGTCGCGCCAGAGACACTGATATCGCTCGTTCACACCGAAAGCCGGTTCAACACGTTGGCAATTGGGGTCAATGCGCGAGGCTTCGCCCGGCCGGATCCCAAAAGCGTCGTAGACGCCATCTACCAGGCAAAAAATCTTATCGCGCGAGGCGTCAACATCGATCTCGGCCTCGGGCAGATCAACAGTGCGAACCTTTCATGGCTGGGCTTGTCGGTTGAGGATGCTTTCGACCCCTGCAAGAATCTGGCGGCGTCGGCACATGTGCTCTCCGACAACTATGCCGCTGCCGCCCGATACCAGCCCGCAGGGGACCAAGCGATCTCCGTGGCGCTCTCCCTATACAACACGGGAGATCGCGGCCGCGGCTTTCGCAATGGTTATGTCGGCCGCGTCTATGCGAGTTCGGCGATCGTGATCCCGGCCATGCGCGCGCAGTCCGTGTCCGCGGCACTGCCATCGGCGGCAATCGCCAGGCCGAGACCGCCGCTTCCTGTCCCGGCCTCGCCAGAAATGTCGATCGCGGCATCGCAGCCGAACATTTGGAACATTTCAGCGGGCGGATGGCAGGCACCAATGATGGTGTTTGGAAATTCGCGCGTGCCCTCGAATGAAGGAAACAGCCAATGACATTCGTCGCAGCGCATCGACCCGAGATATGGCATCGAACGCTCGTCAAAGCGGTATTGGTCGTCGTAACCGCGCTGGTCGTCTCCTTGCTTCTGACTGACCCTGCGCATGCCCAGGCGGCCGATGGCGTGACATCGATGGCCGAGAACATCAAGACCTGGCTGACAGGCACCTTTGCCAAGACCATCGCCGTCATCGCGGTAGTTATCGTGGGCTTTATGTTTTTTACCGGCCGCGCGAGCCTCGGCCTGCTCGTCACCGTTATCGTTGGCATCTTCATTGTCTTCAGCGCGCAGTGGATCGTCGACACGATCACCGGCGGAGCCTGATTCATGGCAGGCCCCGATCAAGATCGGCTCGTAGAAGAGACACTCTTTTTGGCGGTCACCCGCCCGACGATGTGGTTGGGCGTTCCGATCGAAGCGTCACTGCCGATCGCGCTCGCGGCCTGCCTGACCCTGATCATCACCGGTAATCCGCTTTATGCCGCTGCGCTGGCAGGCGCCTTCCTTGCCATTGCGCGGCTTATCGTGCGTCACGACGCCAATGCCTTTCGCCTGCTGTGGCTGTGGACCGTCACGAAAGCGCGCTGCCGCAATCGGACATGGTGGGGAGGAAGTTCCTACTCCCCGCTTCCCGTGGATGGTATCAAGCGCAAGGGTTTCGCTCGTGGCTAGTGTAGCGCGTCGCGCGCGCATGGCGCCAAATCTGACGCCGTGGCGTGTCCTTAAAAATGAGGCCGATCCCGGGCGCTATCTTCCCTATGCACGGCATATCGATGAACAGGTGATCGCGCTTGATGGCCGCGATCTCATGATGATGTTCCGGCTTGATGGACTGGCCTTCGAGACAGCCGATCCCCTCCATCTCAACGACTGGCATGAGAAACTGAACGGGACGCTGCGCAATATCGCGGACGATCGGCTCGCGATTTGGAGCCATATCATCCGGCGGCCGGTCGCGGATTATCCCGAAGGCGAGTTTCGTTCGACCTTCGCAGCCGATCTGGACGCTCGCTACCGCGAACGCGTGATGGCCAAACGCATGTTCGTCAATGAGCTCTATCTGACGCTCATTATGCGGCCTGCAATTGGCTCGGCCGATCGGACGGGTGTTTTGCTCAAGCGCCTTTCGGCGGCCAAGAGCGAGGGCAGCGAAGTCGATGCGGACGAACTCGCCCGGTTCGAGGAAAAAGCGCGGGATATCGAAAAACTGCTTGGCCGCTGCCGACCAGAGCGCCTGGGTCTCTACGAGCATAATGGCCTGATGTTTTCGCGACCGCTCGAAATCCTTGAGACGGTCATGATGGGGCAGTCCGTGCGCGTGCCGCTGGTCCGAGGACATCTAGGTTCGGCACTATATGGCGATCGTGTCATCTTCGGACGTGAGACAATCGAGGTCCGGGCACATGATAAGAGCCGCTTCATCGGCCTCTTCGGCATCCGTGAATATCCGGCAATGACCCGTCCCGGACAGATGAATGCGCTGCTCAGCCAGGACTTCTCATTTGTCGTCACCCAGTCGTTCACATTCATGGGCAAGGCTCGCGCTTCGGAACGATTGCGCCGGCGGCAAAACCAGATGTCATCGACCGACGATGCCGCGGCAAGCCAGGCGCTCGACCTCGCCGATGCGGCCGACGATCTGCAGAGCAATCGCTTCGTACTGGGGGAGCATCATTTCTCGCTGGCGGTATTCGGCGAGACGACCAAACGCCTCGCCGAAAATCTGTCGACCGCGCGGGCTGCTCTGGCCGATGCGGGTCTGGTCTCCTCACGCGAAGGCCCAGCGCTGGAGGCCGCGTTTTGGGCGCAACTACCGGGCAATTTCGCGTGGCGCGCAAGGCCAGCGGCGATCACATCGCGCAATTTCGCTGCACTCTCGCCCTTTCACACTTTCCCTTCGGGTCGCGCTGACGGGAATCATTGGGGTCCAGCGATCGCGCTGATGAAAACAGCCGCGCAATCACCATATTATTTCAACTTCCACGTCAATGATCTGGGGCACACCCTGATCATAGGCCCATCGGGTGGCGGCAAGACTGTCGTCCAGAATTTCCTGATGGCCCAGCTCGAAAAGACGGGCGCGCAGCAAATCTTCATCGACAAGGATCGGGGTGCCGAGATCTATGTCCGTTCGGTCGGCGGGACCTATCTGGCGCTCAAAAATGGGGAAACGACCGGTTTTGCGCCGCTGCGCGCGCTCGAACAGAGCCCCGGCAATGTCGTCTTCCTTGGCCGACTGATCCGCCATCTGGTAACGCCCAGAGGAGGCCAGCTTGGCGTCATGCAGGAACGCATGATCGACGAGGGCATCGCATCCCTTGGGCGGTTGCCCGCGCACGAACGATCCATCCTCGCCCTGCGCCAGCTACTTGGCCAACGAGACCCCGAAGGGATCGGCGCGCGCCTCGAAAAATGGGCACAAGGCGGATCGCTGGGCTGGGTGTTCGACAATGCCGAGGACCGATTGTCCCTCGATACCCGGTTCATCGGTTTCGACATGACGGACTTTCTCGATAACCCCGAAGTCCGCACTCCGCTTATGATGTATATGTTCCATCGCATTGACGCCTTGCTCGATGGGCGGCGCCTTGTCATCGACATCGACGAGTTCTGGAAGGCACTGGGCGATGACGCGTTCCGCGCGTTCGCACAGGATGGCCTGAAGACCTATCGTAAGCAGAATGCGTTCCTGGTGTTCGGAACGCAGAGCCCGGCCGACGCGCTCCGGTCTGACATTTCCCACAGCATAATGGAGCAGGTTGCGACCAAGATCCTGCTGCCAAATCCCTATGGGCGCGAAGTCGACTATATTGATGGACTCGGCCTCACCCGCGCCGAGTTTCGGCTGATACGCAATGAGCTGATCCCTGAATCCCGACGGTTTCTCGTGAAGCAGGGCCATGATTCCATCGTCGTCGAGCTCGATCTGGCCGGGATGCCCGACGATCTCGCGGTGCTGTCCGGCACCACCGAAACGGTCGGTCTGCTCGACGCCGTTCGCGCCGAGTTCGGAGACGACCCGGCCGTCTGGCTTCCTGTCTTTCACCAACGTCGACAGCCCTCTTTGATCAGGAAAGGATGAAATCATGCGCAGATTTGTAGGAGCAGCATGCACGGGCGTGGCGCTGCTGATGGCGTCGCCGGTTCTGGCCCAGGGCATCCCGGTCTATGATTCCTCTGGCTATCTTCAGGCATTGGCCACTGTCAAAAACACCCTGTCGATGATCGACCAGGGCAAAGAGCAGATCGCGGAAGCGCAGCAACTCTATGCCAGCCTCAACAAAGTGACGAACGTCAACACGATAGCCCCAAGTCTTTCGACCGACGCCGCGCGCCATCTCCTCCCAAGCGAAGCCCGTGACATTCAGCGCCTCATGTCTTCGAACAATGGGGGTTTGGGTGCCCTTGGCACGGCCGCCGATCGCATCCGCTCATCGAATCGTATCGAGCTGCCCGCCCTGCGGCCGGATGCGACCGAATATGAGCGCTCCGCGCGTACCGCAATCGACCGCAATGGCGACTATGCGGCGCGCGATGCGGCCGTCGCGGAAGCCGCATATAGCACCACGGCACAGCGGACAGCTGGTTTGGAGGACCTACGCGGCTCCCTCGATTCCGCCTCCGATGCCAAGCAGGTGATGGATATTCAGGCACGGATCGGGGTCGAAAACGCTCATATCCAGAATGATGCGGTGCAGCTTCAAGCATTGCAGATGCGACAGCAGGCTGGCGAACAACTTCGCTCTCAGCGTGAGAGCGATGAGATTTTAGCGCGAAAGCTAGAAAGCCTCGGCAAATGAGCGCCCAATGCCGAGCCGTGCTCGGATGCTTTCTGCTTCTTTTGGGAGGCTGCCATGAGCAGCCTAGAGGCAAGGACTACCTTCGCGCTCATCCCGACGAATTAGCTGAACTTCTAAAGGTATGCGCTGACGGCACTCACGGAAACACCCAAGAATGCTCAAACGCGGAGAGCATGAAAACGCTTAATCAAAAACTACGCGCACTCTCACACTGAGGTTTGACTTAGCGGAGCATAGCAATGGCTACGGGATTATTTTCGACGCTCTACACAAATATAGATGGAAAGCTCGACCTCTTCCTCAATGAACGCCTGAACAATGTCATCGATGTAGTTCGCGGACCGCTGGCGCTCGGTTTAGTGATATACATTGGGCTCTTCGGTTACATGGTCATGCGTGGCATCGTTAGTGAGCCTTGGGGCGAGCTATTTTACCGCATGGTGAAATTATGTTTGCTGTATCTCGCGGCTACAACCGTCGCTTATTCAGACTGGGTCACGCAGCCACTCTTTCACGGAATGCCTGACACCATTTCCCAAGCGCTAGCTGGAAAGACGGTTTCGACAGTCGGCGGCGTTTTCGATGATTACTATGCCCAATCTGATGCGATCGTTGCTCGCATAGAAACCGAAGCAGCAATTTACAGCGATATAAATCCCTACAAGCTGGTCCTATATTTGGTTAGCTTGGTACTGAAGGCTCTCGCCGGGCTCTCAGCTGCGATTGGCTTCGCAATAACTGTTTTTGCGAAGGTGGCACTTGCGTTAGTTATCGCGCTCGGACCAATATTTATTGCTTTATCTTTATTCGAAACGACACGCCGTATGTTTCATGGCTGGCTGAGTCAGGCGTTTAACTACATCGTTTTGATGGCTGTCATCATCGCAATCACCGCACTTATAACTGATTTGGGCAATGCGGCGACCGTAGCATCCGAAGGAGTGGGTGACGCAGCTTTGGGCGCCGTTCTGTTCGCCGCCTACATCTTCCTCGGCACCATATTCTTCTTCCAGGCCCCTGCGATCGCGACCGGCATTGCGGGTGGAGCCGCAGCTGGCGTCGGCGCGTTCGCCGGTACGGCCTGGGGCACAATGGCATCACCCTTCCGCCAACGCCGCAGCATGCAGAATAGCCGCAACCTCGAACGGGCGGCCCAGCGCGGCGGCTCGATCCGAGCCGCATGACATGGAGTCCAACCGGATGAGCCCCTCCCCAACCCGTGGCCAACAACCGACGCCGCAGAGCAAAGCGGTGCGATGGGCATGTGTCTTGCTCTGCATGACAACCGCGTCGGCCTGCGCCTCCGGGCCGAAAAAGCTGGCAGTATGCGATGGGCATCATCTGCGTGACGTCAATATCTACGGAAGTGTCCTGCCTGGCTCCCCTATAGCCCCGACCACCGCCCCGCCTCCTGCTCCACCTGTCCCGCCCGCGACGGCCGTGCCTTCGGGTGCCGCTGGACCACCTCCGCCGGTGCCATCGGCCGGTTCGAAATCATCGGCGCTGCAGATGCCGCATCGATACGCCAGTTGTTGAGGAGCCCACCGATGAAGGAATCCGTTCCGGGAAAGGGCATCGCTGCCTATTTCGATGATGCCAGGACATGGGATCAGGACCGTATCCGTTCCGCCCTACGATCGGCGCGCATTGCCTGGACAGTGGCAGGCGTGGCGAGCGTCCTCACGGCCGCGTCCGTCTTCGCCGTCGCCGCCTTGACCCCCCTCAAGACGGTCGTTCCCTATGTCATCCGGGTAAACCAAGTGACGGGCGCCGTCGACATCCAGACGGCTCTCACGCAGAAGCCGATGCAATATGATGAGGCCGTGACGAAATTCTTCCTCGCCCAATATGTAAGGGCGCGGGAGAGTTGGTTGCCGGCCGCCGCTGAAGAAAATTTCCGCTCCGTCACCATCCTGTCGCAGCCCGGTGAACAGCAGCGCTGGGGCCGCTTCTTCAGCAACAGCAATGCGAACAGTCCCCAGACCGTCTGGGGCAAGAACACGGTTGTACAGGCCCGGGTCCGCAACATCTCTTTCATCAACAACAAGGTGGCCAATGTGCGCTTCACGCGCACGGTCCAGACCGAGACCGACACGCAGTCGACTGACTGGATCGCCACGATCACCTTCGCTTACACTAATGCGCCGATGTCGGAAGGAGACCGATATCGCAATCCACTCGGCTTTCAGGTTGAGAACTACCGGGCCGATCCGGAGGTGGTCCGGTGAAGTATGCCACCGCATTCATCGCAGCATGCCTGCTCGCGTCGCCTGCCCTTGCAGTCGATGTCCTGCGGGGAAGCACCGCCGACCCGCGCGTCAAGTTCGTCGACTATGAGGAAACCCAGGTCTATCGCGTGGTCGGCACGTTTCGGACGGCCACCCAGATCGTCCTCGGCAGTGACGAGACGATCCAGCATGTCGCGCTCGGCGATACCGTTTCGTGGGAAGTCGCCGTCGCCGGCCATATCCTCTTCCTGAAGCCGCGCGAGCGCGCCGGACCCACCAATCTGATCGTGACCACCAATCGGGCGGGCGAGATGCGCAGCTACGCCTTCGAGTTGACGGCGCGCAGCGGACCGATCGGCACACGCTCGGCCAATACCTATTTCCAGGTCCGCTTCCGCTATCCCCGCGATGAGGCGGAACGCGCGAAGCGACTGCAGGCTATGCAGGCAGCACAGCAGATCGCCCGCGCCGAAGCGGGCGTGATCCGCAGCGCGCTGGATCATGGGGTGATCGAGGGGCCACGTAACCTCAACTACAAGGTCCAGGGCGCCAGCGACCTTCAGCCGTCCGAAATCTCCGACAATGGCCAGTTCACGGTCTTGCGATTTCCCGCGAACCGCGAGATCCCCGCCATCTATCTTGTCCGCCCCGACGGCACCGAAACGCTCGTACCGTTCGACGTGCGCGACGAATTCGTCGTCGTGCATCTCGTCGCGGCTCAGTTGCGCCTGCGCCGCAACGGCGAAGTCCTGTGCATCTATAATCAGGCGCAAACCTCTTACGGCGTCGACTATGGGACCAACACCGGTTCGCCCCATGTCGAACGCACCCTTCAGGATCCCAAGGAGTGAGCGGCGTGGATGAGCCCACAAGCGGCACACGGGCGCTGCCCGGCGGCGACCCGACCCCGGAGCGCGACGAAATCGTCCGTGAGCGCGGCATCGATCCGGTTGGCGGCATGATGCCGGCGAAACGTAACACGGCGCTGATCTTCGCCGGCACCGCGATGGTGCTTGGCATCCTCTGGGTCAATTCGGGCACGAAGACGACATCGGGCGTGGGCGTCATGGCGACATCCGACGCAGCGCGGCAACGGCCCGACCTCACCGCCCGCGAAACCGTCGCTTATGATGCCGTCGCACCGCAGCCCAAGCCGCTCGGCACCGGTGATCCGAACGCGCCGGTGCTCAATCCGAATGTGCCCGCCGGCTCTCCGCTTGCCGGGCCGGACGGACAAGTCGTACCGGCCATGCAGCTTGGAGCGACACCCCCCGGGGCAAGCCAGCAACATGTCAGCATCGCGGACCAGGCGCGCCGATCGACGCTGATCGCTTATGGCGGGCAGGATCGGACAGCAGGCGCCGCCCCCTCTCCCGGAGACGGGCAACCGACCGGTGCTCCTGGCACAGCCGACGGCTCCGAGGCAGGCGCCGATCGCCCCGGCGGCGCGCCCAATGCGCTCGACATGCTGCGGCAAAGTTCGGCGGTGGGAGAAGCCCGCGCTTCGATGCTGCCGAACCGCAATTTCCTGATCACGGCCGGCACACTCATCCCCTGCACCTTGCAGACCGCGATGAACTCGGCGCAGCCCGGCTACACGTCCTGCATCATCCCGCGCGACATTTACTCCGAAAATGGCCGTGTGATCCTGATGGAAAAGGGCACAAGGGTACTCGGCGAATATCGCGGCGGCCTGCAACAAGGGCAGAACCGCCTTTTCGTCCTGTGGACACGCGCGGTCACGCCGCAGGGCGTGCGCATCGATCTCGCTTCGCCAGGATCGGACGCCCTCGGGCGCGCCGGCATGGCGGGCGCGGTCGACACCTTTTTCTGGGCGCGTTTCGGCGGCGCGCTCCTGCTCTCATTGGTCGATGATGCCGCTTATATTGCCGGACAGGCGGCTGCGGGCGGCAACAATAATTTCACCAACACGACCCGCACGCCGAGCGAGGGCGCGAGCATCGCTCTCCAGAACAGCATCAACATTCGTCCGGTCCTGAAAAAGAATCAGGGCGAAGAGGTCGGCATCTTCGTGGCGAAGGATTTCAACTTCGCCGACGTTTATAATCTCGAGCTGCGGCGCTAGCCATGCGCGATACGGCGGTCCTTCGGCACTATCTTGCACCAATCCAGCCCCTGCTGGTGCCAACGGACGTGACCGAACTCGTCATCAACCGTCCCGGCGAGGTCGGCATCGAGGATCGCCAGGGTTGGCACTGGCGTGATGTCCCCGAACTCGACAGCGAGTGGCTGGCGACCCTTGCGGTCGCTGCCGCCAGCTTCACGCATCAGGACGTCAACGCCGAGATGCCGATCTGCTCGACGATCCTGCCCGGCGGCGAGCGATGCCAGATCGTCATTCCCTCCGTTACGCCCACAGGCGCGCCATCCTTTACGATCCGCAAGCCATCGCTCGTCACGCTCGCGATCGATGATCTCGCCGGCGCCGGCTTGTTTTCCGGCACGCGGTCCGCTGCGCGAGGGTTGGGCGCGGTCGATAGCGAGCTTATCGCACTGCGCGACGCTGGCGACTGGCCGGCCTTTTTTCGCGTCGCGGTTGCAGCGCGGAAGAATGTGCTGGTCAGCGGCGCCACCGGTTCGGGCAAGACAACCTTTGCAAAGGCCTTGATCCGCCTCATCCCATCCGAAGAGCGCCTGCTGACGATCGAGGACACCCGCGAGCTGGTCGTCGAACATCGCAATGTCGTCCACATGGTCTATTCCAGCGAACAACAGGGCCTCGCCAAGGTAGGACCGAAGCAACTGCTCGAGAGCGCGCTACGGATGCGCCCCGATCGCATCCTGCTCCAGGAGCTGCGGGACGGCACGGCGTTCTTCTATCTGCGCAACGTGAACTCGGGCCATCCCGGCTCGATCACCACGGTCCATGCTGGCTCGGCTGCAGGCGCATTCGAGCAGCTGACCTTGCTGGTGAAGGAATCCGAAGGCGGCCGGGACCTGGCGCGTGACGATATTCGCGGCCTGCTGCGGATGCTGATCGATGTGGTGGTCCAGACACGCAAGCATCGAGGCCAGTTCGAGGTCGAGGAGGTCTATTTTGAACCCTTTGGTGGACATCCGGCTGCCGGCTAGGGCCAGCCTTGCCGTCATGCTCGCTCTCGCCATCCTGATGGCATGGATAGCGGGCACGCTGCTCATCGCATTGATCGGCCTGCGCCAGATCGGTCCACAGATGCAGGTGAGCGCGCTGCCCGCCTGGCTCTGGTATTATCGCGAGGATCCGCTGCTGTTCCTCTGGCTAAAGCGCGGCGCGCTCATCTGTGGGGGGATCATCGTGCTGGCGGCGCTGGTGATCCTGCGCCGACGTCGACCGCTCCACGGCGAGGCGCGATTTGCGCGGGAAGCCGAGATCCGGCGTGAACAGCTGCGCAGCACCACCGGCATCATCGTTGGGCAGAAGGGCGGGCGCTATCTCGTCTTCGGCGGCACCGAGCATGTGCTGCTCGAAGCGCCGACCCGGGCCGGCAAAGGCGTCGGCGTCGTCATCCCGAACCTGCTCAGCTGGCCGGACTCGGTGGTCGTTCTCGATGTGAAGCGCGAGAATTGGGAACTCACCGCAGGATTCAGAGCCAGGCATGGGCAGAGGGTTCATCTGTTCGATCCTCTTGACCCGGAAAGCCGCTCGGCGCGCTATAATCCGCTCAGCTATATCGAACGCACGGACGACATCGATGTCGTCAACGAGTTGCAGAAGATTGCTGGCATGCTGTTTCCCGCACCCGAGAAATCCGATCCCTTCTGGGCTGAGGCGGCGCGCGGCGCCTTTGTTGGGGTGGGCGCGCTGGTGGCGGCGAACCCTGCCCTGCCCTTCACCATCGGCGAGATTTATCGCAGGCTGACGGCCGGAGACCCCAAGGTCGAATTGCCCCGCGCCCTGGAGGAAGCCGAACGGGTCGGCCAGCGGCTGAGCCAGGCCTGCCGCTCCGCACTCAGCGACTTCACCTCCGCGTCCGACAACACCTTTTCGGGCATCAAGCAGACGATCACCTCCAAACTCAACCTCTGGCTCAACCCCTATGTCGATGCCGCCACGTCGGAGACCGACTTCGACCTGCGCCAGGTCCGCCGCGAGCGCATGTCGATCTATCTTGGCGTGTCGCCGGACAATATCGACCGGATCGCGCCGGTCTATAACCTGTTTCTCCAGCAGCTGGTCGACCTCAACACACGCGAGCTGCCCGAAAGCGGCGGCCGCATCCCGGTCCTGATCCTTCTCGATGAGTTTGCCCGGTTGGGCAAAGCGCCCGTGATCGCCTCGGCCTTTTCCTATGTCGCTGGCTATGGGTTGCGGCTTCTGCCGGTCATCCAGAGCCGCTCGCAACCGCGCGCAATCTATGGCCCCGATGTGACCGACGAGATCATCGCCAATTGCGGGCTCGAAATCATATTCACGCCGAAGGAACTCAAGGTCGCGAACGAGCTGTCCGACCGGCTCGGCTTCTTCACCATGAACGTCAAATCGAAGAGCCGCACGATCCACGGCATGCTGGCCAACCGGAGCATCTCGGAATCCGATCAGCGCCGCGCGCTGATGATGCCGCAGGAACTGATGCAGATGCCCAAGAGCGAGCTTCTCCTCCTTCGTGGCGGTATCCCGCCCGTCCGCGGCCGCAAAATCGAATATTTCCGCGTGCGGCGCTTTACCAACCGCATCAGCCCGCCGCCCAAAGTGGCACCGCGCGCCATCACGAACGCCCCGGCACATGCCCCCTCGGCGGCATCAGGGCAGGCATCGCCGGGAAACGATCCGCTGGTTCGCGCGCGCGAAGGCAAGATTGCAGCCTTGCGATCCGATCCCGCAAACACAGCCATGGAAGAGGACATAATCATGACCCGTCCCATGTCCGACCCCGAGATTTCCGGCGAGTTTGAAATCACCGACGACATGCTGGTGCTCGGCGATCTCGCCGATCTTCCGGCGCCCGGCGACGAAGCCGCCGCCATTGCATTTGTGATGGCGATGAGCGCGCGAGCGGTTGGCGAGGGGGGCACCATCGCGGCCTCCGACATGACCCACATACAGGAAAGGTCCGATAATGGCCGATAAGGACAAGAATCCGGCGCCTCCCAAAAGCCCCGCCAATACCGTCGCGCTCGATGCCTCTTCGCCTGCGCGCGCCATCAAAGGCGGCACCGCTGAGGCCCCGTCGAAACCGGACCCATCGATCGGCCAGGCACTGCCCGGACCCAATGCCGCCCTCCCGTCACGCGAAAAAAGCGAAAAGGCAGGTGCGGTTCGATCCGTCGACCAGGGCGATATGCCGGATACCGTTCGCAAGCGCTATTACAGCGACAAGGCCAAGTGGTCGGGTGACGCCATATTCTTCACGTCCCCCGAAACAAAGGATCCCGCCTTTCGCGACCAGGGCCGCCGCCTGGTCACAGCGACCGAAAGCCAGGAAGTGGTCAAGGATCTGGTGGCGATCGCCCAGCATCGCGGGTGGGAACAGATCCACGTCACCGGCTCGGAAGCATTCCGACGCGCCGCCTGGCTCGAAGCCAGCCGGCAAGGGATCGAGGTTCGCGGTTTCAAGCCGAACGAACGAGACATTCAGGAACTCGATCGGGTTCGTGCAGCCGCCAGTCGCAACAGTATCACGCCTTCGGTCAAGGCACACAGGGAGGCTGAACCGGGAGCCGATCGCTCGGCCGCCAGTGCCCGACCCTCACCGTCGGCGCGCACCGATATGGGTTCGCCCGGTCGACCCGGTCAGGACAATGACCGTGCGGCGCGGAGCCAGCTTCGGGTCATTGAGGCCGTTATTCGCCGCACCCTGTTCGACAATCCCGAAGCGATCGGACGCGTGATGTCGGTTGCGCAGGCCCAGTTCGATGCGCATGTCGCGGCCGGTCGGCCCATCCGACCCGCACAGGTTCGGCAAGTCGAAAATCGGGAGCGCCAAGCGCCGGGAGATCGGGCCACAGCTCAGACATCGCCGAGCCGCGAAACGCCGGGCCGGGCGCCTCGACCGCCCCAGCGCAGTCGAAGTCGGTAGCAACAGCGTGCGCTTGTCGCCTTCGTGATGGCACGCAAGATCGCGCACGCCAGCGAACTGCTGGCTCGTAGCGACCTGCCGACAGAGCGCGTGGCGGCCGCTGCCGGCTTTCGCAACACCGCGCAGTTGCGCCGGTATTTCCAGCAACTCAAGGGGCAGACGCCGCGCGACTTTCGCAGGCAACCCCAATAGATTCCGCTCTATTGGCGACGGCATGGACAAGCAAAGTCGAGCCGGCGAGACCTAACGATCGCGGTCGCGAGGTTTGGGCGTCGTAAGATCCGGGTCGGCCCCGTTCCGCACGTCACCCTCGTCGGCTCGGATGCCACGAGCCGGCGTCCCCTGCGCACGCTCTCCCAACAGGATCTCTCGTGCGCGTTGCAGCCGCCGCGACACCGCCGGCGGCATCTCCGCGACGAACGCTGCAATATCGTCCGCCAGGGCGAGGTCTGCCTCTTTACCTGTCGCCGCCAAAGCCGCAGCGGCGTCGGCATAGGCGCCACGGATCTGTTTCTGCCGGCCCAGCGCCAGCACGTCCTCGACGCGTCGCTCGGGAAACTGGGCATGCGCGAACGCGGCCGCCCTGTCCTCGGTCAAACGGTCGATATCCATTTGTCGCCCTTGCCCCGCGGTGCGCGCTTCAAGATGCAAGGCGGGCGAACGCACCCGCTTCTGGACATGGCCGCGCGCGCGGCGGGGCGTCGCCTCGGCTGCAACGCCGCGCTGGCGCAGTTCATGGGCAAAGCTTTCACGCCAATGATGCAGGTCAGCCTTGCGCGGATTGAAGCGTGTGCCATCGATTCCCTGGGTCGCCACAGTCAGATGAACATGCGGATTGGCCGTGTCGGTATGGAGCGCAACCATATAGCTGAATTGCCCTTCTAGCTCGACGCGCGCGAAAGCCTGGACGGCATCATGGATCGTGGCGGCATCGGTCGTGCCGCCAGGCATCGACAGCACCATCGACATCGAGGTCGGCCGATCGCGGCCATGCTCGTTCATCGCCTCGTCGAGCATCTGCCAGTCCTGGGCGATCGCCTTCAGACGCGCGACATCCGTGATCTGTTCGCCCTCGCTGCTGCGCACGGCCAGTTTCCCATGGCGCGAGATATAGTGAAAATGCTCGGCGAGATGGGCCGCCCCACGCTGCTTGCCCGAAATCTTGACCATGACCTCGGGCGCCTTGCGCACGATCCGCTCGAGCTTGGCGCGCGCCTGCGCCTGGGTCAGCTTGGCCGCGCGCCCTGGCCCACCCTTACCCGCCGCCGGGATCCGCAGGGTGGCGCCACGGAGCATCCGCTTGCCGCCCGAAGGCGGTCGCCACGCCTCCATCAGACCGGGAAGCGGCAGGACGTCATCATCGTCATCCACGGGCAACGTCCCAATAGGAGAGGTCACCCTTGAGCGCGGCTCCCAGCGCCCGCAGCTGTGCCGCAACTTCGTCACGGAACGAGGCGACACGCGCCGCTTCGCGCACAAGATCGAGCCGGGAATCGACCATGGTCGCGGCATGTAAGGCATGGACCGCCTGATTGAGGTTGATCCCGATCCGATTGAGTTCGCGCCAGGACTGGGCGATCACCGCGCGGTCGCTGCGCGGCGGCAAAGGCTGGGCATGAAGGTGCCGGCGCAGCAGCATGACGAGCCATTCGGTTCGCCTCAGTCCCCGCGCATCGGCGGCGGCATCGAGCAACGCGACGTCGTCCTGTGACAGGCGGACCTCGACCCGGTCGGTCGCCCGCTTGCGCGGCGGCGCGGGTCCGGGATCGACGCCCTCTCCCGCCAAGGCGCTTTCGATAAGCCTGCGCAGTATCGCCGAGCGACCACCGGAAGGGATTGCCAGGACATCGAAGCGGGCCGCGAGATCATCGGGCAGTCGGACGGTGAAGACAGCCATGTCCCGAAGGCTATTGTCATACATCCCCGGCGCCAAGCCTATCCGGCCCTCACCTTAATCCACTCGTCCCATAGTCTGCTTGAACAGACTCCGCCCCCCTTCAAGCAAGGCCTGCAACCTTACTTGCTGCCTCCTTGAAGATCGTCCCATTAGGACAAGATCATCGGCTCGGCTTGCCAGAATGAAGACAGCCGCACCCCTGAAAAAGGGGTACGGCTGTCAAAATTGTCTGGAAGTCAGGATCGTTTCTACGCGGAGTAAGGGGTGAATTGGTGAAACCGCCCCGCCGACGGAACTAGCCGAGGATGATGTCGCCAATCGGCGCGTCGATCTCCTCCCCATCATCGAACAGCACGCGGACCTGCTCGGGCAGAAGCAACCGCCCTGCCCGCCCTGCACATGTCACGCGCACATCGCCAAGACGTTGGGATGGGGGCAAGGCATCCGGCCCGAACATCGCCTTTAACCCGCGATTGGCGCGGACGGGCGGCATTGATCCGCCACGCGCTGCACCATCCCTGTCCTCCACAGGGCGCAGTTGAGGCTGCTGGGCATCGGCGACCGACGCGGACGCCTTGAGACTGGCAATGAAGCGGCTGCCCTCGGCTAGGGTGACGTTTTCGTCACCAAGCCCTTCGACATAGGCCCGCACCGCATCGCCATAGGTCCGGGCCGCGCGGTGCAGATCGTAGAGCAAACGGATCGGCATCCGGTCGATCGCCGCGCGCAGCCAGGGCGCCATGTCGGCACAGGCGGCATATAGGGACACGAACTGCTTGGACCGGCCAAGCGCGCGCGCAATCTCGGCCTGGGTAACGCCGGCGCCCAGCATGCGTTCGATCCCGGTCGCCAGATCGTGCGGTGTTAGCCCGGCGCGCTGGTCATTCTCGACAATCTGATCGGCAAGCGTATCGGCGCGGTTCACCACCGCCATGACGATCGCGGGGATCGTCTCTCGTCCGGCGAGACGCGACGCGCGAAAGCGCCGCTCGCCGACCCGGATAACATGCAGGCCGTCGCCGTTTTTCGGCGCAACGAGGATCGGTTGCAGGACACCGCGCGCGGCGATCGATGCCGCCAGATCGTTGAGTTCTGCCTCATCGAACGTCCGGCGCGGATTGCCCGGATCGGGCGTGATCCAGTCGAGCGGCATGTCCTCGACGCGCCGCGCGCTGTCGTGGAGACCGACGAGCAGTCCGAATTCTTCGGCGCGCTGATCGAACTTGCCCATCACGCGGCACTCGGCAGGCGCGCATCGACCCGGCGAACGATCTCGGCGAGGATCGGTCGGATTTCCTCGGCCGCGGCTTTCGCGCCGCTTCCTGTCTCGCGCCACACGGGCTGATGATTTTCGGCTGAATGCTTGTAGGTCGGGCGCGCCTTGATGAAGGCGGGAAACATCATCGCCTCGCCGACCGCCCGGGTGAGCTTGATCGCATTGTCCATCTCGCGCCGGTCGAATGGATTGACCATCGAGGGCAGCAGACCGAGAAAATCGACCTTGCGACCGCCGCGCGCGCCTTCGGCCTTTTTGAGCGCGGTCAGCAGAATCTTGGCGCATTCGATGGAATCCTCGGCGACCTGCACGGGTGCGATCACGGCATCGGCGATTACCATCGCGCTCAAGGTCAGTTCATCCCATTTGGGGCCGGTATCGACAACGCAATGGTCGAAATGCTCACCGAAGGCCGCATAGCGACCGAGAAAATCCCGCACATCCTGCGCCGCCTTGATCATCTGCAATCGCGGGTCGGCGGCAAAGACCGCCAGGCCCGGCGCACTCACCGCGCTCAATGCCGCATCGGGATCGAACAGATCGGCGGAAAAGCCCGCCTGCCGTTCGGTTGCCAGCCTGCGGGTCGAACTGCCCTGGGGATCAAGGTCGATGAAGGCGACCCGCCGTCCCGGCTCCTCTGCCAGAAACCAGCCAAGATGGGTGGCGAGGAAGGTCTTGCCGACCCCGCCCTTGAGCAGGCTGACGACAATGGTGCGCATCGGCGTGCGCTTGCCTCCGGCGTCAGGACTCATAGTCGTCGGGCCCATCGCGCAGATTGCGCTCATAATGGTCGCGCGCCGACCAGTCGCCGCCGCCGCCGATGCCGGGGCCGACATAGCGGAACAGATAGACGGTGATCGCAAAGCAGACGAACGCGAACAGGAAGGCGTGATCGGGATGACGGGAAAAATAGTCGGCCATGGGATGTCTCCACAAATGAGCAGGCGCCGAGCGTCAGCGGGCGCCGGGATACCCACGCGCAAAAGCGCAGGCTGCCCAAAGGTCAGCCGCCCTCCCCTCTGACACAAAGCCGGGAGCACGATCGAAACGGCGTCGATGACGGGAGACAGTCTGCTCAAGCAGACTTTTCAGAGCCATCCCCCTGACCGGGGGGATCGGCGTATAAAGACGTCGCAGTCCTGCTAAGCGGGACGCGGCACAGAAGTCGATGAAGCTGGAACCCTCGCTGGCCAGCTCGCCGCACCTATGCGGCGGGCACGGTCAGCCGCCATTGCTCGACAAGCGCCACGATCCTGTCTTTGTAGCCAAGTTGGTCGGGATAGATCGCGCCATGATGGCCGCCAAGATAGGCAAAGACGATGGCCATGTCGGCAGCAACCGCATGATCGACGCCAAACAGGTCAGCAAGGTCGAAGCCGCCATTGTCCTGTGCATTCCACCAGGCGAGAAGGAAATTGGCGGCGCGGCGGGCCTGGCCGGTGTCGGAGGCGGCCAGATCGAACAAGCGGTCGAGCGCTTGGGTTACAGGCTGGCTCATCTACGAATCCCTTCGTGACATGGTGGCCCCGGCAATGCCGGGGCCATGATAGCTCAATATTCGTGGGTGAGAAGGATCGTCAGCACCCGAGTGGTGAGATCGGGGTCGGTGGGATCCGATGAGCCATAGACGAGGTCGCGATCATAATAGTCGATCTTCCAGTAGAGTGTCTCGCCCGCGAACGCGAAACGCCCGAAATCATGTTCGCCATGCGGATCAACGTCCGGTCCGAAGGTGTCATAATCGCGCACGGCACGCAGCAATTCGGCGCGGCGCTGAAATCCGCGAAACAGGCTGGTGTTGCCGATAAGGGCCGCGACGCCTGCGGTCATCACGACCCGGTTGCGGCCAGGATTATGGATGGCCTGGCGAAAGCCGTCATTGAGGATGGCGATGGTCGCATGGGTTTGCGATTGGGGCTGTGTCGCGCTGCTGTTGGGCTCGGCCATGGTGGATTGTTCCTGCGCTTGTCTGACCCCGCCGATCGGGGCCTTCCGACAGGCGACCGGACCGCCGGGGCATAGCGCGCCCGCGCACCTGAAGGGTCGCAACGATAGTGGAGAAGCCCGGCCACGGGCTTGCGCGGGCAAGTGCCTCGGCGAGGACGCCAAGCCAGGAAGGGACCGTCGTTTCGGCGGATTGCCATTGCGCTGAACGGTCTGGCCGATTTTGCAAAGCGACGATGGACGCAAGCGATCGGCGTTCGCTATCGTCCTTGTCATGACGCCGGAAGCACAGATCATTCCGCTTTGGCCTCGCTGGACCGCGAGCATCGGCCTTATGCGTCACCGCAAGATCCAGGTCCGGACCCGGTGCCGCCGCTGCGACGTACTGATGCGGGCCGATCTGAGCGACCTGGCCGGACGCTATGGCGCGAATATGTGCCTGATCGATCGGCAGGAGCGCTGCCGGATGGTCGGCTGCGATGGCGCCGCTTTTTATCTCGCTACGCCGCGCTATGGCGGGCCGTGGCATATTCTGCTCGCCGATCCGCGCCTCATGAAAGGACTCGATCTGGGTGCCGCTTCCGGCAGTGCGGCAGCCCTGCGGATACTCACATAACCGACCCAGCCCCTAGCGAGCAGGGTTCATAAACGCTATCTTGGTATCAGCAGAATCGCATCATGCCGAAAGGAGGGCAGTTTCATGGCGACGAACGCAGTCATTCAGCCCCGCGCGCGCAAGAGCAAGTCGCGCAAGGTGCGCTTTGGCGACGTGACGGTGACGGCGCCCGCGCCCTCAACCGCGCTGGTCCAGCATAATATCAGGCTGAGCACGCAGGCGCTCGAGCGTGTCGCCAAGCGTCTGGCCAAGCCGGGCGTGACCTTGCGCGCCAAGAAAGATGTGCCGCTCTATTCCCTCGACAGCGACAATCCCGACGTGATGATCCGCAAGCTCAATGGCAAGATCGAACGCGGGGCCATCGTCAACGGCGTCTTTCAGGCCGTCGATTGACCTCGGCGATCGCGGCGATCCGGCAAGTTCGCGAGACGCAGGAGAAACGCAAGAAGCCGCTGGCGATCGTCTTGGCCGGGCACAACGGTTCAGGCAAATCGACGATGTGGCGGCGCAGTCTTGCCGACGAACTGCAAATGCCCTTGGTCAATGCCGATCGCATGATGCTCTCGATCCTGCCCGAGCAGGCCAGCGACGGCGCGCTTCCGGCTTGGGCGGCGACTTTGCGCGATACCGACCAGAGCTGGATGAAGGTCTCCCAGCAAGGGGTTCAGGCCTTTGTGGGCCATGCCATGAACGCCAAGGTGCCGTTCGCGATGGAGACGGTCTTCTCGCATTGGCAACCGCGCGAAGATGGCACGGTTGAATCGAAGATTGATCAGATCCGCCAGATGCAGGCTGCGGGCTATTTCGTGCTCCTCATCTTCGTGGGGCTCGCGAGCGTCCAGCTCTCGATCGGGCGCGTTCAGACGCGGGTGCAGGAGAACGGCCATGCCGTGCCGGAGGACAAGCTGCGCGAGCGGTTTCCCAGAACCCAACTGGCAATCGCCGAGGCGATCAAGGTCGCGGACGCATCCTTGTTGGCCGACAATAGTCGCATGCCCGGCCAGGCCTTTACCGTCTGCCGGGTTCAGATCGAGGATCGCGAGATCTTTGATCTACGTAACGGCGCCAGGAGTGCGCCGAGCGTCATCTTGCGGTGGCTTGATCGCGTAAGCCCGCGACCGGCCTGACGTTCGCGGCAGGGATCGTGACCCGGATGGGCCAAGACCCGGCACGGGGCTTGGGGCGCGTATCGCCTAGAGCCCGGTCCGGCGCAGCCGGAGCCGCCCTGCCTGCGACCTGGTCTGCCGCCCTCCCCGCCAAACTCCCGCTGACGCACCGCTGATAACGGCATTGCAGTATCCACACAAAAGAGACGATGGAGAAGGATGAACTGCGAACTTAGGCAATAGGGATAGAGTATTTGGACCTGATCGGATTTGCCCTTGCTGTCCTGCTGATCGAACTGACGCCTGGTCCCAACATGGCGTGGTTGGCAGGTCTTGCGGCAACGGAAGGTCGACGCAGCGGTCTGGCGGCCGTGTGGGGTATAGGGCTTGGATTGCTCGCCAATGGGCTGCTGGCAGCAATCGGTCTTGCAGCCCTGTTGCAGGCGGCGCCGCAGCTCTGGACCGGATTGCGCCTCGCCGGCGCAGCGATGATGCTCTGGCTGGCATTCGATGCCTGGCGCGGATCGAACCAGAGCAGCGCGCCCGCCCCGCAGGCCCGTTCGGCCAGACGTGCCTTTGCGACAGGCGCGATGATCAATCTGCTCAATCCCAAGGCCTATGTCTTCTTCATCGTGGTCGCACCGCAATTCCTGCGCGGCGCAGCGCTCAGCCTGCACGGTGCGCTGATCTTGTCACTGGTCAGCGCGGCAATCGCCACGTTCATTCACCTCTCTATCGTCCTGGCTGGCGCTAAGGCCCATGGCTGGATGAATGATCCAATACGGATCAAACCCATCAAGCGGCTGTTTGCCGTGGTCATGGTCAGCGTGGCGATCTCGTTCGTCATTGCCGATATCGGGCGATAGGCGGGGGCACACGCCCCCGCCCTTGCGGTCAGCCAAAGGGATCATATTCGTTGAGAATGGCGACGTCGCTAGTGCAGTCGTCAGCGGTAATGACCGCGAACTGTGTGCCGATACCGATGACCATCGTTGCAACCATGAGGGTTTTCGAGAGGCCGAGCGCGTGGAGGCGGGCGATCTTGATGTCGGTGAACATATCGAGGCTCCTTGCCAAGCCGGCGGGTTCATCCCCGCTCGACTGGCGCCCGATGTGTTCGGCCGGTGGCCGCGATCACTTTTTTGCCAACGGCCAAAAAGCCGTAGCGCAAGCGACCGGACCCTTTACGGGTTGATCGCATTAGGCCGCCGGCCGGACCAAGGATTGCGCCTCAAAGAGCGGGGTGAGCCCGCCTGGATCTAGGAGCTGGCCTCGCCACCGACCTCTTCAGCCCGCCTCTCTGGTCAGCCCCACCCCGGACCGCACCGTCTTGCGCAGCACGATCGAGAGCTGCTCCATCGAATAGGGCTTGTTGAGCAGTTCGAACCCGAACGCCCCCTGTTCAGCGAGCGTGTGACTATATCCGCTGGCAAGGATCACTGGCAGATGCGGATAGAGGCGAGCGATCTCCTGCCCCAGCTCGATCCCGGTCATGCCGGGCATCACAACGTCGGAAAAGACGATATCGAAGCGCCTCGCGTCCTGCGCCAGTTGGGCGAGCGCCGCTGCGCCATCAGGCGCTGCGGTAGCATGATAGCCCAACTCCTCCAGCGTCTGTGTCGCAAACAGGCGCACCTCGGCATTATCCTCAACCACCAGCACGCGCATTCCGCCGCCATCGCTGGTGCCTGATGCCATCGGGACGGCAATGGCAGGTTGATCGGGCGCCTGTACATGGGGCAGAAAGAGCGTGAAAACCGCGCCGACGCCCGCTTCATTCGCGACATGAATCTCCCCGCCCGACTGTTTGGCAAAGCCGAACACCTGGCTGAGGCCAAGCCCGGTGCCATGCCCAACGGCCTTGGTGGTATAGAAAGGTTCGAATACCCGTTCGAGCTGGTCGGGCGCGATCCCGCCGCCGGTATCGGCAAGCGAGACCGCGATGAATTTGCCAGGACGCATCGGATGAGCGCGTATCGCGGGAATCGCATCGACAGGATGGACGGAAATGACGAGCTTGCCCTCACCGTTCATCGCGTCGCGCGCATTGACCGCCATATTGATGAGGGCCGCGTCGAACTGGCTGGGATCGGCGTCGGCGAAACAGGCGTCGCAGTGAAGGTCCGTTTCCACCTCGACCCGCGATCCGGCGAGCGTACGCACAATCTCACTCACGGCCAGCACGTTCAGTCCAACATCGAAGGTCTCGGGCTTGAGTGTCTGACGCCGCGCGAAGGCGAGCAGTTGCGATGTCAGTTTGGATGCCCGTCCCACGGTGTCGATAATGGCATCGACATAGCGCTCGCGCTTTTCCTCGGAGAGGTTCTTGCGCCGTAACAGATCCGCCGATCCGCCGATGACGGTGAGAAGATTGTTGAAGTCATGGGCAACGCCGCCGGTCAGCTGGCCAATAGCCTCGATCTTCTGGGACTGGCGCAACGCTTCATGGGCCTGTTCCAGCTCGCGCGTACGCTCTGCAACCCGCGCTTCCAGCGAGGCATTGAGTTCGCGCAGGTCAAGCTCGGCGCGTCGCCGTTCGACAGCAACTCGGGTGCGTTGCGCAATATCGCGCATGAAGGCCAGATCATCGGGCGACCAGTCACGCACGTCATCATGATTGACGAACAGGAGAGCCACGAAGCGCCCCATTTCGGTCACCGGCATGTTGATGAAGGATAAGGCGTTGATGGCGATCAGCACATCGGCGGTTTGCGCGGTGCGTGGATCCTGCCGCGCATCGGTGACCAGGACGGTGTCGCCGCGCTTCAAATCCTCGATATAGCTGCCATGCTCGCGAAAATGGAGCCGCCCGGCAATGCTGTTGACCCCTGGCGCGTTCCAGTCTCGCTCGATGTCGATTGTTTCGTTGACTGTGTCGATCGTGCCGTAGCCGGCGCGGCTGACCCCCATCGCCCGCCCAAGAATCTCGGCCGCTACATAGGCAAGGTCACCAGGTTCCTCGGTCATGAGAAGCTGGTCGTTCAGCTCCACCAACGCGTCGCGATAGGAAAGGGTCTCTTGGGACTGAGGACCAAACGTGTTGACGTCACGCACTCCCTGACGCCTGACGAAGGCTGTCAAACCCATATGCTCGACCTCCAGGAGCATGCTGGGTTCTTTTCGCAATCGTCATGAGTTTTCCTGATGATCCAAAGCGGATCGTTCGCGCAAAACGCGCGTCGTCGCCATTAGTGCCCGCTTCGTCTTAAACTCGATCAATAAATCCCAGTCCGAAAACTGGGTGAGGCAATGTGACCGCTGGAACAAACGGCCGCTTGATAAATGTTCCTTGTTTGTTCTATTTCAGGTCATGATCCGAGTCGATGAAGAAAGCCTGACCCTCCATCTCGAGGTTTCGCTCGCCATAGCCGAGCCAGAGCTGGTGACGGATATCCGCTGCGGTGACGCGGCCGCACGGCGGCGTGCGGTGGCGCTGCTTGCCCGCCATCTGGCGGTGCGTTTGCGTTGCTATGATATTCTCGCCGACGAGCCCGCCGCGATGGCGGGTGCATTACCGCTGTTCCCCGACGCATGACGAACGCCTCGTCCCGGTCCAGGCGCTGATGTTCACGGCCTTGCTTCTTGCGGTTGCGGTCGTGCCCGCCGGGCAGACATTCAGCTGCACGCCCGTCAGGGTGTGGGACGGGGATGGACCGGTCTGGTGCCGGGAGGGGCCACGGATTCGCCTTGGCGGAATAGCGGCACGCGAGATCGACGGCTCATGCCGGCAGGGCCAACCCTGCCCACGCGCCAGCGGTATCGCCGCGCGGGACGCGTTGGTCCGCTTGCTGGGCGGCGCCCGGGGCAGAAGCGGCGCCGGCCATATCCTTGTTGCCGGCCCGAGGCTCCAATGTCGGTCAACCGGCAACGCGAAAGGGGATCGCACCGGGGCCTGGTGCTCTGCGCCGGAGATTGGCGACCTGAGTTGCGCCATGATCGCGACGGGCAC
The DNA here is from genome assembly GCF_028607085.1 of Sphingomonas naphthae. Lineage (NCBI taxonomy): Bacteria > Pseudomonadati > Pseudomonadota > Alphaproteobacteria > Sphingomonadales > Sphingomonadaceae > Sphingomonas > Sphingomonas naphthae. The sequence continues at coordinate 40,377 of NZ_CP117413.1, read as the reverse complement.
GGTGCTGCGGTGGCAGCGCTATGCGGCAGGCCATTGCCGCTGATAGGGCGCGAAGGGACAGAACGGGATAAACTGTCCGAAATCTGTCTACAAATTTCGGACGGGTCCGATTTACACTTGTCCGAAATCTGTATAGGTATTTCGGACATGGCCGATGATGCTCCCTACCTCAAAGCCGCCATTCTTCAGCGAATCGACGCGCGCGCACCCAAAGCGGTGTGGACGCCGGGGGACTTCCTTGACCTTGGCAGCCGCGATGCCGTCGACAAGACGCTGCAACGTCTGGTGGCTGGCGACATGCTCCGCCGTATCGACCGCGGCCTCTACGACAAGCCCGGGCACAACAGCCTCACCCGGCAGAGCAACCCGCCCGATCCGCGCGAGGTCATCGATGCGATCGCCCGCCGCGATCAGATCCGGGTGCTGGTCGACGGCATGACTGCCGCCAATGATCTGGGTCTCACCAATGCGGTCCCGGCCAAGATCGTCGTTCATACCGATGCGCGGCTGAAAACGATCCATCTCGGCCATCTCACCATCAGCTTCCGCCTGACCGCCGCCAGCAAGCTCTTCTGGGCAGGGCGACCAGCGATGCGGATCGTGCAGGCCCTCCATTGGCTGCGCGATACGATGGGCGGCGACCCGCAGGACGATGCCACGGTCCACCGCCGGCTCATGGCGCTGCTGCACGACCCCCGGCACGGCAAGATACTGCGCGACGATCTGGCCGATGGTCTCTCGACAGTGCCGGCGTGGATGCAGGCGTATCTGAAGCCGTTGCTCGCCAGCCAGGCATCGGCCGCATGATGAACCCTAACTATGACCGCATCATCAGCGCCGACGACGACACCCGTCTCGGCCTGTTCACGACGACCGCGCAGCGCATCGGCACGACGCCCCAGAATGTCGAAAAGGATTTCTGGGTCTGCTGGACGCTCGACGCCTTGTTCAACGGATTGCCGCCAGGTCCGCGCCTGCTGTTCAAGGGCGGCACCTCGCTGTCGAAGGGCTTCGGGCTTATCCGGCGCTTCTCAGAGGATATCGACGTCACCGTCTTTCGCGACGATCTCGGCCAGACCGCCTCGATCGCCGAACTGGAGGCGATGAGCGGAAAGAAACGGCAAGCTGCGCTCGACGCGATCCGCGAGGCCTGCGAGGCGCATATTCAAGGACCGCTGCACGACCATCTGGCCGGGCTCGTCAGTGAAGCCGCAGACCGCCTGGGCATCGCAACCGGGCAATGGCGCGTCGAACCGGACCCCGAGGATGCGCAGGCGCTCTATCTACGCTATCCCACGGTCACGCCGGTCGACGCCTATGTCGGCAAGGCCGTGAAGATCGAGTCCGGCGCAAAATCTGCGCTCGATCCCCACGGATTACATACGGTCCGGCCCTATCTCGAAAGCGACGTGCCGGGGATCGATCTCGCCATCGCCAATATCACGATCGTCGACGCGGAGCGGACCTTCTGGGACAAGGTGGTCATCCTCCACGGCCTGCGGCGCTGGTTCGAGATCCGCGGGGCCCTGCGTGGCAATGGCCAGCGCGTTTCGCGCCATTATTATGACCTCCACGAACTTCTGCAGTCCGATGCGGGTAAACGCGCATTGGCCGATCCTGCGCTTGGGCGCGATTGCGTGGCGCATGCCAGACTGTTCTTCAACCGCCCCGCCTTCGATCTGGCGACGGCCGTGCCAGGCAGCTTTGCGCTATGCCCCGAAGGCGACATGGTCGATGATCTGCGGCGCGATTATCGTGCGATGACGGGGATGATCTTCGGCACGCCGCCCGCGTTCGACGATGTGATCGAGAGCATCGCAACACTCCAGAATATGCTCAACGAGACTGCCGCGTAACGATCCGTGAGCCGATCAGCTGACGGCCTGTGTGGCAAGATCCTTGGCCGCATCACGTCTGACCGCTGCTGCCTTTCGCTCGGAATATCGATCGACAAGTTGCTCGGCATGTCCGCGCGTGAGGATCGTGAAGCGGACGAGCTCCTCCATCACATCGACGATGCGGTCATAATAGCTCGACGCGCGCATGCGGCCGTTCTCGTCGAACTCCTTGAACGCCATGGCCACGCTCGACTGGTTGGGTATCGTGAACATTCGCATCCAGCGGCCGAGAAGACGGAGCGTGTTGACCGCGTTGAAGGACTGCGAACCGCCCGATACCTGCATGACGGCGAGGGTCCGCCCCTGCGTCGGGCGCATGCCGCCGAATTCAAGCGGCAGATGGTCAATCTGCGCCTTCATGATGCCTGTGATCTGGCCATGACGCTCAGGGCTGCACCAGACCATCCCTTCCGACCATAGCGCATGCGCGCGCAGTTCATGCACCGCTGGATGATCATCGCCGCGAACCTGATCGGGCAGCGGGAGATCATGAGGATCGAATATCCGCACTTCGGCCCCGAAACGGATGAGGAGACGTGCGGCTTCCTCGACGGCAAGACGGCTGAACGAGCGTTCGCGCAGCGAACCGTAGAGCAGCAGGATGCGCGCAGGCGGATCGAGCGGGCCGAGGCCCGCAGCCAGATCGGCCTGGATCATCGCCGCATCCAGCGCCGGCACGAGATTGGGATCGGAAAGGGTGCGCAGACGGGACATCAACAAATCCGCTTAAACAAGAAGGCCGCGCTGGCCGGACACAGCGAGCGAAACTCCGCCGAGTTGGCGATCGGCTCGGGCGCCCTCGTCCGCTCGACCGGCATGTAGCCGGCGCGGCGAAAAAAGCCTTCGGCCGTCGTGGTGAGGAGGTAGAGAGATGTTGCCCCGCCATCGGCAGCGGCGTGTTCGAGCTGCCCCAGCAATATGCCACCCAGACCAGTGCCTCGGCGTTCGGTCGTCACGACCACCGAGCGTAGCAGGCGATCCGGCCCACGCCCTTCGAGACCACCATAGCCAACCATGCCAATTGCGTCCTCGAACCGATAGAATTGGCGGTCAGGGGCTTCGAGGTCGCTGGTTGGAAGACTGGCCGCCTCGAGCGCGTCAGCAAGAGCGGCCAATTGCTCAGGATCGAGCCGGACAAGGTTCATGCCGCGACCCGATGCTCATACCAGGGACGCGTCGCCTTCACGATCCGCACCACCGACAGCATGACCGGCACCTCGACCAGCACACCAACCACGGTCGCCAGCGCGGCGCCGGAGTTCAGGCCGAACAGGCTGATCGCCGCCGCGACGGCCAGTTCGAAAAAGTTAGAGGCGCCGATCAAAGCCGCCGGCGCGGCGACACACCAGGCCACGCCAAACCGTCGGCTCAACCAATAAGCGAGCCCGGCGTTGAAATAGACCTGGATCAGGATCGGCACCGCGATCAGCGCAATGACCAGCGGATGGGCGATGATCGCCTGCCCCTGAAAGCCGAACAACAAAATGAGCGTCGTCAGCAGCGCGACCAGCGAGACCGGCCCGAGCAGCGCCAGCAGTCGATCGAGCGCGGGCTGACCGCCTGACGACAACATCATGCGGCGCGCAATCTGCGCGACGACCACCGGGACGACGATGTAGAGCATCACCGATATCAGCAGTGTATCCCAAGGCACCGCAATCGAAGCCACGCCCAGTAGCAGGCCAACCAGCGGTGCGAACGCGAACACCATGATGATGTCGTTCAACGCGACCTGGCTCAGCGTATAGGTCGGATCGCCATCGCACAGATTGGACCAGACGAAGACCATGGCCGTGCAGGGCGCCGCCGCCAGCAGGATGAGCCCCGCGATATAGGAACTGACGTCGCTCGCCGGGAGCAACGGACGGAACAGCCATCCCAGAAAGATGGTGCCGAGTAGAGCCATGGAAAACGGCTTCACCGCCCAGTTGATAAAGAGGGTGACGCCGACGCCCTTCCAATGCCGGCGCACGGAGCCAAGCGCGCCAAGATCGATCTTGAGCAGCATCGGCACGATCATCAGCCAGATCAGCACGGCAACGACCAGATTGACCCGTGCGACTTCGGCCGACGCGATCACGGCGAACAAGCCCGGCAACGCATAGCCAAGCGCAATGCCGACGAGGATGCAGATCCCGACCCACAGACTGAGGAGACGCTCGAAGCGACTGATCGCGGGGGCGGCAGGTACGCTCGATGAGGCGTCCAGGACAGTCATGGCTGGATCCGTTTCCCATCGGAATCGATCACTCGCTGACCATCCTCCTTCGTGAACGGCCCGCGATGGGTGCCGGGCAGCAGATCGAGCACTTCCTCCGATGGGCGGCAAAGCCTGACGCCGAGCGGCGACACGACGATGGGGCGATTGATCAGGATGGGGTGCGCCACCATGGCGTCCACCAGTTCGTCATCGCTCAGGGCAAGATTGTCGAGACCAAGATCGAGATAGGGTGTACCCTTTTCTCTAAGCAGCGCCCGTGGTGTGATGCCCATCCGACCGATCAGCGACACGAGACGGGACCGGTTCGGCGGCGTCTTGAGATATTCGATGATGTGGGGCTCGATGCCCGCATTCTCGATCATCGCGAGCGTGTTGCGCGACGTCCCGCACGCAGGGTTATGGTAAATGACGATATCGATGGTCATGTCAGGTCTCAGCAGCAAGGAACAAGTTCGGCAATCAGCGGCTCGCACAATTCAGCTCTGCCCCCGCAGCAGTCCTTGACCAGGAACAGGGTCAGCGCCTTGAGCCGATCGAGATCGGCGCGGTAGATAATCTGCCGGCTATGGCGCTCAGCCCGGATCAGCCCCGCCCGCGCGAGACCGGCCAGGTGGGACGACATCGTGTTTTGCGGAATGCCAAGCTGCCGGGCGACGTCACCCGCGGCGAGGCCATCGGGCTCGTGACGGACGAGCAGCCGGAAGGCATCAAGCCGTGTCCCCTGCGCCAACGCGCCCAGAGCCAGGATCGCAGAATCATTTTCCATATATCGATATTATTGGATATATGGATCTACTGCAAGGCACAGTTGATTGCAGTGACCGTCAGAAAAGGCCCGGCGGTCTGAACCGCCGGGCCTTTCGGGATCCGCTCAGAAGGGGATGTCGTCATCGATCGGGAGGTCCCGCTCGCCCTGCTGCTGCTCGGACGCCTGACGGGCGCGGGTGAGGAAGGTCACCTCGTCGGCGATGATCTCGGTGCCGTAGCGCTTGATGTCGTCCTGATCGGTCCAGCTGGTGTAGTGGATGCGGCCGCGGACCATCACCTTCATGCCCTTGTCGACATATTCCTCGACGGTCTTGCCGACGCCGTTGAAGCAGGTGATCCGGTGCCATTCGGTGTCTTCGACACGGTAGCCGTCGCGATCCTTGATGACCTTGCCGTCGCTGTCGCGCTTGGGCCGCGAGGTCGCGAGGCTGAAATGGGTGATCTTGGTGCCGCCCTGCGTGGTGCGGGCTTCGGGGGTGGCGCCGACGTTGCCGGCGAGGATGACGATGTTCTGCATGTCGAGGTTTCCTTTTCTGTCGGCCGAGGGATGATCCCTTCGACTGATCCCCGAAAAAGGCGGCCAGGACGGCGTCTCCACCAAAGCGCGCCAGCGCGCAGGGAAACCCCGAGACAAGGGGTGGTGCGGGCAGCCGTGGCACACGGCAACTCGGCCCGAAGGATCGCGGGTTGGAGACGCTGGACGGCCGACTTAGGGGACAGGTGAATAAGAAGGGATTATTCCTCACTGCCGACACGATCTGTCGGAAACCATGCCGAAGGTCGTCTATCCCCGCCCCGTCAGCCCCACGATCCCAACCAGGGCGGAAAAGCTCACCCCATCTCCCCCGACCTTTTGGGCCTCCAGCGTCAGCGACAAGGGCACGTATAGCGCGACCGGAAACCCGACCCAGACCCGACGGCCTTGTCCTGCTGTCTGGCGCCGGCCCTGACCTTGCGGATCGACAGGCGCGAAGGATGATGGTCGGATGCCATCCTCCCGCCTGCGCCAGATCACGGTATAGCCTCCGAGGCACCCGCACCGCAGACGAGGTGATCTTCCGCGCTACGCTCGCCAGCCCGGCTGCGACGGGTCGGCGCCCGTAACATGTGAGGCCTTTACGCTGAAGCGGGCTCGGCGGCGTCGCCATCGGCCACGGCAAATGGATCGACAACGGTATGGATGGGCTGCGCACGCCCCATCCAGGGCTTGGGCTGGATGCACCGAACCCAATCGACAAAGCTCGGAATGAAGCCAAGGTCTTCCATGACGTGCTGCTCGCCGATCAGGCGAACCGGCACCTGGCGCCCCGTCGATAGGGTGATGGTGGCGCCGAAGAAGCGCTCGAGCATGAAGATGCCTTCGGCATGGTGCCGAAGCGCACGATGCCGATAATCGGCAGTGATGGATTTCGATTCATCGAACCACTGATGGAGCGGCAGATAGTCCTCGGCCACGCCGCCCCATTTACGAACCGACGACAGCGCGTGGTGATAACAATGTCCCATCACACCCTCCTCACCATTGATGCTCGAAGGATTCGACCGCTGTGTAGCGGTCGTTGTGATCGAGCGTGATCGTTCGGGCGGCGACGTCAAAGCTGAACTCGCCATAGGCACCATCATTATTCTCCCAGCCCGGATGGCTCTGGGTGAGGAGTTGATAGGCAAGGTCTTCGATCACGTCGGCCACCGACATGATCGTCGTCTCCATGCCACATCCGTCCGGCTTTGCCTTGAGCAGAGCGATCTGCGCTTCGGGCAGATCCGCCGGTGCATCGCCGGCGGCGGCATCGACGCTTTCGATCTGACCGGAATCGCCGCCACCGTCGAAAGCCACGGTGACCAAGGTGATACCGACAGCATGTAGCGCATCGAACAGCGCAGCTTTGTTCAACGGCATGAGCGAAGCGGCCTTCGCCTCATAAGCGGCGTGGCGTGCCATGACGGCCTCCCAGTCGATGCTGACCGGCGTAAGCGGTGCTGCATGATCCATTACTTGTCTCCAGAAGGGGGTTGAGGACGGATCGGCAATGCCGCCCGGCCGATCCACGCCATCGCAACCTCCCCTCTGGTCGGCCGGCACCTTTCCACAGGAGACCTGGAAGAAGGGAGGGCACCCACGCGAGGGTGCCCCCTTGCCGTCAGCGCGATCGCTGACGGCGCTCGGCATCGAGCGATGCCGGCGGGGCGCCGAGCGGCCCGCGCCGATCGACGACACGGATCTTGCGGGCCTTCGCCTCGATCACGAGCCGTTCGGTCACCCCATTGCCCTGGAAGGCGATGACGAAGCGGGGGTTGAGCGAGAGCATCTGCTCGTTGCGGCGGAACCCGGCGCGGTCGCCCAGCTTGCGGTCGAGGCCGAACCGCACTTGCTGGATGCCTTTCTGTTCGGCCCAGGAAGCGGCAAGCCGCTCGATGCCCTTCATGTCACCACCATGGACGAGATACATGTCGCCGACATGGGCGCGGACCTTGTTGAGGGTCGCCAGCAGGTTGTCGGCGAAGGTCTTGAGATCGGCGTCGTTGGCAAAGGTCAGTCGGCCACCGGCAAACACGACCGGCGTGCCACTGGCAGTATTGGCCTCGAGGCGACGTTCGCGACGCGCGCGGAGGAAGGCGTTGCCGTCGACGATCGCGGCAGTGACGCCCAGCGAAATGCGATTGCCGGAGGAAGGAACCCAGGACCGGCCTGTCTCGCGCATATAGTGAGCGGCAGCGACGTCGCGCATGACCTCGAAGGCGCCTGCGGATTCCTCGACCTTCTTGGCAAGGTCGATCTTCTCCTCCAGATCGTTGGTGCTGATCTCCGAGCCGTCCTGTTCGGCCAGGAGGAGCCGGATGTCGTCGGTCAACCGATCGACAAGCCCGTGCTTCTTGGCGGCGGCGCGGTGGAAGAGATTGACCATGCTCCAGCCGAGATCTTCGATGTCGCGTTCGATCGACGTGTTGGTCATCGTTGTGAACAGGTCGCTCCAGATGGCAGTGACGGTTTGCTCCAGCGCCTCGGTCGGCGGTGGCGCCATGCCCGACAATTCTTCGGCGGCAGGTTCGAGATGGTCCAGTTCCAGTGCCGCCAATGCGGCTGCTAGCGAGGTGGACATGATGGCTTGCCTTTCGGTTCTGAACCGGCGGCCTCTCCGCCGGATGCGCACCTCCTGGGCGGTCGATTGAGAGGGTCAGGCACCGAGGCGCAGCCGAGGGAAACCCTGTCGTGGCGGGGTGGAGCGGGCAGCCGCGGCACGCGGCAACACGGCCCGCTGCGACAGGGTTGCCAGGCCCTCGCGACCGCCCATGTGCCGCATCCTCTGGCGGCGAGGCTGTCGGTTGAGACGATGAGCCCAACATCCCCCTCGCAGCCGCTGATGGTGAGGTCTGGGACTACGGCCTGCGCTGCCGCTCGCTGAATGATCGCCGCGTCATAGCCCTCAAGCCTGCATCGCGCCGAACCCGTCATCACAGCTGGTCACCACCACAGGCGGGCAACGTCCGCACAGGTGGACCATCGAAGGCGGAGCTTATGGTTCCAGACCATTCCGCTGCGCCGCCCGTCCGTCGGGCATGGAGAGATGAACAGACCGGCATCCCCGAACCGAGCCCGGACGACCTCGGCGGCAAAACGATCGCAGAGTGAGGTGGCATCGTCAGCGTCGAGGATGCTGGTGTTTCTTCCCGGGTTCCCGCGCGCTGTGCTCAAGATCGCCGACAAGGTTGCCATGGTCCAACGCCGTGCACCGATTGGGCAGGCGCCACTGGTGTCAGGGATCGGAGAGCATAAGCGGCTCCTCCTCATAGGTATCGCAGGGGGCGCCAACCGCTTCGAGCCATTCGACCCCTTCGGTGCTGCTGTCGAGGTCACGGATCCGCGCGAACAATCCCTCCTTGAGCATCGCAGGCGTGAAATCCTCGCCGCGCTCGTCGTCCGAGACGATGCTGAAGGCGATAGTGACAAGGTGGTTATAGCGCGGCATGCGGTCCTCCCTGGTTGAAAGCACGCTCATCGCGTGCGCGGTCGAGCACATCTGGCAGGCGTGCCGTGGTGCGCAGCGCCTCCGCTGCGCGCTGGAAATCGCGGAGCCAGTCGCCCATCGGCGTCCGCTTCTCGACGGGGAGGGCGGCCTGGGCAGCCTGGAAATCCAGAAGCTCGCCTGGCGCGCTTTCCACGATCCGATCGATCTCGACCGGTGGGAGCAGTCCCCGCTCGCGGATGAACTCAATGATGCTGCCGGGTCGGGGTGTCGCGCCGCGATGGCCCAATACCGGCTTGCGCCATAGACCCTGCACGTTGCGCAAACGCGGCGCCGCGCGCGCCTCCATCAGCACAATGATACGAAGCTCGTCAGCCGACAGGTCGATGACTTCGTCCGGCTTGATCGCGCCGCAGAAGAATTATGTCGCCATTGAGACGATCCATTCCCTTTGACGGGATAAGGATATTGTCCCATTATCGATCGGGTCGGGGCAATAAAATGGAAACGCCCAGTGTCATGTCGAGGGTTCAGTGCATCTTTTCCCGTTCGATCCTTGGCTCGGCGTCGAGCCTATACTTCTTGATGGGACGATGATCCGGCCTGCGCTTGATGACTCCATAAAGCAGGACGCAATCAAATACTTACCCGAAACAAATCTCCCTTCTCTCCTTCATTCCGACGGAAGCCCCGTTGTAGAAGTCAATTCGTTCATCACGTTCCTGCGATCCGATGGCGTGTCCCTTGCCAGCGCAGGCCACTATGCTCGAGATCTTCAGGTCTTTGCCCGTTACCTGCGGGATGCGCGTTCAAAGTCGTTACTCGACGCATCGAGTGCCGACGTAGGGAAATATCGCAGCCTTCGGCTCGAAGGGCCGGGCGAGCTCCGACTATCGGGATCGTCTTGGAAGCGCACCTCTGCGGCGCTAACGCGGTTCTATCAATGGGCCGCCAGCGAGGACGCAGGACTGATATCAGTTGCGCCGAAAACCAGATTCCGCCGTGATGGCGCGGTTGCCGAAGATACGATCCGCATGATCCCGCTCGAGGATTACGTTCTGTTCCGAGACCAAGGCCTGCTCGGTGGGGGTTACGCGAACGGCATCACTCACCGGCGGAATCCGATGCGCGATGCCGCGTTCGCCGAGCTGCTTGTGACGACAGGGGTTAGGCTCGAAGAAGGCGCAAGCCTTCTGATCGGTGAGCTTCCGACGACGAACGCCCGCGTCTTTCACGGCTGTCGCAGCACCATGATCGACCTGCCCGCCAGAATCACCAAAGGGCGCAAACCTCGATCAGTGCCGTTCCCGAGGCGGGTAGCCAGTAACTTCATCGACGCTTATATTCGCGAGGAGCGGAGCCAGTTGGTCGATCGCTGGCGACGCGCGGGTGGGGTCCGGACCATGCGGCAGCCGCTCATCGGCACGCTTGCAGGCGGGCAACGCGTTTTGATCAAGGGCGAGCGGCGCCCTCGATCACTGGCGACTCTGCGCATCGACGAACGACGCAACCTCCTATTGCTGCCCGGATCGGGCGCACCATTGGAAAGTGCGCAGCCGGCAGCATTGTGGCTGGCGCAGGACGGCCAAGCCCTCACCCCCGCGGCATGGCAGTCGATATTCCGGCGTACCAGCAAGAAGTTGTCGGAGGACATGGGCTGGGACCTACACGTATCGCCCCATACCCTCCGGCATACCTTTGCCGTCTACTGGCTTACACACCTCGTCAAAGCGGAAGTGATGAGGCTCGACGATCGATCTGTCCCGGATCGAACCGAGGAAATCTACATGAAGGTTGTCAGCGACCCCTTGCGCCGGGTCCAGCGATGGCTGGGTCACGCCAGCGTCCTGACCACTGAAAAATATCTCACCTACCTCGATGAAGCCTTCGAAATCGTAGATCAGGCGGCCGAGGCGCTGGACTCTCGTCTGATGGGCTTCTTCTAGCAGTGGGTCGCCCTCGCCTCTCGTTCCGCGATTTACCTCCGCAGCAGGATGAGGAGCCGCGAGCCGACGCGATCGTAGCCTATCATCATCGTGACGGTGTCGGGCGCGAAATGACCTGGTTGCTGCACGAGGTGGGGAACGAAGGCCTGGGTCGCGATCTTGCCTTGTACCTTGGGCCGATGATGAACGAGCTGTTCGCCGGCCTGGCCGTCCCGAGTGTCGAACAGTATCGACAGAGCTGGATCCCGCTCGGGAAACATCTGTCCTCCAGCGGGCGCCTCAACGGGGGGCTTCGCGTGATCACGGCCGCTGACATCGATGCCTGCGACGTTCGGGGTCAATACTCCCGGTTCCGTTGCCTTGTTCACGGCCTTCGCGCGATAGACGAACGAAACCCTGATCTGCTTCGTCCGGATCTGAAGGCGCGGATCAACTTCACGAGCCGGCACAACGGAACGGCATTACGGCCCCGCGAACCGTTGACACCGTTCGTCGCTCGCGTCCTGAAAGACGCCGCTGATCGCAGCGTGGTAGCTACACGCGAAAGGATCTTGTCGGGCCGCGAGCAGATCGAAGCTTTGCGAAACAAGCCGGAGAGGAGCCGCTTTGAGAATGTGTTCCTGAGGGTCGCCGACGGCACGCGCCCCGCTCGAAGCGAGTTCGACATGTTCAAATATCGCAAGGTTGCCATCGCCGCGGCCAGCGATCTTCTCGTTCTGACCCTGCCTGATGCGATCTGCTTCATCATCGCCATCGCGCTCCGGGTCGAAATGCCGATAGAATGCCTGCGGACCCTGCGGCGCGACTGCCTGAAGAACCCCGCGAGAGGGTACGTCTCCATTGAATACACAAAGGGACGAGGCGGCCCCCGCGCGAAGATCAAGCGCGAACGCGTGCGTGATGGTGGAATTAATACGCCCGGCGGACTCGTTCGCCTTGCCCTCGAACTATCCCGACCCGCCGCCGAGCGAATGGCCGATCGAGGGGACCCGAATGCGGATTACCTGTGGGTGGGCTTCGTTGCAGCCGGACTGCCGAGCTGGCGGCGGTTCAGCCTTTCTACCCACAACTTCTATGCCGCGATCAGGAGCCTTGGGCTCGTCGACGAAGCGGGCAAGCCGATAACCAAGATCGTTCCCGCCCGGCTAAGGAAGACGGTGAAGCGGGACAATTACTTGCGCCACACAGGCCACCTTCGGCGCTTCGCGAGCGATCACTCGAAGCCAGTTGCCGCTCGGCATTATGCCGCGGTGGACGGGCTTCGAGAAGAGCATGCACGCTCGGTAGCGGTCGCTGAAGGTCAACTGTTCGACATGGCGATGATGCCGTTGGTCCTGCCACCGAAGGAGGAAGTCAGCGCGCTCGCATCCGGCCTCTCGATCGGAAACCAAAAGCTCGACGCAGGCGCGGTCGCGTCGTTGGTCTCAGGCGATGCCGATACGTTCCTTGGCATGTGTTCCGGCTTTTGGTCGAGCCCTCTTGGGCGGAACGACAACGGCTCCTGCGCCACCGCGTTCACCGGCTGCCTCCATTGCTCGAATGCAGTGTTCACCGCACGAAAACTGCCTGCATTGCTGACCTATCTGACATGGCTAGCTGAACGGCGCGCCGTCATGACGGAAGCGGAGTGGCACGAGCGCTACAGCGCCGACCATAATCGAATTATGGTACAGATACTCCCCGTGTTCGACGCTGGCGATATCGAACAGGCTCGGTCCACGGCGGAAAATGCCGCTGTGGCGCCAGCGCTGCCGCCACATCTTCAGCGGGGCTGAACATGCGTCGGGTTCTGGAACGTGCCGAAGCATCTTGGCGGATTGACCGTTCGGCATTGGTGATTCCGCCCCAGATGGTCGTGAGTGGCCGTGAGCAGCAGAATATCTCTCTGGTCGGGGACGATAAGTGGCTGCTCGAATGTGCCATCGCGCGGCCGACAAAGGCCCATGAAGCCTGTATCTGCTTCGGTCGGATCGCCGATGCTGATGAGCGGGAGCTCATACGAGAATACCTGTTCCTGTCTTTAAACTACGACTCCCGAGACAATGTGCGCGGCCGCCTCGGCGTCCTGAAACCTGGTTCGCTGATGCAGGTCGGCAATATAATCCGGCATTTTCTACAAGAAGTGCGGGAAGCCGGACTTCGACTCCACGAGATCGATCAGCCTTGGCTGGATCAGTGGCTGTCCGCGAAGCGGCACCTCGCACCGGCAACTCTTGTCTACAAGATCCTCTGCGTACGGCGACTTGCGCTCTATACGCCCTCCCTGTCGTTCCGGGGAATCGAGATAGCTCCTTGGGGTAACCGTTCAGCGACTAGGATCGCGGGATACCGGGGTGGCCGAGAAAATGTCACACCGCGAATACCGGAAGCCATTAGCGCGCCGGCGTTGCGGTGGGCCATGTTCTACGTCCATCATGGGATCGACGATCTTATCGCCCGACATCGTATAGCTGGCATCAACATCGCCGCGCGTCGGCAGAGAGTGTCACCGAAACTAAGCGACCAGCGCCTGCGCGCTTATTTGGATGCGCTTGAAGCATCGGGCTCTGGAGTACCGGCGACCCAAGATGGTCGACCCGCGTGGCCAGAAATCTGCAAGGCCAGCGGCCTCGGCGTGGCAGTGCTGAAGGCACGCTCAGCTATGCTCGAGAAGGCAATCTCGCAACTCGGAACCGAGCGCCCAGGCGCAAGCAGTGGTTGGGCCAGCATGCCAGGAACAAACATTGCGTGGCGGTCGCATCTTCCCAGCTTCAGCAGCCGTTATACCTTCATACCGGCGATAGCCGCGTGCTATCTCGTAATCGGCCTATTATCAGGAATGCGCGGCGAGGAAGCGGCCGCGCTCAAGCGTGGTTGCCTCAGACTCATGCGCGACGAACATGGGAAGGTTAAGGGCTACGAACTCGTCGGAAGAATCTTCAAAACCCGTAAAAACGTCGACGGCGCTGAACATCGCTGGACCGTGATAGAGCCTGTTGCCAGGGCCGTATTGGCAGCAATACGGTTGCAGGACTATCTACACAACAGCGCCGATCGAACGGAAGCGCCGCGAGATGATGAGCCCCTGTTCAAACCGGCCTTGATTCGGGGGGTGGGCAATGTCCAGCTTACGGCGCATCAATCGACCGTATACCTGAATTACTTTGCCAAAGAGTGTCGCCGGCTCGCCGAAGAAATGGCAGCGGCGGCGCCCGCCGAAGCCGACCGCATACTGGCACTTTATCATATCCCGGACGAGGGTGATGAACCCTGGCGGTGGCGCACGCGTCAGCTCCGCCGCACCCTTGCATGGTACATCGCCAGTCAGCCCTTCGGCGTGATCGCGGGCATGATACAATATGGGCACGCGAGCGCCATGATGTTCGAAGGCTATGCGGGCACTTCCCAATCCGGCTTCCGTTCGGAGATCGAAGAGGAACGTCGCCTCGCTCAGCTCAGCGATATCGTCGAGATGTACGAGGACTGGAAGGCAGGGATCAATCCAGGCGGCCCCATGCGATCGAAACTCGTCGCCGAATTTACAAGCATCAGAAACAAGATCGGAGATCTGCCCGGCACGGTCGTTGATGATCGGCGCCGCGCAAAAATGCTCTCGAACACCGCCGTCACGCTTCATCCGGGTTATATCAACGACTGCTTCTTCTATGCCGACCACGCCCTCTGCTTGAAGGTGAAAGGAGCTGAGGCGCAGCCGGCATTTACGAGGTGCCAGCCTGCTCGTTGTCCGAACAGCGTGGTGGCGAGGCGGCATGTGCTGGCTCTGCAATCATGCATCGCAGATGCCGAGACCATGAAAAATGGCAAGAACATCAGCCCGATCCAGAAACACGCCATTGAGGCACAGATCGATATTTACAGGCAGTTGCTGGAACAGGTCGAACGATGACGACGAAAGCGAACCCTCCCCGGAAATCGCAAGCCACCGTCGCGCTGCTTGACGCCTATAACCGCTTGCGCGACGGCAAAGGCACCGCGACGAATGGCAAGCTGAGCATAACCAATGTTGCGCGCGAGGCGGGGGTCAGTCGAGCGACGGCCTATCGATGCTCCAAACTTCTCGCTTTGTTCGATGAAGCTCCGAAGCCGCCGAAGGCTAAACCACAAAGCACGAGCGGCAAGGCCGAGCTGCGAAACGTGATCAACCAGTTGCTCAATCGTATCATCATGCTGGAGGCTGCGTTGGAAGCCAAAGACGCGGAACTCCGGCAATTGCGCTCAATGCTGCCAAAACCACGGCCGGCCGACTCATGATGCGAGCAAGTCCTGAGGACATTACAATCGACGCCACGTTGCACGCTCAATTCGCTCTACGCTACATGGCGACGCGAGACCGCCACGGGCGGGCTACGCATTGAAGGCAGGTTCAGTGTAAAACCCTCCCCGCTTGCGCAGCACTGATCCTCCCCTGCACAACGCTTGATGGATTTTGGTTGGGCCCATCACTCGACGAAGAATTCCCTCAATCAACGGCCCGCCTGCGACCAGCAGCTTGAATGGGTATCTCGCATGTAAATGACCGCGATTGGCCGGTAGGCGACTGTCCGGTTCGGAGCCGGGATGCGTGGATAGCTGACGGTCGTTCGGAGTCGGCAACCGACCAAAATGCGTCGTTCACCGCTCGGGCTTCTAACGGCAGCTTATTTCGGAACCTGCCGTTTGCTCGTTGCGAACCTTCGTGGCCGCCCAGCAAGGGATTACAATCGCTGCGACACCGGTATGGCGTTTGATCGATGCGTCGCGATGGAGGATCCGGTGCAGCTCTCCAGGGTCGACCTTCACCAAGATGATTGCCTCAACTCAGACTGTTACTAGATGATCGGCAAGAAAAGGCCGCCGCCATCGATGGATCGTGAAATCGAAGATATGTCCCTGCGCCTGAAGCAAGGGCTTCTCTGCCACGGATTGACCGTCACGGTCGCACATTGAATGTTCCGGGTCGCCAGCACCTTCGATGCGGCGAGCAGCGGCAATGAGGTTCTGCTTTTAAAGGGCAACTGGAACGACCGGTTCACCTGGATCACTCAGTTCTATGTCACGGTCGTCGACGCGGACGGCACGCGCACCCCTGCCCTCCCAGCATGACAACGATGTCCACTGCGTGCGGTAAGTCGAACATGGACTCCCCGTCAACGATCTCGCCTGCCATCTGAAGTGCCATCAAGATCCCAACCGAGATGGCGATACCCAACTCGGCCAGCACCCTGCGCATCACCAAAGCCGACCGGGCGTCACAAAGATTTACAATCGTCGCCAACTCCTGTTGCCTGACGAGCCGATAACAGCCTCAGACATCAAGGAGGCGGTTATGCGGCAGGATGAGCGATGCTGGACACGGATCATCCTGCGGCCAGATCCGTCCCCTTGATTGCATACCGCAATTTCCCCTTTGCGCTGGCCGTTGTCCCTTGCTCCTCCCCCTGGACGGCCAGCGCCGACGCGGTGCGGATCCTCGCCCCCGGATCCGCACCGCGTCTTCTTGTTCGAAAGGCTTCACCATGAACCATTATCCGATCGCGGTCGCGACCGCATTGCTCGCCAGCGTGTCGACTATCGCCAATGCTGCCCCGGCCATGACGCTCTATCCACAGCAGATTGGCGCGGAAACGGCGCGCTATCAGCATGGCAGCGCGACCATTTCCCTGAAATCACCGACGGCTACCGTCGAAATTCGGCCCCTGCCGGTGGAAGACGGACGCGCCGCCTTTTCCATTGCCATCTTCAACCATGACGGCCGCCCCGCCAATCTGGGGATGGAAAATATCACCGCTGTCGTGAACGGCATTCCAACACCCGTTCCCACCTATGCGCAACTGGCGGAAGCAGCCGAGCGGAAGGCACGTCAGGCGAAGATCGGTACTGCGCTGTTCGCCGGCGTGCTGGCAGGCGTCGCATCCACCGCATCGAACCAGGGCAGCTATTATCGCCATGTCCGTGGCCCGCGCGGCGGCTTCACCCAGGCCATTCACTGGCAGGACGATACGCCCGGCGTGATCGGCGCGACGGCCGCGGTCGCAGGCGGCGCGATGGTAATCGGCGGCATCGACCGAAAGCTCGACTACACGCTGGACCAGTTGGGAACCGAGATTTTACAGACGACCACGATCGACCCCGGCAGCAGCTTTGGTGGCATGGTCATCCTGCCGATCGATCGGGACGCCGGCCATCCGGCAGATATCAGGGTCAATGTCGCCTTTGACGGCAGGGTCTATGCCTTCGGATTTCGCCTGACGCGCTCGGGCATCGGCGTGCCTGCGCCCGTGCCCGCGGCGGCAAGGGCGGACGCGCCCGGCGTCCAGGCATTGCCTGTCGACCTTGCCGGCGAAGGTGGCGGCGAATGACCATGGCGGGAAGCGGCCGGATGCGCGCAGCGGCGATACCGCTGGTCGGCGCCCTGCTGTTGTTGCCAGCGTGCGCCGGCACAGCCGTCCATGACCTCAGCATGGCGCCCGCGCGGTCGCAGCAGATACCCGGCGCCATTGGGGTGCGGGTGACGCTGGCGCCGGACATCCGGTCCGATCCCGATGCGGGCAGGGCCGCACATCGTCTGCTGGCCGAACTCGTCAAGGCCTATCGCAAGGCTGGCCTCCCCGCCTCCGTCACGACGGACGGGCAGCCCTCTCCCGGCGGAGCCACGGTAAGAGTCCAGATCGTCCGGGCCGATCCCGGCAACAGTGCCGAACGGTTACTGATCGGCTTCGGCGCGGGTCGATCAGCCCTGCTCACCAAAGCCTCGTTCGACATCGCCGGACAAGCCGGCCCGGCCATGTCCTTTTCCGCCACCGCCAAGGATGGGCGCAAGCCCGGCCTGATCGTGCCGGGCGCTGTGGCGGCCGCCACCGGCGAATTGTCGCGCCTTGCCATCGGTGGTGGCGTCGGCCTGCTGATGGGAAGCCGCAGCGGGCTGCACAGAGGCGCCAAGCGATCCGCTGCTCTCATCGTCAAGCAAACGCGGCAATTTTACCGCGCGTCCGGCTGGCCCTGGCCATCCGACAAGGGCTGACCCTCCCCCTCTTGCCAGCAAGGTTCCCGCAATGAAGATGCATCCCCCCATCCAGCCGCCGCTTCCCGAAATTCCGCTGGTCGACAATATGTTCGCACCGGAAATATTGGCTGGCGGCCTGACTGGCCTGTCACTGCTCAACGGCATCGTAACGGTCACGCTGGAAAATCCAAGGGCCGACCATGGCCGCCCCGATCCCAGCCTGGAACGTGTCATCGTCGGCCGGATCGGCATGCCGATTCCGACCGCACAGGCGCTGCTTTGCGGCCTTTATCAATTTCTGAGCCAGCATCAGGTCAATCCCCTGGCCGCGGAAACGGAGATGCGCTGCCAATGAGCTATTTCCCGTTACTGCATCTCATCGGACACAAGCGCAGCCACCACATCGCACTGCTCATGCCGCCATGCCGCTATCGATTTTCGATCCGATGGTCGGGCTCCAGTGCGGCACACACCATACAGCGCGTGACCCACATGCCCCGATAAGATGATCTTGCCCCGAAAGGACAGCCCATGGCTGCGACATTTTCCTTCAGCATTCAACAGCAGCTGGTGCTGACCGCCGCCCGTCAGTGGCGTCGGGCGCGGCACCTGCACATCCCTGCCCAGCCGCATCTCTACCGCAAGCTCGCCCGCCATGGCTGCGGACAGCTGGCCCCCGCCTGCGACAGCCTGATGAGGCTATCCGAACTCGTACTGGGGCATCCGTTTCGCTGCGGTACCGGCCTGGCCCTGTCGGAGGATGAATGGCGACTGCTCGACATGATCGAAGGGCGCGAGCGCCAATTGGTCCACGAATGCAGCGTCGCGCTGGCGAGCGCTTTCCGCCATGCCATCAGGTCGCTGCACATCATGATAGACATGGCCTTTAACATCGACAGCGGCGAGCCGGTGAAGCGTGCCGTCGCTTCGACCGGCCTGATCGCCGCCTGATCGTCAGGCGGCGATCATTTCATCAGCGCATTCACTCCGGCCAGCGTCTCATCGCCCAGATCGCCAGTCGCGGCAGCGAGCTGGAGCCGGGCCGTCATATAATCATATATGGCCTGACGCCGGTCGCGGTCGGTCGAAAAGCTCTGGCTCTGCGCATTCAGGACATCATCCTGCGTGCGGATGCCGACCTCTCGCCCGGTATTGGCCGCATCCTGCTGCAAGCCGGCCGACCGGTTTGCGGTGTTCAGGGCAGCTATGCGGCGCGCGCCGGTCGATACGGCATGCCAGGCCTGCTGCGCCTGAAGACGAGCATCCCGCCGCGCGGCATCCAGGGCGCGCTCGGCCTTGACGGCGTTGGCGCGGGCTTCCCGTTCCTTCGACTGAATCGCCCCACCGGCATAGAGCGGAATGGTGATACGCAGCCCGGCCGACGCCGACTGGATGCGGTCGGGAATGATGCCATTGCCCCCTTCCCCGCCCAGCCGATACTGGCCCTGATAACCGGCGACGCCTTCGACGACGGGGCGTCCCGCAAGGCCGTAGCGGTCGATATCGGCTCCTGCGGCCTTTGCCTGATGCTCGGCCGCCTTCACCAGCGGCGACTGACGCTCCGCCTGCTCGATGGATGCTTCCAGCGTCACGAGCGGCAACGGCGCGGCGAAATTCCCGGCGGGTCGGTCCAACCCTTCCGCCGGCAAGCCCGTCAGTTCGGAAAAATCGGCACGGGCATAGGCCAACTCGGCCTCGGCGCCGATGCGCTGTGCTTCACTCGCGTCGCGGCGGGCCTCCGCCTCGCGCACGTCAGTGATGCGCGCGCGCCCGGCATCGAAACGCGCCTGCGCGCCGCGGCGTTGCTGTTCCGCCGCATCGACCTGCGCCTGATAGGAGCTTAGCCTGTCCTCGGCCGCCAGCACCTTGAAATAGGCCTGCGATACACGAAGGATGAGTTGCTGCTGCTCGCCGGCAAACTGCACATCGGCGCCTGCCGCCTTTTCGCGCAGCTGGATCGACTGTGCATGTTTAGATGCATCATACAAAGGCTGAACCGCCTGCACGCCAACGGTCGCCCGGCCGCTCGATCGGCTTCCGGTAAAGACCGGGTCCAGTTCTTCCGGGAAACGGGCGTTGGTTTCTGTGACATTATATTGGTATCCGCCCTGAAGCTGTACGCTGGGCCGCTTGAGCGCCCGCGCCTGAACGGCGGCCTCCTGCCCCGCGTCGCGCTCAGCCTGCGCGCCCAGATGATCGGGATCATGCGCCGCCGCTGCTTGCCATGCTTCCATGAGGTCGGTCGCATGGGCGGGCGGCGCGAGCATGGCCGCTGCGGTACAGAGGAAAAGGCGTTTCATGCGGAAATCTCCTGGCTGTCGGCGCGATGCTGCGGGCGGTCGAAGACCAGCTCGTAGAGCGCGGGCAGGACGATGAGGGTAAGGATAGTGGCGACCATCAGGCCGCCCATGATCGCCCAAGCCATCGGCCCCCAGAAGGTCGACCGGGTGAGCGGGATCATGGCGAGGATGGCGGCGAGCGCGGTCAGCAGGATCGGGCGCAGACGATGGACGGCGGCTTCGCGCACGGCCTCCCGCATCGCCAGGCCATGGCCCGACAAGGTGTCGATCTGCGCGATCAGGATGACCGAATTGCGCAGCACCATGCCGAACAGCGCCAGCGATCCCAGCATGGCGACGAAGCCGAAGGGGATGCGGAACAGGGCCATGATGAGCGCCACGCCGATCAGCGCCAGCGGCCCGGTCGCCAGCACCACCAGCATCCGCTTCACATTCTGGAGCTGGAGCATCAGCAGGATGACGATCACGAAGATGGCGAAGGGCACGGCGGCCATGGTCGCCTTCTGGTTGATGCTGCTCTGTTCTTCCGACCCGCCCTTGACGATGGAGGCGCCGGACGGAAGATCGCGGCGCAGCGCCGCGATCTGTGGTTCGATCCGCTTCGTCAGGTCGCTTGCCTGCTCGCCTTCGACATCGGCGGAGATGGTGATGGTCGGCTGACGGTTGCGCTGGTAGATCACGGCCGGTTCGCTGCCCGCCGATACATGGCCAAGCTGGGCCAGCGGCACCGCGCCATTGGGCGTCGATATCGGCAGGTTGGCGATGCGGCCAAGGTCGGTCCGCTCAGCCGCGCTCAGGCGAAGCACCACGTCGAGGGCCAGATCGCGATCCCGAAAGCTGGTGGTACCCGCCCCGCCAATCGCCGCCTGCAACGATTGCTGCACCGCCTGCGTCGACAGGCCGAGCGCGCGAACCTTATCCTGATCCAGGTCGACCCGAATGGCCTTGAGCGGTTCGCCCAGATCGCTGTTCACGTCGCGCGCGTGACTGTCCGCACGGATCAATTCCTCCAGCTTCTTCGCGACCGGCATGATCTGCGCAAGGTCCGGTCCCGCCACACGATACTGCACGGGCTGGCCGACCGACGGGCCATTTTCCAGACGGCTGACACGGCCGCGCGCTTCGGGGAAATGCGTGGCGAACAGGCTCTGGATGCTGGCGATCACGCCTTCGCGCGCCTCCTCATCCCTGGTCTGGAGCACGAGTTCGGCCAGCGTGATATCGGGCGTCTGGACATTGAGCGGCAGGTAGAAGCGCGGCGACCCGCCACCGACATAGGCAGTGGTGGACGTCACCCGGTCATCGCACGCCAGCAGCTTTTCCATGCGGGCGGCAACCGCCTGCGTCTGGGCGAAGCTTGCATTTTGCGACAGCTGAAGGTCGATCACCAGTTCGGGTCGGTCGGACGCGGGAAAGAATTGACGGGGCACGCCGATCTGGAACAGCAGCATCGACCCCACGAACATGGCGAGCGCGACCGCCACCACCGTCTTGCGCCGGTCGAGGCAGCGGTCGAGCACGCGCCGGAACCAGCCGTAGAAGCGGCCTTCATATTGTTCTTCGGGCTCTCCCGCGTCGTCACGCGCATCCGCGCGCTGGGGCAGCAGATGATAGGCGATGAACGGCGTGAAAATGACCGCGACGATCCACGACAGGACCAGCGAAATGGCGATCACCTGAAACAGCGAGATCACATATTCGCTGGCTGTCGCCTTCGACATGGCGATCGGCAGGAAACCGGCGACGGTGATGAGCGTGCCGACCAGCATCGGCACCGCGGTCACGCTATAGGCGCTGACGGCCGCCCGCGTCCGGGTCCATCCCGCCTCCAGATGCGTCGCCACCGCCTCGACCACGATGATCGCGTCATCAACCAGCAGACCCAGCGCAATGATGAGTGCGCCCAGCGAAATGCGCTGAAGGTCGATGCCCATATACAACATGCACAGGAACGTCATCGCCAGCACCAGCGGGATGCACAGCGCCACCACGATGCCCGGCCGCCAGCCCAGCGACAGGAAATTCACCGCCAGCACGATGACGATCGCCTCGATCAGCGATGTCGTGAATTCGCCGACGGATTCGTCGACAACATGGGTCTGGTCGGACACGGTATGAATGCCCACGCCGACCGGCATTTCGGACTGGAGGGCAGCGATCGTGCGCTTCAGATCCTCGCCGAGACGCGCAACGTCACCGTCCGACCGCAGGCTGATGCCCACACCGACCGCATCCTTCGCTCCAAAACGCATCCTGAACGTCGCAGGATCGACCGGCTTGCGTTCGACCCTGGCTATGGCGTCGAGCCGAACGCTCTTGCCATTGGCGACGATCGGCGTTGCGGCAATGGCCTCCACCGATGCGAAATCGCCCGTCACCTGCATCCGCACACGTTCCGCGCCGGCCTCTACGATCCCTGATGCAGCGACCGCGTTGGTCGTGTCGAGCGCGTCGGCTATCGCCTGCGCAGAAATGCCCGACATGGCGAGACGCGCACTGTCATAGGTGACATAGATAGCTTCATCCTGCGCGCCGATGATCTGCGTCTTGGCGACATCGGGCAGCGCCTGGATACGGTCCCGCAGCGTCTCGGCATAGCGTTTGAGCACCGGATAGGAAAAGCCGTCGCCCGTGACGGCATAGATATTGCCGTAGGTCGTGCCGAATTCGTCATTGAAGGCCGGTCCGACGACCCCGTCGGGCAGGTCTGCGCGATTGTCGGTCACGGTCTTGCGGATGCGATACCAGATATCGGGGACGGCGCTGCTCTTGACCGTCGATATGAGCGTGATGTTGAGCGTCGCCTGGCCCGGTCGGGCCTTGCTCTTCACATAATCGATCTCGGCGATATTCTCGGTCAACACCGTCTCGAGCGGCTTGATCACCTGTTGCGACATCTGCTGCGCCGTCGCGCCGGGCCAGCCGACGGTAATCATCATCGTCTTGACGGTGAATTCGGGGTCTTCCTTGCGCCCCAGCGCCATGTAGGAAAACAGGCCCGCAACGGCCGCCAGCACAAGCAGGAAGCCGACCATCTGCTGATGGGTGAGCGCCCAGCGGGACAGGTTCATGCCCTTCATGTCGATGCTCATGACTGCGGCACCTGCACGATACGAACCTTCTCGCCCGCACGCAGCAGATGCACCCCGGCCGTGACGATGGTCTCGCCCGGTTTCAGGCCGGACCGGATGGTCAGCATGTCGCCCTGCGCCGCGCCGATCTGCACGGCGCGCGGCTGCACCACCATCGTTCGCCGGTCGAGTACCCAAGCCTGCGCGCGTCCGTTGGATTGCAGCACGGCGGTCAGCGGCACGCGGACGGCGGCATCGCCGGCATCGCCTTCGACCCGCAATTCGGCGGTTTCGCCCATCAGCAGCGCCTGTGCCGGCGCATCGACGGACAGGCGTGCCGCAAAGGTCCGCGTCGCAGGATCGGCAGCGCCCGATATGCTGCGGAGCCTGGCAGCATAACGCCGGCCCGGGCTGCTCCACACGCTCACACTCAATCGTGAGGCGGACCGGATCCGGTCCAGACTGCCTTCCGGGAGCGCCACCGCGATTTCCGGCCGGGACGGATCGGCCAGCGTCACGATCGCCTGTCCCGCGCCCACGACCTGACCAACCTCGCCCTGAATCTGCGTGACGACGCCGGCGCGCGGCGCCGTGAGGACGGTGCGGCCCAGCTGCGCCGATGCCGTTCCGCTCTGGGCGCCGGCGGCACGCAACTGCGCCTGCGCCTGAACGGCCGCCGCCTTCTGCTGATCGAACTCTGCGGGGGAAATGAAGCCTTGCTTCAGCAATTCGCGCGACCGCGCCAGATCAGCCTGCTGCACGGCGGCGGCGGTCCGGGCCGAACCGCTCTGCGCCGCCGCGCTGTCCAGCGCCCGCGCATAATCGCTGTTGTCGAGACGCAGCAACGTCTGGCCCGCATGGACGCTGCTGCCAAGGTCGACCCTGCGCTCGACGATCCGGCCCGCCACTTCGAAACCGATCTGGCTTTCGAAGGCGGACCGGATTTCGCCGGCATAGGTTGTGCCGATGCCGGCATCGGCGCGAATGCGCTGGACGGCCACGGCGCGTCGTTCATCCCTGACCTGCGGCTCATCCCGACAGGCCGGAAGCAGCAGCAACGCGATCGGTACGATATGGGCAAAACGTGCCATTCCATCCCCATGGGAAAAGGCCGCCGAGGCAGGCCGGTTCATGCAAGGCCAAGGGAATGGAGCAGGTCTGCAACCATCTGATACGCACTTTGTAACGCTATGTAACAGGCTCGCGGCGCTAGGCGCGCGTTCAGCCTGGTCAGTCGCCGATAGTGCCGGACCATGAGGCCGACCCGCCATTGGGACCGGTCATGTTGCGATGATAGGTTGCGGTCCCATCGCCATTGGCTGTCGCGCTGGTCGATCGCCCCCAGCTTTTTCCGCTGTTGGTCACATGACTGGTGGAGCCGTGGAACTGCCCGTCCTGCGCCTGATACCCGCGCTGGCTGCTGAAGCCACGTCCGTCATTGGTCTGGACATTGCGGGTCATGGCTGCCTGCCCGCCGCCGCGCGAGGCGTTGTAGCTGCTGTGCAGCCCTCGCCCATTCGGCCCCTGCACGTTGCGGCTGTGGCTATATTGAAAGGAACGGTTGCGGGCTTCGGCCGTCGATATGCTGGCTGCGATGGCCAGGGTCGAAACGATGATCGTGGTGAATTGGCGCAATGTCATGAAGCATACTCCTTCTCCGCGTCAGCAAAAGGCGCGGGACAGGACATGTCGCACCGGGCCGTGAACGGCCTTGCCGCATAATGTGTCGGATATTTGCAGCGGGATCGGGCGCCGGATCGCGCTGTTACAAACTGTAATCTGTCTTCACCTGGGGATCGAACATGCTGCGGTGGCGCGCGCTATATCGGCCACGCTCATTTTGGGCCTGATACAAGGAGAATGACATGAAATATCTGACGATCGCCCTGTCGCTGGCCGCCGCGGTCATCGCCCAGAGCCCGACCGCCATGGCGCAGGATGCGTCGGCAAAGGCCAGGGAAATGTTCATCAAGGCCGACACCAATCAGGATGGCGCGCTGTCGCTGGAAGAATGGAAGGCGGCCGGTCGCCGCGATCGTGGTTTCGCGATGATCGACGCCGACAAGGACGGCAAGATCACACCGGACGAACTGCGCGCCGCCGCCGCAAAACGTGGCAAATGATCAATTGCCCCTGGAACCATGCTAGATGGTTCCGGGGGCGCTGCACCATCGGCACAGGCGCTGACGACAAAGAGGTATGGCATGGTGGCCGAAACGCAGGCATCAAATGGCAAGGTCGCGATTGTCGAGGATGATCCCGGCATTCGAGATCTGGTGCGCATGTTGCTGACCCGTGAGGGGTTTGAAGTCCTGGCCATGGAAAATTCGGCCGGCCTCGACGTCGATGGCGTGCTGGAACGGCTCGATTGCCTGATCCTCGACCTGATGTTGCCCGGCGAGGATGGGCTGGAAATATGCCAGCGCCTGCGCGCCCGCTGGCCGCGCCTGCCGATCCTGATCGTCACGGCGAAGGACGATCCGATCGACCGGATCATCGGGTTGGAAATCGGCGCCGACGATTATCTCGCCAAGCCGTTCAACAAGCGGGAATTGCTGGCGCGGCTGCGCTCCATCATTCGCCGGACCCGTGACATAGACACGGCCGTCAGCGAGGAGAATGGCGACAGTTTCCGGTTTGACGGCTGGCTGCTGCGCCTGGGAGCCCGCGATCTGACCAACCCGGCGGGCGAGCCGGTGGGCCTGACCACCAGCGAATTCGACCTGCTCCATGCGCTGGTGCTACACCCACGCCGCATCCTGTCGCGCGAACTGCTGATCGACTGGACACGAGGCGGTCATGCCAGTCCGGTCGATCGCGTCATCGACGTGCAGATGAGCCGGCTTCGGCGCAAGCTGGGCGACGATCCGCGCGAACCCGTGATGATCCGGACCGTGCGGGGCGACGGCTATCTGTTCGCACCGGCCGTCACCCGATGCTGAAGCTGCGCCCGCCCCGGTTGCGAGAGCGGATAGGCCTCATCGTCCTGCTCCATCTGCTGGCCATGATTGCCGTCATTCTGCTGTTCCTAGAACAGACGGACATGCGCAAGATGGCCCCGCTATATCGGGTGCCCGTTCCCGAAAAGGTCGCTTTGGTCGTCACCGCATTCGAACGCACGCCGCCCAGATCGCATCCCGATCTTGTCCGCGCCTTTTCCGATGCGACCATGCGCGTCACCATGCTGGCGGCACTGCCTGCGGGCCAGGCATCCTCTGCCACGCCCGCGACCCTGTCCCGCTATCAGGAGGCTTTGGGCGGCAGGCCATTTCGCATCGAAACATCAGGCGATATCGGCCCCGCAGACCTCAACATGCGCCCCGCCGTCACGATGAACCCCGTGCGGATATCGGTCGCCCTGTCCGGCGGCGATGCCATCATGATCGAACAGATGGTCGCAGCGCCGCTGACCAAGATCGTCAACAATCTGATGCTCTTCCTGGCGGCGGTTGCGATTGTCGATATCGCTGTCATCCTGTGGCTGGCCGCGCAGACGACGCGGCCTGTCGAACGGCTGGCCCGCGCTGTCCGCGAGGACAGGCTGGATGCGCTGAAGCCCGACGGCCCGCGCGAGATCGTGGAACTGGGCGAAGCGTTCCGGCAATTGCGCCAGCATCTGCGGACGCTGCTTGATGAACGAACGCGCATGCTCGCGGCCATCGCACATGATTATCGCACCTATCTGACCCGCATGGACCTGCGCAGCGAATTTATCGAGGATGAGGAGCAGCGCGCGCTGGCGGCCAAGGATATCGAGGAAATGCGCGACCTGCTGAGCGACACGCTTACCTTCGCATGGGAATCGGCCGCGACCGACCTGGACATGGCGACATGCGACATTCGCGCCGAACTGGCGCTGGTCGCCGAAGAGCGCCTACAGCGCAACCAGCATGTGGACGTCGCGCCCCTGCCCCATGCCGTCCATGCCCATGTCTCCCATATTTCCTTCCAGCGCATGATGGCCAACCTGCTGGACAATGCGGTTCGCTACGGCGGCGGACAGGCGCGTATCCTTGTCGAACCCGACGGCCCGTTCATCCGCATCATGGTGGAGGATGACGGCCCCGGCGTACCCGAACCCAGCCTGCCGCGCCTGACCGAACCGTTCGAGCGGCTCGAGCCGTCGCGCGCGCGCAGGACGGGGGGCGTGGGCCTTGGCCTGTCGATCGTCCAGGCACTGACCCAGCGCTACCGGGGCGACCTGGTGCTGGAAAATCGCGCGGAAGGCGGGTTTCGCGCCATCCTGTTGCTCCGCAGTGCAGGAGGAACCGGACCGGCATGACCGACACGGACTGATACATGGCACCCGACCGGATGATGCAAAGGCCATCCATATCAGGCTTCCCACCCAAGGAGTCCGATCATGCCCCGGTTTTTCAATCCCCAATCCCTCACGAAGCACGGTGTCAGCGTCAGCGCCGCTTTTGCAGGCAGCGCGACCCTGTTCCTGTCCGTCATGGCCATCATGGCCAGTCCCGCCGCAGAGGCGCAGGTCGTCCGGCATACGACCGTCGCGCCCCGCGCCGGGGTCGTGCACAGCCGCACCGTCATCGTCGATCGCGGCCGTCCCGGCTGGTGGCGCGGCCACCCCGGATTTGTCCATTATCACGGGCCGCGCCATGGCCATTATTTCGCGCCCGGCTACGGCTATTACCCCATCCCGCCCAGACATGCGCATAGCGTTTGGATCGTCGGTGGCACCCTCCCCCTGTCGATGCGCCATTATGTCGTCGTCAATCCGGTCGGCTATGGACTGTCCCCAGCACCGACCGGCCATATCTGGTGCTATGCGGGAACGAATTTCGTGCTGATCTCCCGAAACACCGGCGTCATCATTCAGTCCGTTGCCGGTGGTTGGTGAAAAAGCGACACTCGCTGGCAGTGCTTCTGACTGCCAGCGGCCCATACCGGTCTTTCCGCCGACGATTCCCAATGCTCAGGTGCAGACGGCCCAGGACTGGCAACTCGCGACCACAATGCGTCGTTCGCCGTCCGGGTTTAGAACGGCTGCTTCCGTTTGAACCCGCCGTTCGCTCATTGCGGAACCGTCAGGCGGCAACGCGTCCCATTTTCGGTCGTTCAGCTAGCTCCCTGCAAAGCCTGAAAGCGGCCGTGAGTTCAGCCCCCGCCGATCGGCGTAGTGGGTGGATGGCAGCCCGTCTCATTTGAAGCGACACCATAGGATAAGCGACCTTTTGTTCATCGACCGCAAACAACAGCTTGGTTGGTGGTTGAGGGCGATGTCATCTGCATTGATCGAGCGAGCTAAGACGGCCCAATGGGGTGATTGCGGCGCCACACCGACCGTGCAGGTCGTTGCAATTTCAACGATGAAAATCAGACTTAGCGCTTTAGTCGTGCTCGTGAGATCGGCTATGCCTACAACATGGAGGCACGGACCAGAATGAGCGATCTTGAAGCGATGGCTGACGCGTTGCAGGCGAGCGGTCAGTATCGCGTGCAACGCCGTCTGCAACCGAGGCTTCGCATCAATGATGCGCGCGGTGCGCCAACCCGCCAGGGTCTTTTCGTCGATGTCGAGACAACTGGGCTCGACCCGACGAAACACGAGATTATCGAACTTGGTATGATCCCGTTCAGCTATCTGCCAGACGGCTTGATCTGCGACATTGGCCCACCATTCGAACAGTTTCAGGAGCCTTCGTCGCCAATCCCGCCTGCAATCACGCGATTGACCGGCATCACTGACGAAATGGTTGCCGGGCAGCGTATCGATGTTGATGCTGTCCGAGCGCTGGTCGACCGGGCGTCGCTCGTGATCGCGCACAATGCGAGCTTTGATCGCCGATTTCTGGAGCGACTCAGTGATCCTTTCGTTCTCAAGCCTTGGGCCTGTTCAATGTCCCAGGTCGACTGGACCGAGGAAGGGCATGAAGGCGTGAAGCTCGCCTACCTCGCCGCCAGCACCGGCTTTTTCTATGACCGGCACCGCGCCGTTCACGACTGTCGTGCAGCCATCGAGCTGCTTGCCGCGCCGCTTCCGACAAGCGGGGTGCCGGCGATGCAACGGCTGCTGGAAAAGGCCCGGCGTTCGAGCTGGCGGATCTGGGCGGAGAACTCGCCCTTCGACCTGAAGGATGTCCTCAAGGCTCGCGGCTATCGCTGGAACGGCGACGACAATCCCAATCCCCGCGCCTGGTATATCGATGTCGAGGATGGGCTCCAGGAGGCCGAGATCGCATTCCTGCGCAAGGAAATCTATCTGCGCGATGTCGAACTGCTGGTGCGCGAGATCACCGCGTTCAACCGCTTTTCCGATCGCGCCTGATCGATACAAACTGATGTCCGGGGGGGATGCATGCACATTTCGAAACTGCAGCTGGTCAATTACCGAAACTTCGCCCGCGCCACGGTGAAGTTCGAAAAGGGCGTGAACACGATCATCGGCGAGAACGGATCGGGCAAGACAAACCTGTTCCGCGCGATCCGCCTGCTGCTCGACGACAATTTGCTGCGCATGGCGCACCGTCTCGATGATCGGGACTTCCATCGCGGCCTCGGTGAATGGCGCGGTCACTGGATCATCATCAGTCTCGAATTCACCGATGTCTCGCAGGACGAGACGATCCAATCGCTGTTCCTTCATGGTGTCGGCGCCATCACGGGCGCAACGGTCGACAAGGCGACCTATAATCTTATCTTTCGCCCAAAGGCTGCGATCCGGCAGAAACTGTCGCAGCTGGCGGCCGGGGACAAATCGGCCCTTGCCGATCTTCGCAGGGAGATCAGTCTTGCCGATTACGAGACCGTCTTCACCGGCAAGAGCAGCGCCGATTTTACCGACCCGGCGGTTTATCAGGCGCTCGTCGGGGACTTCGATGCCGTGATCTTCCCGGATGAACTCACCCCGGCCGAGATCGGCGGCATCGTCCCCGGCATGTTTTCGATCGCTCGCGAGATCGGGTTCACCTTCATTCAGGCGCTTCGCGACGTCGTCGCCGAATTCCAGAACAATCGCACCAATCCGCTGCTGACCTTGCTCAAGGGCAAGAGCGGCGAGATCGACCCCGCGAAGTTTGCTCCCATCAGCGGACTGGTGACAGACCTGAACGCCGCGATCGAAGGCCTCGACGATGTCCGCGCGATCCGGACCGACATCCGCGACACGATCACCGAAGCCGCCGGCGAAACCTATTCGCCCAAATCGCTCTCGATAAAATCTGACCTGTCGGACGAAGCCGACCGGCTGTTCCAGTCCCTCAAGCTGTTCGTCGGGGAAGCCGAGGCAGGCTATGAGGGCGGCATCCACGAGCTCAGCCTCGGCGGCGCGAACCTCATCTACCTCACGCTTAAGCTGCTCGAATTCAAATATCAGAAGGTCAAGCAGACATTCGCCAATTTCCTCGTCGTCGAGGAACCCGAGGCGCACATCCACACGCATATCCAGAAGACCCTCTTCGACCGTCTGAACTACGACGAAACCCAGATCATCTACTCGACGCACTCGACCCATATTTCTGAAGTCAGTAACGTCGAGAACATCAACATTCTCGGGCGTGATGGCGGGGTCTGCGAGGTCTACCAGCCTGCCGCCGGCCTCGACCCCACGCAGATCGGCAATATCCAGCGCTATCTCGACGCCGTGCGCAGCAACCTGCTGTTCGCCAAGAGCGTGTTGCTGGTCGAGGGAGATGCAGAGGAAATCCTCATCCCCATCCTCATCAAACAAGTGTTCGGCCTCAGTCTCGACGAGCTCGGGATCAGCCTGATCAATATCCGCAGCACCGGCTTCGAGAATGTCGCGATCCTGTTCCATGACCAGCGCATCCGCAAGAATTGCGCGATTATCACCGACCTCGACCAGGCCTTTATCGATCTCACGACGAACCCGGCTGACACCCCTGCGCAGAAGAAGGCGAAGGACAAGGCCACTGGATCGCAGACGTCAGGCGCAGCGCGCGCGCTGCGATTGACCACCTTCTGCACTGGGAACAACTGGCTGAGTACGCACCTCGCGCAACATACGTTCGAAGTCGATTTCATTCGTGCCGGCAACAGCGCCGCCGTGGTCTCGATCCTCGGTGAGGTCTACAGTGATGGCCCTACGATCGCGCTGGCCAAGACCGAACTGGAATCCGGCGACATCGCGCAATATGGCACGCGCGTCCTGACCATGGCGAAACATGTCGGGAAGGGCTGGTTCGCGATCATTCTCGGCAAGGCAATCACACCCGACGTCCACATCCCGGACTATATTCTCGACGCCTTGTTCATGGCGCATCGGCCGGTCTCCGACGAGATCCTCGCCAGCATCATCGACCATCGCCTCAAGGTTCAGTTGAAGACCCTCGGCGTTCTTCCTGCACAGGTCGCGGCGATGCGCGTCCATCTCGATCGGTTCCGATCGGGCGACATCGATTTCCCTGCGGTGCGAACCGAGATGCTCACGGCGTTTCCTGGGGATCGCATCAACACCATTCTCGCGACCCTGTGATGTTCGTCTGGAACGCCGACGACCTGAACGCCGATCAGGTGAAGGCGATCGAGCAGCCGGGCAGCGTGTTTCTGACGGCGTGCCCCGGCAGCGGAAAGACGCGCACGCTTACGTACAAGATCGCACGCGAACTTTCGCTGCTGACCTCCGACAAGCAGCGCATCGTCGCGATCACCTATACCCATCGCGCTGCGGACGAGATCCAGGAACGGATCGAGCAACTCGGGGTCGATACCAGCCAGCTGTGGATCGGAACGATCCACTCCTTCTGCCTCGAATGGATCCTGCGGCCCTATGCCATTTACCATCCGGAGCTAAAAAACGGCTTCCGGGTAATCAACGCCCATGACACCGAGCGCGCCCATGAGCTGCTGTGCAGCGAGCATGGAGGCGGTCTTCGCACGTTCGATTGCGGCCACTATTTCACGTCTGCCGGCCATGTCATCGCCTGTCCGGACTGGAAGCGTGCGAAGGTCGAAGCGCTGCTTCAGCAATATTGGGCGGAGCTGCGCGCGAACCGGCAGGTCGATTTCGAGATGATCCTCGACTACGCGTATCAGTTGGTTCGCGATATTCCGTCGATCAGCGTCCTGCTTGGATCGATCTTCGCGACGGTCTTGGTTGACGAATATCAGGACACTAAAGAAATCCAGTACGCGATCCTCGGCGCCATCCTGAAAGCGTCGGGCGGTAAGGCCAAGGCATTCATCGTCGGCGATCCTAATCAGGCGATCTATGGGTCGCTTGGCGGCTATGCGATCACGCCCGCCGCATTTTCAGCGCTTAGCGGTGTCAGCTTTACCGAGATGGACCTGACGGTAAACTACCGCTCGTCAGACCGCATCGTCACCTATTTCGAGAACTTCAACCAGCTCACTTCAAAGATCAGTGCTGGCGGGAAATACAAGAGTTTCGCGAGCGCAATTTCCTACGACAGCTCGACTAATCGCACTGCGCTGGTGGACGAGGTCGTACGTCTGATCCGCTATAACGTCGAGAGCATGGGGATCGTCCCCCGCGAAGTTTGCATCGTTGGGCCGCAATGGCTGCCGCTTGCAGGCATGACGCGCCAGCTTGTGGCTGCCTTACCGGATTACAGTTTCTCCGGCCCCGGCATGGTACCGTTTGCCCGAGACATCGACAATTTCTGGTACAAGCTCTCCCGGATCATTCTGACCGAAGCCTCGCCGCAACTCTATATCCGGCGCAGCCGGTGGGCGGGGGAAGTGATCGCTGCGCTCGACCTGGCCGGCATCAACACCGCCTCGATCACACGGAAGAGCCTGTTGCGTGCATCGAATACGACTACCTCCGCCGAAACCGACGGTCTGAAATATCTGCTGGAGTGCTTCGACGCCTTCTTCGACGCGCTCGGCATAGATCGCACCAGCTCTCCCATGCTGGTCGAACACTACGAGGCCTTCGTCGAAGGATCGCAGCGACGGATCGAAAGGCTCATCGCGGACGGTGCGACCGCGATCGCCGAGGTCGCCATGTTCCGGAAGGTTTTCGATGAGAAGACCGGGATCACCGTCTCGACAATCCATGGTGTGAAAGGCGCCGAATTCGAAGCGGTGATTGCTTTCGGTCTGCTTGAGGGCATGGTTCCGCATTTCAACGAGGACGATAAGATCGCGGCCGCAAACAAGCTTCTCTACGTGATTTGCTCCCGGGCAAAAAAGAACCTGCACCTCATTTCGGAAGTGGGCCGGCGGCGGGGGCAGAACAACGTATATCAGCCGACCGATATCCTGCTTGCTTGCACTTTTGGCTATGACCAGATTCCCTGACCCGGCGTACGCGCGACTGCTTACGAAGGTCGGCTATACTGCTCGATTTGCATTGAAATTGCCGGTCGGCAATCGGCCCACTTCCGGTCGTACTCCGATGGCTGGTCGGGGAAGCGCTGGACGTCCGCTCCTAGCGAAACCTGCTGTTCGGCGAGTCATGCGGAAACGGCAGATAAGTCCCAGACCACGTCATAGCTGTCGTTCGGCTCAACAGCGCAGGAAGACGCGAGCCGTACGACCAACTTGGGCGCGTAACAGACATTTCCCAATCTGTCGGCGCAACGATCAAGGCCGCATCAGCAAGTCCCGACGGGCAATGGCAAGTCAGTTTCTTCCGCTCAGCAAAGTCATTCCGGATGCCGCCGCGACGAGTCGCACCGCCTTCGGCGGTTGCGCTCGGGACAGTTGCAAAGTGCAGTAGCGCTTTGCAACTGTCCCGAGCGCTTCAATGGCCTCGGATCGTCTCAAACGGCGGATAATTTTGTAGCCCATAAATAAAGGGTTGCGGTGAGACGAGACACCATCTGCAAACATAACAGCCAGCAGCTCGATTTCGGCGGAACAGGCAGACCGGCGGCCGTAATCCGTGCCGCGCAGCGTTCGCGATCCCATCCCCATTCGCGCAACGGATAGCGATAGAGATAGCGCGGATCCTCGCAGCCGAGGGCATGGCGGTAACGCTGGGTGTCGCGGGCTGAAGCGTCATAGCCGATCAGCTTGGTGACGCGCCCTCCCCCGCCCCAGCAGCGGCGCGCCGGTTCCCAGCTTGTCGTCCACGCCTCTTGGGCGGACACCTTCCATTTTTGCGAGCAGGAGCCACCGCCGAACACGACCGATGGAAGGGTGGCGTTCGAGAGCATATTCTCGGCGATGGTCGCGTAGGGCGGCCAGTGCTTGAAATTGCGCGGCCGGTATCGGACGATCTCGGACGGGATGCCGCGCGCTTCCATCCACGCGCGGAACGGCGGGATGAAGGCATAGGTCTGGGTCTTTTCAGAACCCGGATCGGCGAACAGGACCATGTCGATGGGCTCACCGCGTTCCGCCAGCTCGATGATCATAGCCGTGGAATCAACGCCCGCGCCCCACGCCGCAATGACTGGGGGCCGGGTCATGGGAACCGCAACCCATCATCGGTGAAGCTGTAGTCGTTGGCGAGGATCGCCGCATCGACCTGTTCGTC
Source organism: Sphingomonas naphthae (assembly GCF_028607085.1). Taxonomy (NCBI): domain Bacteria; kingdom Pseudomonadati; phylum Pseudomonadota; class Alphaproteobacteria; order Sphingomonadales; family Sphingomonadaceae; genus Sphingomonas; species Sphingomonas naphthae. The sequence goes on along the minus strand of NZ_CP117413.1, from coordinate 5,798 downwards.
GGCCGTTTGATACGCATATTCGGCTTCGAGCTGGCGGTAGAGCCAGCGCGCGAGGTCGCGCAGCGCCTCTGTCACCACCTCGTCGGCACCGCCCGCTATCGCGCTTTCGACAGGGGCGGACCGCTCGACATCGATCGTCATGCTATACTCGTGATAATAACGGCCGCGGTGCTCAACGCGGGCTTCGAGCTGATAGAAATTGGACCGCTGAACGGTTGCCAGCGTGTCCGCGATCCGGTGGAGCTCGGCATCGCGTGGCGCATGGGCTCGGATCATCTTGGTCGAAGACCGGGCGTATCGGTATCGCCCTTCGAAACACGCACCGTCGCCCTGGCTCGCAAACCCCGAAAACCAGATGCGCGGTGCCTGCCGGCTTCCGCCACCATAAAGGCGAACGGGATAGCTGCCTAGGTCGACGCCGATGAGATCGCAAATGCGCGTGAAGTCGTCGTACACGAACTCATGCCAGTCATCGCCAGGTGCGACCTGCCGATACCAGTTGCGCGCCGCGTCCTTCGCGGACGCCGACAGCTCGTTGAGCCGATAGACGGTGGTGGACACCAGCTCAGGCATGGCCGTCCCCTCCCGTCAGGACCCCGGCCAGCCAGTCGGACGTCGACGTCCAGCTATGTGAGGTGCGGTTGGACAGATCGACCACATGCGCACCGCCACCGAACCCGTCGAGCAACGGGCGTGACGCGGTCAGCGCATATTCGAAACCCCATCGCCCCTCCAGGAACAGCGTCTCGGCGCACAGCAGTACGAAACTGACGAGCAGTTCGATGTCCCCGCGACCATCGTCGTGAATCCAGAGCTCCGAGCCACCGTCGGCCGGCGGCTCGAGCCGGAATCCATCGGGGAAGGTAAGTCCGTCCTCGTTCGGCGGGGTATTGGCGTAAAGCGCGAGCGCTTGTTCGACATGAGGATGGTTACCCACGTCGAGCGTGCAGGAAAAATGCGTGTAATAGTCAGCCATCACAGCCTCCGTTGAAATCGCGCCCGACGGGCGCTGGCAGGTGGAAAAGCCGCCGCTCAGGCCGCGACCGGCAACGGCAGGCCGGTATCGCGCAAGGCTTCCAGGCGGCGAGCGAAGCTGCCGGGCTCGAGCAGGAGCGCTACCCCACCATGACGGGGGCGACCCGCAATGACGCCACGGGCGCACCGGAACCAGGTCACCTCACTGTCGGGCAGAAAACCGCGCGGGACGACACGCACGAAGAAATCGGCGTGGCGCAGCTCGGTGATACCGTCTTCATGGTCAGCGCCGGCAGTGACGACGATCTGGAATTCTTCCGCGACAAGGCCAAGCGCGTCTGCGACCCACGCGAGTGCCTGCCGCGCCTGCACATGGAAGGTCCGCTTGGCGAGCCGGTCACCGCTGACCGCTTGGCCGGCGATGGCGAGCAATGCCGGATGAGCGAGGATCGCTGCGCGATCGGCCGCGCAGCGTGCCGTAAGAGCCGTGAGATCCGGGACGGCGCGCGCGGCGCTCTTAGCCAGAGCGCGGATGAGCAGCAGGACTGCCGCATCCTGTTCGGCGGATTTGCCGGCGCGCCGACAGTCGTCGATCGCGCTCAGCAGACCATGCAGCACAACGCCAACCGTGGCGTCGGGATCGGGTGTAAGCGCCTGATTGTGGCGGTAGATCGTGTCGTAGAACATGGGAGTGCCTCCAGCTTGGCGCGATCACGCGCATCCCGCCGGAGGCCCCCTCTCCTCTCGTTCCTGCCCGCATCATGTCGGCCCGGCCGCTTCACCGAATGCGCCTGCCGGCAACGACCATGGATCGAGCGTGATCGGGAGCTGCCAGACCGGATCGTCGGCCTGGGCCCGATCATCGGGATGCGCGCTTGCCGCCGGATAGGGACGCCCCCGGTCGGCGAGTTCGTTCACGCTACAGGCGCGGTGGATCGTCCTGCTACTAGCCGCCTCGCGACGTGCGACGCGTTCGAAGGCTTGCGGAAAGATCAGGCGCAGTGTCGCCCATTGATCGGGCGTCCCGAAAATGCAGCAGCGACACGAGAGGCGACGCCAACCAAGCCGATAGGCAGGATGCAGCCTGATCCGCGCCGACGCGATGATGTCCCACACGCGCTGCTCGCCCCAGCCATGGACCGGTCGCCAATGATCGACATGGCGACGACGGCTCCAGGTCCGGTGCGGTTCGAACGTCGCATAGCGAGCACGACCGGGACTTTCCGCCGCGCGCTCCCCGGTAACGACGAGGGTCTTGCCTTCAACGAAACGGCTTTGATTGCGGATGGCCGCCGCCAGCACGTCGATCTTGAGCGCCGGGCTGCACCAGCGTACCCGAAGGTCAGCGGAAATCTGCGGAAAGAGGCCGCGCGTGCCGGGCGGGCCCGCACCACCGGCGACGCGGAGCCCATCAGGCGTCTCGAACGCGATCGGCGCGGTCGCCGTGCAGTCCCTGTCGAGCTCGCGCGCAAACCCGCCGATCCGCCAGGACCGATAGAGGGCGATCCCGAAATGGCGCGCGAGCGCGTCGACATAGGCCGGCGTACACGGCCAGTCCATGAGGGTAGCCCCCTGCCCGTCCACCTCATGATGATGCAGTTCGATGCGGTCTGGGGATATGCCATGCTCCAGCAGAGCGAGGAGACTGGCGAGGCTGTCCTTGCCGCCGCTGAAGGCCACGACGAAGCGGCGGTAGGCGCCGAGGTCGGGGAGGACGTCCATGGTCACGCCGCTTCACGAACGGTCTCGTCACGATCATCCGTGTTGGCGAGCCCGGTGGCGCGCAGCAGATAGCCGGCCGCGACTTCCGCCTTGGCGGCAGCGGTCATGACCACGCGGCTATCGCGTTTGAGAACCCGAAGCCATGAGGCGATGTAGCTGGCATGATCATCCAGATGCGCGGTCGGCAAACCCAGATCGGCGCCGAGCAACGCAGCGGTCATCTCGGCGCACAACTCCTCGAGCGCATAAGCGTCATCGCCGAACTTCTTGCCGAACACGCGGTTCAGCCGGTCGGGGTGACCCGTCCAGTGACCGGCCTCATGGGCGAGCGTCGATGCCCAATAAGCCTGCGTGGTGAACAGCTCGATCGACGGCATGGTGATGCTATCGGCGACGCGGTCGTAGAAGGCGCGGTCGCCGCCAACCGACACGGAGGCCGGAAGTGCGCGAATGAAGCGATCTGCCCGTTCGGGTAGCACGTCGCCGGGGGCGACGAGCGCGACTCGGCTCGGATAATAGTCTGCGGGCAATCCTTCGATCTGGTCGACGTTGAAGACGGCATAGCTGCGGAGCATTGCCCGGACTTCGTCGGTCACCGCCCCCGTCACCGGAGAGGCGACCTCCTTGGTGTAGGTCTTGTAGAAGATCGCAAATTGCGATTTCTCGCCCGGACGGACCTGTCCACCGAGCGTCTGGGCCTGTTTGTAGGTCATCCAGGTGCGCGCGCTGTAACCGGCGCTCTCCGCCACCAGCCAAAGCCAGAAGCAGTTGATGCCGCGATAGGGTTCACCCGTCACGCGCAGCGGTCGACCGCCGAGTCCCGGTCGCCACGGCTTCACCCATGGACGGACACCGGCCTCGAGCCTGTCGATAATGGTGTTGGTGATGATGTCGGCGGGCGATGGCTTGCCAGTGGTCTTGGCCACAATCAGTCTCCGATTTGGCGAGAGGCGGACCCGCCGGCTGACGGATCACGAAAAAAAGGGCGGCACTCGCAAGAGCACCGCCCCAAGTCGCCTCGAACAGTCAGCGCAGCGTCAGGCCGCTTCGCTCAGGTCATCGTCGCCCGTGATGTCGACGATCGACCGATTATCCTCGCCATCCAGATCCTCATCGACGCCCTCGACGTCGTCCTCCTCCCCTTCCAGGAAGGTCGAGCGGGTGGGATAGCGTTCTGGCTTTTCGATCGCCTCGAACCGCATGGCGTCGGGCAGCCAGGCGCTCGCCTTCTCGCGGATTTCGGCTTCGACGATGCCCTGTCCGTTGCACAGGGATGCGCAGGTGGCGGCAAGATCGCCCTTCTTGGCGTCCTTGTAGCGACCGCGCAGGATCGGGCCGCCGATATCCTCCAGCGCGTCCAGCATCACATCCTTCTTCACACGGCCGAAGAAGTTCGCGGCCGTCGGACGCCACCATTGCGCCACCTCGATGTCCAGAATCCGGCCGAGATGATCGTGGAAGCCGTTGAGGCGACCGCCATCGCCGGCATTCAGCGTCGGCTCGAGCGTCTGCGCAATGACGAAGGCCACCCACGCACCTCGGGCTTCATCATCAAGAGCGCGAAAGGCATCGAAGCGCGCGGACATTGTGTCGTAACCCGCCCAGTTGGTGTCGAGCGCCTGACGCTGTTCCGCGATCGTCTGCGACGCAAGCGAACCCTCATCGCGGAAGGCAAAGATGGGGAACTGCGATGGCGATGCCTTCAGCGTCGAATGATTGCGGACATAATTGTTCGCGAAGATGGCATCCTGCGCCATAAGGAAAATCGTCAGGTCGAGGGCCAGAGCCGGATCGCTCGCGAGATGGGCGACAAGGATTTGGCGCCGCTGGGTTGCGAGTTCATCGACAAGGGTCGCGCTGAGCTTGACCCCCTGTTCGACCACCTCATCCGCCCCGCCCCCGATCGGGCCGATGACGACCGGAGCGTTCGGATCGACCACCGGCTTCTCGCTGAACATCCGGGTGTGGACGCGGACAGCGCCGTCGCCACCGATATAGACGAACGTGCCGAGCTGGGCGCGAACCTCGGGATCGACGACCTTGCGCGCAGCGTCGAGCTCGTCGAGCTCACGCTCGATTTCCTCCAGTCGCGCATTTGCCGTCTCCGCTTCCTCGGTGCCGTCGCTCAGTTCCGTTTCGAGCTGCTCGAGCAGCGCGTCATTTTCCACAGCGAGGGCTTCCACCCGAACCTGTTCCTCCTCGGTCAGCGGCCGCGCGACAGCATGATATTCGTGGAGCTGACGCTCGGTGTCATAGGGAACATGCGTCGCCGCGACGGGCGTGACGAACGCGAGACCCTGCGATTCGGCCAGTTCGGCGGCAGCGGCCTCGAGCTTCTGCGCCGCCAGATCCTCCAGGAGCTCGACATCGATCCAGTTCTCGTCGCCCTCGGTCGCGAACAGATCGCCCTCGATACGGCCGCCGCCGGCCAGATAGGCGTCCCGGCCCACGAAACGCGCCTTGGCGTCGTTCGCCTTGACCGTACCGTTCAGGATCGCACGCCGGATATTATCGGGCTGGTTCCCGTAGTAGGCGGACTTCATCTGATCGAAGACACGGGCCTGCCGATCAGTGTCACCGGTGACCGCATAGGCCTGCGCAACACCCAGGCTGATCTCGCCGGCAGCGAGTGCCTGGAAGATGGAAGGTGCAAGTTCCGCAAGGCGAACACGCTGCTCGACAAAGCGGGTGGTGACACCGAACCGCTTGGCCACATCCTCAGCCGATGCGCCCTTGTCGATGAAGTGGTTGAAAGCGGTGGCCTCGTCTGCAGGGTTCATCGGCAGGCGGCCGAAATTCTCCGCAAGGCTCGCCTCGGTGCTGTCGGCATCATCAGCCAGCACCAGAGCCGGCACTTCATGGTCGGCAGGCAAAACGCCCGTCGCGATGAGGTGCTGCAGCGCGCGCAGGCGACGACCACCGGCTTTCACCGTGAAGTGGCCGCTCTTCTTCAGCGGGGTGACCACGAGATTTTGCAGGAGTCCGTGCGCCGCGATGGTGGCGGCGAAGGACTCGATATCGAGGTCGCGATTGCTCTTGCGAACATTGTCCTTCGAAAGGGACAGGTTCTTCACTTTGACAGATTGGATCATTGGATTTCT
>NZ_CP117412.1 GCF_028607085.1 Sphingomonas naphthae | reverse complement strand
AAGCGGCGCTCGCGCCCGATGCCGCCACCGAGGCGTCCACGTTCCTGGGCGCGTTCACGATCCTGCTGCGTGAAGGGCTTGAGGCCCTGCTCATCGTCGTCGCCATGATCGCATTCCTGCGTAAAGCCGACCGCGGCGAGGCGCTGCGCTACGTTCATGGCGGCTGGGTCAGCGCGATCATCGCGGGCGGAATCACCTGGGCGGTCGCCACCTATGCAATCGGGATCAGCGGCGCGAGCCGGGAGCTGACCGAAGGGTTCGGCTCGCTGTTCGCCGCGGTCGTGCTGCTCTCGGTCGGGATTTGGATGCACGGTAAGGCGCAAGCCGATCAGTGGCAGCGCTATATTCGCGAGAAGATGTCGCGGGCGCTCTCGGGCGGGTCGGGCTGGTTCCTGTTCGGACTCGCCTTCGTGGTCGTCTATCGCGAGGTTTTCGAGACGATCCTGTTCTATGCCGCGCTTTCGGCGCAAGGTGACAACGGGATGCTTCTCGCGGGGGCCGGGTCGGCGATTGGACTGCTCAGCCTGATCGCTTGGGCCATGCTTCGCTACAGTCGCAAGCTGCCGATCGCGCAGTTCTTCCGCTATAGCTCCTGGCTCATGGCCGTTCTGACCGTCGTGCTTGCGGGTAAAGGCGTCGCCGCGCTCCAGGAAGCCGGCCTTATCAACATCGCACCGCTCGCGGACGTGCCACGGCTGTCGATGCTCGGCGTGTTTCCCACTTGGCAATCGGTGCTGGCGCAACTCCTGATGGCGGTCGCCATTGCGGTCGGGTTCGCCTGGAACGGGCGCGACCGATCCCGCTCGGGTTCCGGCTCAGTGACCCTTGGTTCGAATTAGTGCAATGACATGAAAACCCTTCCGTGATAGAGGCAAGCTAGTGCGAGCCTTTTTGCCTTTCCTGACATGCCTGATGCTGGTCCTGACCAGCTTCTCCGGCATGGCCCATGCCGCCGATCTGGCGGGGGGAAGCATCGCGGGCGTTGAGTTCACGGTCCATACCGCCGGTGACATCGATCAGGTGCCATCGGACTCGGACAAGAATGTCCCGCATCATCACAATTATTGTCACGGACACGACGTCGGCGCGCCTGCGCGCACGACGATGGAATATACCCCCGTCCTCACAGTGCCCAAGCCGACAATCTCCGCCTCTGCGTCGCTCGACGGCCGCACCGGCATGGTCCATTTGAGGCCCCCCCAAGCCTGACGTCCGATTTGGGCGTGCGTTGGCGCGCCCTGTCGATCATCGTCAGGAGTCCTATTTTCATGAATCGTATCCTCGCGGCCATGCTGGCCGCAGCGTCTTGCGCCACGATGGCGCAGGCGCAGGTCGGACCGTCCGCGCCTGTTGCGCAGGATGCGCCGGTCTACACGCTTGACCAAGCGGTCAGTGCAGCGGGCGGTTCGGCCCCTGCTGCGGAAGCGGCGACAGCTGGAATCGACGCGGCCCGTGCAGGTCGCACAGTCGCCGGCTTGCGGCCCAATCCGGTGGTTCAAGGCCAAGTCGAGAATGTCATCGGCTCCGGGCCGTATCGGGGGGTCCGCAGCGCGGAAACCACGGTCGGCTTTGCGATCCCGATCGAGCTAGGCGGCAAGCGCGGCGCCCGCGTCGCGGTCGCCAATGCGCAATTGTCCCGGGCCGAGATCCAGGCCGCGATCATCGCGGCGGATGTCCGGCTTCAGGTAACGCAGCTCTATGTCGAAGCGGTCGCGGCCGATCGCCGGGTAATGACAGCCCGCGATCAGGCCCGGATCGCCAGCGATGCGCTGCGGGCCGCGAGCGTTCGCGTGCAGGCAGGGCGGGCATCGCCACTCGAGCAACAGCGCGCGGATGTCGCGCGTATCAATGCCGACGCCAATGTGGAACGGCAGCTTCGCTTGGCCGAGGCGGCCCGCGCCAATCTGGCGCGTCGGATCGGACGGCCGATCGACGGCCTGCTCGATGACACGCTGCTCGATCGCCTTCCCGGTGTGAACGTCTATGGGCCGTTGGCACCGGTCAACACGACCGGCACACTCGCGCTGGCGGCAGCCAACGCGGATTTCTCCATTGCCGAAGCCGGCGTGCGGCTCGCGCGCGCCAATCGCGTGCCTGACCTGAACGTCGGGCCGTCGATCCGCCGCCTGGAAGCGACCAACGACATGGCGGCGGTGTTCAGCGTGTCGATCCCGATCCCGGTGTTCAACAATGGTCGCGCCGCGATTGCGCAGGCGACCGCGCAGCGGACCCAGGCGGATGCGCAGCGCCGCGTGACCGCGCTCGACATCGAACAGGCGATCACGGACGCGCAGGCGCAGGCGGCCAATGCCGCAACGACGGCTCGTGCGGCGTCGGGGCCGGCGCTGGCGGCTGCACAGGAGGCCGCCCGCATCGCGCGGATCGGCTATCGCGAGGGCAAGTTCGGCCAGCTCGAATTGCTCGATGCTGAACGCACGCTCGCCGAAACGCGGGTCGCCGCGATCGACGCGCTTGCCAATTACCAGAATGCCCGCGCGCAAGTGGAGCGACTGACCGCTCCTGCGCCCAATGGGGGGAATCAGTGATGAAGAGCTTTTATCTCGCGGGCGCGGCGTCGCTCGCCCTGCTCTTGGCTGCCTGCGGCGGCAAGGATGGCGGAAACGAGGCAACTGCCGAAGGCGCAGCTGCCAATGAGACGGCAGCGGGCACGGAAAAGGGCGGTGCTGAAGGCGGTCATGCCGGTGAAGGCGTTGTCACATTGGGTGCCGACCAGATCGCCACAGCGGGCGTCCAGGTCGGACGGCCGATCATCGGCGGGGCCGGGACGATCGAGCTGCCCGCGATCATCGAGGGCGACCCACAGGGAACGCAGGTCGTCTCGGCCGCAATTGCGGGACGCGTGGTCGCGCTCACCCGTAACCTCGGCCAATCGGTCGGACGCGGCCAGACCATTGCTGTCATCGAAAGCCGCGAGGCGGCGCAGATCAAGGGCGAGGTCGAGGCGGCGCGGGCGCGGCTTCAGCTCGCTAATTCGAACCTCGCGCGCGAACAGCGGCTGTTCGCGCAGAGAGTCTCCCCTGAACAGGATCTGATCGCCGCCCGCACAGCGGCGACGGAGGCGCGGATCGCCCTGACGCAGGCGCAGAGCATGGTTTCGGCGGCGGGTGTCGGCGGCGGCGGGCTCAACCGGCTCGGCATTGCCGCGCCGATCTCGGGCCAGATCATTGCGCGCCCCGTGACGCTGGGACAAACGGTCGCGGCGGATGCCGAACTCTATCGCATCGCCAACCTGAGCCAGGTGTCGATCGCGCTTAATCTCAAGCCCGAGGATGCGGGCCGGGTGCGTCCCGGCAATACGGTGCTGGTGAAGGCGGCAGGCCGTCAGGCGACCGCCCGCGTGACCTTCGTGTCGCCGGCGCTTGATCCGCAGACGCGGCTCGTGCCGGCGCTCGCCACGCTCGACAATCGCGGTGGCGAATGGCGGGTCGGCGAGCCTGTGACGGCAGCCGTGCAGCTCACGGGCAGCGGCGGGAGCGGGGCGGTCCGCGTGCCGACGACGGCGGTCCAGAGTTTCGAGGGCAAGTCGGTCGTGTTCGTGCGCACGCCCACCGGCTTCAAGGCGACCCCGGTCCAGCTCGGCGATGCGTCGGGCGACACGGTGATCGTCCGGTCGGGCCTGACCGGCAACGAACAGATCGCCACCACCGGAAGTTTCACGCTCAAGGCCGAGATCGGCAAGGGCGAAGCGAGCCACGAGGATTAAGCCATGATCGCCCGTATCGTAACCTGGGCGGTCGAGAAGCGCTGGCTAGTCCTGCTCCTCACCGTCATCGTCGCCGCCATCGGCGCCTTTTCCCTCTACCGGCTACCGATCGACGCGGTGCCGGACATCACCAACAATCAGGTCCAGATCAACGTCCGCGCGCCTGCCCTCTCGCCCGAGCTGGTCGAGAAGCAGGTGTCGTTTCCAATCGAAACCGCGCTCGCCGGCACCCCCGGCCTGGAATATACGCGCTCGTTGAGCCGCAACGGCTTCGCGCAGATCACGGCGGTCTTTTCGGACGCGACGGACATCTATTTCGCCCGCCAGCAGGTGGGCGAGCGTCTGCGGGGCGTGCAAGAGAATCTGCCCGACGGCGTGAACCCTGAAATGGGTCCGATCGCGACAGGCCTGGGCGAGGTGTACATGTACACCGTTCGTCTCGATCATCGCGAGGACGACAAGCACAAGCCCGGTGAACCGGGCCAACAGCCCGATGGCAGCTACATCACGCCAGAGGGCGAGCGACTGACGACCGAAGAGGACAAGGCGACCTACCTGCGCACCGCGCAGGACTGGATCGTGACGCCGCTTCTGAAGACCACACCGGGCCTCGCCGGTGTCGACTCGATTGGCGGTTACGCCAAGCAGTTCCTCGTCGTGCCCGACGTGCAGAAGCTGGCCTCGCTCGGCATCACGCTGACGGACCTGGGAAATGCGCTGGAGCGCAATAACACCAGCGTCGGCGGTGGCTTCGTCAATCGCAATGGCGAAGGTCTGGCTGTTCGCTCGGATGCGCTCGTTCGCAATGCCAGCGAGTTGGCCAGGACCGTGATCGCGACACGTAACGGCGTGCCGATCACGGTCGAACAAGTTGCGACTGTGAAGACGGGTCAGGCGATCCGCATGGGTTCGGCATCGGAGAACGGTACCGAAGTCGTCGTCGGCACGGCGATCATGCGGATCGGCGAGAACAGCCGCATCGTGTCGACCGCGGTCGCTGAGAAACTGAAGACGATCAACGCTTCGCTGCCTCCTGACGTCGTAATTCAGCCGGTGCTGAACCGCACCGAGCTAGTCAATTCGACGATCAAGACGGTCGCGAAAAACCTGTCCGAAGGCGCGGTGCTGGTCATCGTCGTGCTCTTCCTGCTGCTCGGCAACTTCCGTGCGGCCCTGATCGCGGCGCTGGTCATCCCGATTACCATGATGCTGACCGGCTTCGGGATGCTGCGTGCCGGTGTCTCCGCCAATCTGATGAGCCTCGGCGCCTTGGACTTCGGTCTGATTGTCGATGGCGCTGTCATCATCGTCGAAAACGCGCTGCGCCGGCTTGCCGAGCAACAGCATCATGAAGGACGATTGCTCAGCGTCAAGGAACGGCTCGCGACCGTGGCTTCCGCTGCGCGTGAGATGATCCGTCCCTCGGTGTACGGGCAGGCGATCATCATCCTTGTCTATGTGCCGCTGCTCACGTTGACCGGCGTGGAGGGCAAGACGTTCGTGCCGATGGCGCTCACCGTCATCATCGCGCTCGCCTTCGCCTTCATCCTCTCTCTCACCTTCGTGCCGGCGATGATCGCGATCTGGCTATCGAAGAAGGTTGAGGAGAAGGACGGCCGCATTATCACGTGGCTGAAGAAGCGCTACGAACCTGGTCTTGATCGGGCGATGAAGCGTCCGACCGTGACGATCGGGGCGGGTGTCGCGAGCCTTGTGGTGGCGGCGCTGGCCTTCACCACGCTCGGCTCGGTGTTCCTGCCGCAGCTCGATGAAGGCGATTTGCTGATCCAGTCGCTCCGTATTCCGGCGACGTCGGTCCAGCAGAGCCAGGCGATGCAGGTGCCGATCGAGCGAATGATGTCGAAGCAGCCGGAGGTGCAGTTCGTCTATTCCAAGACGGGCACCGCCGAGCTGGCGGCCGACCCGATGCCGCCGAACGCAACCGACATGTTCGTTATCCTGAAGCCGCGCAAGGATTGGCCGAATCCTGAGCTTCCCAAGGAGGAGCTGGTGAGCCGGATCGAGGGTAAGCTCGCGAAGATCCCGGGCAATGCCTACGAGATCACCCAGCCCATCCAGATGCGCTTCAATGAGCTGATCGCCGGCGTGCGCGGTGACATCGCGGTGAAGGTGTTCGGGGACGACTTCAACCAGATGAACCGGACGGCCGAGCAAATCGCTGCGACGCTGCGTAAGACGCAGGGTGCCGCGGACGTGAAAGTCGAGCAAACGACAGGTCTTCCCATGCTCGACATCCGCGTCAATCGTGACGCGATGGCGCGCCTGGGCGTCACGGCGCAAGACGTGCAGGACACCGTGACTGCCACGATCGGCGGGCGGACCTCGGGCCAGATCTTCGAGGGCGATCGTCGCTTCCCGGTGGTGATCCGCCTGTCTGAGGCGCAGCGCGCCGACATCGGCCTGCTCCAGCAGGTGCAGGTGCCGGTCGCAGGCGGCGGCTATGTGCCGCTGTCCAGCGTCGCCGAGATCAAGGTGGTCGACGGTCCCAACCAGATCAGCCGCGAGAACGGCAAACGGCGCGTGGTGGTGCAAGCCAACGTGCGTGGCCGCGACGTCGGATCGGTGGTTGCGGATGCGCAGGCAGCGATCGCCAGCCAGGTTCGGCTGCCTGCCGGTACCTATCTCGAATGGGGCGGCCAATTCGAAAACCTGCAATCGGCAAGCGAGCGGCTGAAGCTGGTTATTCCGGCCTGCTTCATCCTGATCCTGTTGCTGCTCTATGGCGCATTGGGATCGGTCCGCGATGCCGCGATCGTCTTCACCGGCGTGCCCTTCGCGCTGGTGGGCGGTGTCCTGCTGCTCTTCTTGCGAGGCATGGACTTTTCGATTTCGGCGGCGGTGGGCTTCATCGCCCTGTCGGGCATCGCGGTCCTCAACGGCCTCGTGATGGTCAGCTCGATCCAGGATCTGATCCGGTCGGGGCTATCGCGCGAAGAGGCGGCCCATGTCGGCGCAATGCAGCGTCTGCGGCCTGTCGTCATGACCGCGCTTGTCGCCAGCCTCGGCTTCGTGCCGATGGCGCTTGGCGAGGGCGCGGGCGCGGAGGTGCAGAAGCCCTTGGCGACCGTCGTCATCGGCGGCCTGATCTCGGCGACGCTGCTGACGCTGTTCGTTCTGCCGACGCTCTATGCCCGGTTCGGGCAGAAAGTGATCGAGAATCCCGAGCACTACAATGAGGAGCATGAAGGGGACGACCACGGTCAGACCTTCGTGAACAACTTGGCCTGATGGGTGAGCGGGGCGGTCCGCGATCGCCCCGCTCATCTCTGGGAGATGGGGATATGCCTCGCACCATAACCAGCTCAATGCTTCACGGCGGGCCACTGCGGATCTGGTCGGCGATCACCGATCCGGATCATCGTCGGGCTTGGAGTCCGCTCGCATTCCTCGACAACCCGTGCCTGCTTGGCGAGACGGAATGTACCTTCGCGATCCAGGGCATCACCCGGCCAATTCGGACGCCGGCCCGGGTCGATCAATTCGATAAGCCGCACGCCTTCGCTTGGTCCTGCGGCATCCCTTATCTGTTCACGCTCGAAGAGCGGTACGAGCTGGCAGGGGACGATGGTGGCACCAGGCTAACACATAGCTGCACGCTGCGCGGGGCGCTCTCTCTGCCGTTCGCGGCGATGATGTTGCGCCGCCTGCGGTCCCTGATGATCGAGGCCGACGACCGCCTCGCAACCTATCTGCGCTGGCGGGTGGGTCAGCCTGCCCGTGAGATCAATCGTCAGCGCGTCCCCTCCCGCTACAGGAGGAAGGCGCGATGATGCCTGGGATCCGGGTACTACCCGCCCTCATCCTCGTTGCCGGGTTGGCAGCTTGCTCGGAAAGCAAGCCGCCGGCTCCCCCAACGGAGCAAGAAATCCATTCGTCCGACAGCGCTGTGGCGACTGGGGAAATGGGGCGACACCCCTATCGCTGTTCCGACCGGGAACCGCTGTTCGTCGATTTCAAGGACAACGGCCTGCAGATCGATTTGCGGCGTTCTGGCAGCGGGACGCCCGTGACACTGACCGCTCCAGCGCAGGGCCTCCAGTATGTCGGCGAGACGGCCACCGCGACCTTCAAAGGAACGCAGCTCACCATCGTGGAAGGCGATGGCCGGACCCGGACCTGCGAACGGGAGGGCGCCAGATGAACCGTCCTGTCTTCCGACACGTCGCGCTGCAACGGGAGAGAAGCGATGTCTGACACGTCGATCTCGAATGTGATGGTCATTCGCGCCGAAGTGATCGCGCGAAGCCGCGCTTTGCGCGAGGCACAGCCGACGGCACCGCCCGGCGTGACGCCCACCGCTCCGGCGTCGAACTTCGCCGACACCCTCAATGCCGTGGTCGCGAAGGTCAACGAGACCCAGGAGCAAGAGGATGTCGTCACGGAAGCATATGAGCGTGGCGAAACCACCGACATTGCAACCGTCGCGCTCATCCAGAGCCGCGCATCCATAACTTTCGAAGCGACCCTGCAAGTCCGGAACAAGCTGCTGTCCGCTTATCGGGACATCATGAACATGCCGATTGGATAACGATCGCAAAGGGATTTAGGGCAAAGTTGATATGATTGTTGGCGCGAGACCACGGTTTAGGCAGATCATTGTCGAGGTTTGGAAGCCGCTCACGATCTTGTTCGTGTGGGACGTAGCCGTGACGGCATTCCACATAATGACCCCGATTAAGGAACCGCCTTTGCCGACGGCGCTTTTCGGCACTGCCATCGCGCTCTTCATGGGGTTCCGCACCAACGCTGCTTATGCTCGCTGGTGGGAAGCGCGAACCCTTTGGGGCGCGCTCATCAATGCGTCGCGCAGCCTGGCCCGGATCACGCGCAGCCTGACCAAGGGGGAACCCGAGGGCAGTGAGATGCGGCACAACATCATTCTGCGGCAGATCGCCTTTGCGCACTCGATGCGCTGCCAGCTTCGCCGACAGTCGCCCTATGAAGAGATTGCTCGGGTCGCCGGAACGGACGTCGCCGATATGGCGGTCGGTCGCCTGAACCCTGCCAACGCGCTCTTGGAAGACATATCGGGCATCTACGCCGACGCGCTCGCGGAAGGTCGGACCACTGAGATCCAGCAGGCAACTGTCGAGCGCGTCCTGATCGACATCGCCAATGCCCAAGGCGGCATGGAGCGGATCAAGAACACGCCGCTGCCTAATGGCTTTAGGTTCTTCCCGAACCTTTTCACGCGCGTGTTCTGCGTGCTGCTCCCGATCGCGCTGGTCGAATCTCTGGGCCTTGCCACGCCGATCGGATCGACGCTGATCGGACTCGTCTTCCTCGCGGTGCTGAGCATCGGCGAGGATCTGACCGATCCGTTCGCCAATAGCGTCCACGATGTCCCACTCACGGCCATGTGCCGCACGATCGAGATCGACCTTCTTCAGACGGCGGGACTGCCAGCCCCTGAGCCGCTGACGCCCGATCACGGCGTGCTGTGGTGAGTGCGGTGCGCGCTTTGCGTTACCTGCCTTGCCTGACAGCCGCGCGCATCGGCGCCGTTCTGTTCGCGGGTATGGTCGCCGGAGCGTGCAATCCCGCGCCGAGCGAACCTGTCGAGCCGGCGCATGAAACGCATCTGACGCCCCGATTGATCGCGCAACGCATCATGTATTGCGACGACGGATCGCGCGCCGATGTCGACTTCATCGACGACGGCCTGAAGATGGCTGTCACCTGGCTGCCCAACGGCAGGACCGAGATCCTGCACGCGCAACGAACGGGCGATGAGTTTCGCGGCGACCGGTCGCGGGCAGTCGTGGCGGGTGGGTCGATCGCCTTCACGCAGGGCGGGAAGATCCGCGTCTGTCACCGAACCCCGGAGGGATCATAGCATATGCAAGCATTGCTCTACACGCTTGCGCCTGTGCTGGCGGTCGTGCTCGGCGCGATCATTGCGAGCCGCACCAAGTTGAATCCTGGCCTCGTGGCGGGCCTACAGCATCTCGCCGCCGGCGTCGTGTTTGCGGCGGCAGCGACCGAAATCCTGCCGCAGGTCAAGCATGAGGCTTCGCCCAGCGCGACGCTGATCGGTGGGGCGGCGGGTGTCGCGACGATGTTGGGGCTCAAGGCTTTCGAGGCCCGCTTCAAGGGACCGATGGCGTTGCTGGCGGCGATCGGCATCGACATTCTGGTTGATGGCCTGGTGCTCGGCCTCGCGTTCGTCGCGGGCGAGAAGGCAGGGTTCCTGCTGACGATCGCGCTTACGCTCGAAGTGCTCTTCCTGGGTCTGACGCTGACCGACGAGCTGGCGGAAACCTATCGCTCGCGCCTGCGCATCATCGTGATCGTTTCGGCATTGGCGTTGCTGCTGCCGATCGGCGCGCTCGCGGCCGTTCCTGTCGCCACGCTTTCGCCGGTAATGGTCGCTGGCTTCCTGAGCTTTGGTCTGATGGCGCTGCTCTATCTCGTCACGGAGGAGTTGCTGGTCGAGGCGCACGAGAAGCCTGACACCCCGCTCATCAGCTCGATGTTCTTCGTGGGGTTCCTCGCCCTGCTGACGCTTGAGGAGATCATGGGATGATCCCGAACAATGACAATAATGGCGGGCGAGAGCGTCGTACGCTCTGGATTGTCCTGCTGCTGAATGCGGCAATCGCGGCTGGCTTCTTTATTTCCGGCTTCTTCGCGGATTCGAGCGCGCTGATCGCCAACGGCGTCGACAACCTGTCGGATACCGCCGTGTACGCGCTGAGCCTCGTGGCGCTCACCCGGGGCGAGACATGGAAGACGCGAGCGGCGACGGCCTCCGGCGTCATGCTGCTGATCTTCGCGGGCGGCATCCTGATCGACGTTGGCCGGCGCTACCTTCAGGGCAGCGAGCCGATCGGACCGACCATGATGGTCATGTCGGCGATCGCTGGCGTCGTGAACTACCTGTGCCTGCGGCTGCTCCAGCGGCTCAAGGATCCGGACGTCAACCTTCGGGCCGCCACCACCTTCAGCTTCAATGACTTCATTTCCAATGGCGGCATCCTGATCGCCGGCGTGCTGGTGCTGTGGCTGGGCACCAACTGGCCGGACCTGCTGGTCGGCTTCGCCACTGCCATCATCGCCATCAAGGGCGGTGTCGAAATCCTGCGCGACGCGCGCGCCGAAACCAAGAAAAGGGAAAGGAGGTCGTCATGAACGACAAGCTCGAACTCGATATTCCGGTCCTGCTGCCCGACCTTCCTGACGCGGCCGACGCTTGTCTGGACCGTCTCGTGTCGACCCTGTCGAAACGCGAAGGCGTCGAGCGGGCCCATGTGATCTGCGTCGACGGCGACACGCCGGCGGCGCTGTGCATCCATTTTGACGCCGCCAAACTGCCGCTGCCCCGCTTGCGCGAAATGGTGCGCGCCGCTGGTGCCGAAATCACCGAACGCTACGGTCATGCGATCTGGCAGGTGACGGGTATCAATCACGCGCGCCGGGCGCGGACCGTCAGCGATGCGCTGTGCGCCTTGCCCGGCGTCGTCCAGGCAAGCGCCAGCACCAGCGGCTCGGTTCGGGTCGAGTATGATCGCCGGGAGACCACCGAAGAGGAGGTCCGCGCCGCACTTCGCAAGCTGAAGGTCGGTGTAGGCAAGCGGGTCGCGGCTGACGACCATGCTGGCCATGACCACGGGCCGGGTGGCCACGGCGCGGACGAGGAGAAGCACGGTCCTGGCGATGGCCACGACCATAGCCATGCCGAGTTTCTTGGCCCCAACACCGAGCTGATCTTCGCGCTCGCCTGCGGCGCACTGCTGGGGATCGGCTATGCGATCGAGAGGCTGGTTGCCGGCGTACCGGAGTGGCTGCCCACCGCCTGCTATGTCGCGGCCTATTTCTTCGGCGGATTCTTCACGCTGCGCGAGGCGATCGACAACCTTCGGATGAAGAAGTTCGAGATCGACACGCTGATGTTGGTCGCTGCCGCCGGCGCCGCGGCGCTGGGCGCATGGGCCGAAGGCGCGCTGCTGCTGTTCCTGTTCAGCCTTGGCCATGCGCTTGAGCATTACGCGATGGGCCGCGCCAAGAAGGCGATCGAGGCGCTGGCGAAGCTCGCGCCCGAAACCGCGACCGTGCGACGCGACGGGCAGACCAGCGAAATCCCGGTCGAGCAGATGGTCGTCGGGGACATTGCCATCGTCCGCCCGAACGAGCGCCTGCCTGCTGACGGCTTCGTCATCAAAGGCACCAGCGCGATCAACCAGGCCCCGGTGACGGGTGAAAGCATCCCGGTCGACAAGGTGCCGGTCGCCGATGCCGCAGCGGCGCGGGCAAAGCCTGATGCAGTGGACGCGGAAAGCCGGGTTTTTGCCGGTACAATCAACGGCGGCGGCGCGATCGAGATCGAGGTGACACGCCGTTCCAATGAAAGCGCGCTTGCTAAGGTCGTGAAGATGGTGAGCGAAGCGGAGACGCAGAAGTCGCCGACGCAGCGCTTCACCGATCGGTTTGAGCGGATCTTCGTACCTGCTGTCCTGATCCTGTCGGTGCTCCTGCTATTCGCATGGGTGGTCGTCGACGAGCCGTTCCGCGACAGCTTCTATCGCGCGATGGCGGTGTTGGTGGCGGCAAGCCCGTGCGCGCTCGCAATCGCAACGCCGAGTGCCGTCCTGTCGGGCGTTGCCCGTGCAGCGCGGGGCGGCGTGCTCGTGAAGGGCGGTGCACCACTCGAAAACCTCGGGTCGCTCAAAGCGATCGCTTTCGACAAGACGGGCACGCTGACCGAAGGTCGTCCGCGCATCACTGATGTCGTGCCCGTCGATGGTGCCGATGAAGGCGAGCTGCTGGCGCTGGCCGTCGCCGTCGAAGCGTTGAGCGACCATCCTCTGGCCCAAGCGATCGTCAAGGACGGCCGCGAACGTTTGAACGATCGTGCCGAGCCGATTGCCGGCGACCTCAAAAGCCTGACCGGTCGGGGCGTCACCGCGAGCGTGGATGGCAAGACGGTGTGGATCGGCAAGGCCGAGATGTTCGGGAAGGAAGGTATTCCGGCGCTGGGGCAGGGGGCGCAGGACGCGATCGCGAAGCTGCGCGAGAACGGCCGCACGACGATGGTCGTCCGCAAGGGAGATCGCGACCTGGGTGCGATCGGCCTGATGGATACACCCCGCGAAGCTGCCAAGACCGCGCTGCGCCGGCTGCACGAGATGGGCGTGTCGCGGATGATAATGATCTCGGGCGATCACCAGAAAGTCGCCGAAGCGATCGCCAACGAAGTCGGGATCGATGAAGCGTGGGGCGACCTCATGCCTGAAGACAAGGTTGCCGCGATCAAGAAACTCGCCGGCGAAGATAAGGTCGCGATGGTGGGCGACGGCGTGAACGACGCGCCAGCGATGGCAAGCGCCACAGTCGGCATCGCGATGGGCGCGGCGGGGTCGGATGTTGCATTAGAGACAGCCGACGTTGCCCTGATGGCTGACGATCTGGCGCACCTGCCATTCGCGGTGGGCCTTAGTCGGCATACCCGTGGAATCATCCGGCAGAATGTCTTTGTCAGCTTGGGTGTCGTCGCCTTCCTAGTGCCTGCCACCATCCTCGGTCTCGGGATTGGGCCGGCGGTAGCGGTTCATGAGGGATCGACACTGCTCGTCGTCATCAATGCGCTCAGGCTGCTCGCCTACCGCGATCCGGCGACTAACGCTGCTTGAGGGCGCGCATCTAACATGGCGACCCTGCTGAATTGCCTATTGCAAATTGCATTCAGCTCTGGAGTAATCACAATGCAAAAGATTTCTCTATTTGCATTACTTATTATCTTCACCATCAATGTAGCATGCTCGCCTTCTATATTAACTGAGCGCATAAATACCAGCAAATATCCCAACATGGTCATTTCATCAGAAATACATGCGAAGGGAAATGGCATTAAGCTTATTGGTGACGTTCGTCACTCTATCGGACACTATCCGACTCACGGATATATGAGAGCTTGCGCCACGTGGTCCTCCGGAAATCGCGAATGCAAAGAGCGTTTTATATTGATGGTTGATGGTCCCCGTCGACGGGAAATCGGATTCTCGTTCACGTTCAACAAGTCGCCTTATGAATTGGTGAGTATGAAATTAGACTTTATTGGACCCGAAAAATCTCGGTCCAAATGAAGTCTATTGATCTGCTGACGGGCTCGGGGACGAACGAATCTAATCGAACGATATGAGGGCTGAAGCGGAGAGAGGCCTGAAGGAAAGGGAGTGTAGAATCGTGACTGAGAGAAAAGGACCGCCCTTGAAGGCGACGTTCCGGAACGCTGCCGGATCTCTCGGTCAATCCGGACGGCGCAACAGCAATCAACGTGACCAGAAGAGGGGTGGACAGACATGTTTCAGAGCTCTTGGGGGGAGATAACCACTCATATCGTCAGCCTCGCCGTGGCCTATGCGCTCGCTTTTCCTGTTGGCTGGGATCGCGAGAAGGACGCCCGCAGCGCAGGCATCCGCACATTCCCGTTGGTTGCCATCGCCAGTTGCGGCTTCGTGCTGGTGGGCATCGCGATCCTCGGCCGCACGTCTCCAGCGCAAGCCAGGTTGCTCGAAGGTCTGATTACGGGCGTCGGCTTCATTGGAGGCGGCGCGATCCTGAAAAAGGGCGGCAAGGCGTCAGGCACGGCGACGGCGGCCAGTCTGTGGGCGACTGGGGCGCTCGGCGCGGCCGTGGGCTACGGCCTATACGACATCGCCTTCATCCTGAGCGCCACCACCTTCCTCACCCTGCGCTGTTCTCGTCCGCTCAAGCGCGCCACCAATGGCAACGTCGGCACCTCGGCGAGCCCATGACGACCTCTTGGGCGAGCCGATGGATGTGGCCTGCGCGACCCCTTACCCGGCGCCGGGCACCGGCGAGGACCACCGCGGCGCGGGACCGCCAACATCGCTTGCTGCGCTGGGCGACACTGCTGGAGCGCGATCCCCACCAGATCATCGGTCTGCTGTCCCCCTCTTGGGCGTGCGGTGACGCGCGCGGCGCGATGGTCGATCGGCTGAGCGCGATCGATGTCGCATGGAACGACGTGGTGCTGCGGGTGATGGGGTCGGCGGGACGACCGCGCGGTGACGCGAAATCGTTCTTCGGGTTGTCGGATGCCGAGCTGGATCGGATCGTAGCCGGTTCGTGGCGGTGTCCGGTCCGACCCGCTTGGCAGGTCGCCGCGCGGATCAGCAACGTGGAATGTCCGCGCCTGGAAAATAGGATCGTCGGGTCGGTCGTCGCCCTTCTGCTCGTGATTTGCGCGATCTCCTATTGGATCTTCTGACGAGGCTGGTTTGTGTTTGACATCATAACATCGATCCTCGCGTCACTCGGCGGCTTTGGCGTTTTCCTGTTGATGCTGGCCGAGAACGTCTTTCCGCCGATCCCGTCGGAAGTGATCCTGCCACTTGCCGGCTACACCGCTGCGCAGGGGCGCGGCTCACTGTGGGTGGTCGCGATCGCTGGCACCCTCGGCTCGGCTGCAGGGGCGGTGCTGTGGTACTATGTCGGCCGTTGGATCGGCATCGATCGATTGAAGCGCTTTGCTGCCCGTCACGGCCGATGGCTGACGTTGACGCCCGTTGAGGTCGATCATGTCGACCGCTGGTTCGACCGCTACGGTCGTCGGGCGGTTCTGTTCGGGCGCATGGTTCCGGGGGTCAGGACCCTGATTTCAGTACCCGCAGGGGTCAGCGGGATGCCCCTCGGCCCGTTCTTGGTTTCGACGCTCGCCGGCTCGGCCATATGGACCGTTATCCTCGTGCTGGCGGGCTATGAGTTGGGCGAGCGCTATAGCCAGGTGGCGAGCGTCATCGAACCGATCAGCAACGCCGTGCTCGCGCTGGCTGCCATCTGGTATCTTTGGCGGGTCGCGATGTTCGGGCGATCAAGGGATGGCCATTAATGGCTGGCCTACGGCCGATGTTTCCTGCCGGCCTTTGGCTCATGGCAGCTTCGATGCTTATCCGCATCACACGTTTCGCTCGTGCCTTTCGCCTGATCTCCCCAACTAACGCGATCGTTCTTATCAGGTGGGTTGGAAGGCTTCACCGCAGCGGATTTCAATCATGGCGTCGCAACGGAGGAAAGTGGCGTTGGGCCGGGATATGGAGAGGATCAACATAATGGGAAACAGTAAGTAGCGGGTGCTCATCACCGCTGAACCCTTCTCGCCCTTGCGGACGCAGCCGCCCGTCGCAAGCGCCTGCACGAGGGTCGGCCAGTGCGGCGAGGGTGCCGCTGACGGAGTTTTGCGAGTTCACGTCTGACAAGCACGACTTGGGCGACGGCAAACGGCCGCTGACGACCCCAACACGTTCGTAGACTCGATCCACCCCAAGGCGATAATTACGATCCTCGATCCCGAGGACATCAATACGTGGCTGCACGGTACCTATGACGAGATCGTCGCCCTGCAGAAGCCCTATGACCCCGCCAGGATGACGGTACGCGGGCCGGTCTTTCCGACCCGACGCCCCGAACGCTAAGGCGAAGCCTAACGGCTCCGATCCTTGCCACGATCCGGGGGCGGCGTGCTCCGGTCGGGCGGCGGGGCGGACGCCCCTTCGAGCGCGGCCCCGATCTTGATCCGGTCGGCGACAAGCTGGCGAGTGGATTCCCCGACCGTGTTGACCATGCGCGCGCTTTCGCCGCGCTCGCGCGCCTTCTGCATGGCGTCGTCGACGATCGTCTGGGCGGGCGCGAGACGTGGGTCGGCGTGGTTCTTCTCGGCCGTGTTCTTCAGGAACAGCTCGGCGAGCCGCTCCTGACCTGGTGAAGCCCCAGGCGGTAGGATCGGCCGCTCCAGCGAGCGAACCACGCGCTGGAGCTGCGCTGGCTGCTGCGAATTGATCTGGACGCCGAGAGCCGCGCCGATCTCGCGGACGCGCTCAAGCGGGGTCTGCTGCGGGGTGATGACCGCATCGACCTGACGCACGCCAAGATAGGTGAGAAGGTGTGACTGGTAGATCGGGCCTTTGGCGTGGCGGACATAGGCCAGCTCGGTGCGGGCGTTGGCGATGACCGGGGAGGAGGCGCCTTCTCGAATGAGGCTGCGTAGCCGGTCGGCCGCCTGCTGGCGGGCGCCGGGAGATAGCGATCCAGTTCCTCGCGGGCCTTGGTCAGCGTCACCCGGTAGCGCTGCCCTTCGGGCGGCGCACGTTGAGGCAGCAAGGCTATCCCGGCGGGACCGATCCGCGCTTCGGGCGCAAGGTCGCGACGGATCGCCGCCTCGGCGAGCACCGCGGCCATAGGCCGATGATCGCCGGTGAGGAAGCCATGCCGGGACGCGTCCATCCACGCGGTCTTGTCGATCGAGGCGATCCTGATGGGATGGCCGGCATCGCGGGCGAGCTGCGCCGCGTGGTGGCGCATCGTCCGCCCGTTTCCCTCGCGGAAAGGGTGGATGGCATTGATCTCGTTGATGTGGTTGCCGAGCCGGTCGAAAAACTCGTCGCGGGCGAGGCCCTTCAGCGCATCGCCCGCCCGCGTATCGGCAAACCGCTTATCGAGCTCGCGCGCGATGTAAGGCACGTGCGCGAAACTGGAGCCGCCCTTGGCGATATTGACGGTGCGATCCTGACCCGCCCAGTCGTAAAGGTCCTGGAAGAGGTGCCGATGTAGGGCGCGATAGCCGTCCGCCGTCGCTGGAAAGGTGAGGCGCGCGGCTTCTGCGCCGCGCGCCAAGGTCAACCTCCGCTCGGCCTCCATGAGGGTCTTGTCGTCCGTGATCCCAAGCCGGTTCCGGAGCGTGTCCGTACCGGGGTAGGTGTAGGGATCGTCTGCCAAGGTCAGGCCGCGATCTGGTGGGTTCCTGGCTTGTAGAGGCCGAGGATGATGGACGGCATGAGCGAAGGGGGAACACCCTCATCGAGCATCATGGCGAACATGGCATCTTCGTCACCGGTCGGCGTCATGTCCTCGATGACGAGGTTGGCGCGCGCCTCTGCTACGTCCTCGCGCCACAACGCGATCTGCTCGGGGGTGCCGCGTTGGAAGTCCATGGAGCGGATGCGCTCGCGCAGCGTGTCGAGATTGATCTGGGCCATCGCGTCATCCTTTCGCCGTTAACCCTACGCGCTCCCTCGCGATTTCTCAACAAATCACGTTGGCGAAGGTCCGTTTCGGCAGGGTTGATCCGCGCTCAATCGAGCGCGGATCGCTACGCCATAGGCGTTAGTATTCGCTGGCCAGCATGATCGTCAGCACCCGTTTAGTCTGCTCGGAATTCCACGGAGCGTCACTGCCGTAGGTGAGGCTCGTGTCGTAATAGTCGATCTTCCAGAACACCGTCTGCACGATCGCCTTTGCATCGTCGGGCGGTCCTGCGTCCACGCGCCGCTTGCGAGTTTATAGACCGCGCCGAAATCGTGCTCACCATAAGGGTCGTTGTCGCCGTCAAACTTCGTGAACCGGGTGATCGCGAACAGCGCGGCGAAACGGTCCAGCTCGGAGAGTGCCTGGAACCCCATCGTAACGTTGGCGAGGCTCGCGAGGCCGGGGTGGGTACGCGCCGCGTCGTTGAGGCGCCGGATGGTGTCGATTTGCTCGGGGGTCGGCATCGGGTGATCCTCCTTGTTGGCATGGGCCGCAAGGCCGCTCGGCCTCACGGCCCTGCCTGTCCGGCGAGGACGGGATGGGGAGGGGGAGCGAGAATCTTGGGAAGCTGGCGCGGGCGAGCCGCCCTAGCGCGGCCGGGGCTTCACCCCGGGTGCCGCGCTTGGCGGATTACACGGGCGGCAAGATTGTCGTTCGGGAACGAAAGGGCGGCGCCCTTGGCGTTCCCCGCGGCGTCTGCCGCCAACAAACGAGCCCGCCTCGGCGGCCATCATGGTGCCGGTCGCCAATCCGGGATCGCGCGGGTATTCACACGATCTGATTTGGGAGAACACCATGAACAATGCCGAACTCGCCGAAACGCTGGTTGCCAATCACGCCTTGAGCAAAGCCGACGCCCGTAAGGCGGTGGATGGCCTGCTGGCGGCGATCGTCGCGGCCGCGGCGAAGGGGGAGGAAGTATCCTTGTCCGGCTTCGGCAAGTTCAAGATCAAGGATAGCCCGGCGCGCGAGGGCCGCAATCCCTCGAACGGCGAGACCATCCAGATTGCCGCCTCGAAGAAGCTGACGTTCGTGCCGGCCAAGGCGGTCAAGGACGCGCTGAACGGCTGAGCCGTATGTGGCTGCGTGATCTGCGCAGCCACCTTCGCCAGCATACATTTTCTGCTTTCGTTCCGCCCGGTCCTGACTCATAGAATCGTCATGCCGATCATGCCGGAACATCGCTGGCTCTACCCGATCGACTGGCCCGAACTGTCGAAGCTGATCCGGTTTGGCCGAGCTGGAGGGCGGTGCGAGCATTGCCGGCGGCCGCATGGGGCACGTGTCTTCCACCTCGGCGATGGCCGCTGGTGGGATGCCGATCGCCGGCAGTGGCGCGATGGGCGAGGGCGTCGCATCCGTGTGGCAGGCGCAAATGTCGCCGAAGCGGTTAGGCTGACGCGGGTCTATATCGCCTGCGCACACCTCAACCACGACCCGACCGATAATGGGCCGCGCAATCTCGCTGCGCTCTGCCAGCGCTGCCACATGATCCACGATGGGGCCGAACATCGTCGGCGCCGCTGGTACAATGCGTATCGACGTCGCGCGCTGGGAGATCTGCTGGCGATGCTCGACGACCGGGCAGCGTTGCCGATCACAGGTGTACCACGTGGCACACCTGTGCGTCTCACCGCCTGAGTGCGAAGTCACGAGAAGTCACTTTCGGAGCAACAGCCTAGCCTTCCTCCACATATCCGCTATGCTGGATATATGGAAAGCGAGTCGGCGATTGTGGCATTGGGGGCCTTGGCGCAGGGCACGCGCCTGGACGTGTTTCGTCTGCTGGTCCGGCACGAGCCTGCCGGCTTGGCGGCGGGGGAGATCGCCCGACAGCTCGATGTGCCGCAGAACACGATGTCGGCGCATCTGGGTATCCTGGCCCGTGCCGGCCTCGTCCGCTCCGAACGGCACAGCCGCTCGATCATCTACCGCGCCGACCTCGGCGGGCTGCGCGCGCTGACGCTGTTCCTGGTCAAGGATTGCTGTGCCGGCAACGCCGAATTGTGCGTCCCGCTCGTCGCCGAACTCGCCCCCTGCTGCTGAAAGGAAGCCCCATGAGCCGGACTGACTCGGCCGTCGATATCGTCATCTACCACAATCCTGAGTGCGGCACGTCGCGCAACGCGCTTGCCATGATCCGCAATGCCGGCATCGAACCGCACGTGGTCGAATATCTGAAGACCCCGCCCTCGCGCGCGATGCTGGTCGAGCTGATCGAGCGGGCGGGCATCTCGCCGCGCGACCTCTTGCGGGAGAAGGGCACACCCTATGCGGAGCTGGGGCTCGGCGACACTTCGCTGTCCGACGAGGCGCTGGTGGACGCGATGATGGCGCACCCGATCCTCATCAACCGCCCGCTGGTCGTCTCGCCCCTGGGCGTGAAGCTCTGCCGCCCGTCCGAAGCCGTCCTCGATCTGCTGCCGAGCAGGCAGCTCGGCGCCTTCGCCAAGGAGGACGGCGAACAGGTGGTGGACGCGTTCGGCGAGCGGGTTGGCTGAGCCCATGTCGACGATCGCCCCCGTCGCCGGACCTGCGCCGGCGCGCCCCGGCATCGGCACCTTCGAGCGATACCTGACGCTCTGGGTGGCGCTCTGCATCGTTGCCGGCATCGGCCTGGGGCACCTTTTGCCCGGCCTGTTCGCGCGCATCGCCTCGGCCGAGGTCGCGCGCGTCAATCTCATCGTCGCGGTACTGATCTGGCTGATGATCGTGCCGATGCTGCTCAAGATCGACTTCGGCGCGCTCGGGTCGATCCGCCAGCATTGGAAGGGGGTGGGCGTCACGCTGTTCATCAACTGGGCGGTGAAGCCCTTCTCGATGGCAGCACTGGGCACATTGTTCATCGGTTGGCTGTTCGCGCCGCTCCTGCCCGCAGGGGAGGGGCCGTCCTACATCGCCGGCCTGATCCTGCTCGCTGCGGCACCGTGCACCGCCATGGTGTTCGTATGGTCGAACCTGTGCGAGGGCGAGCCGACCTATACGCTGTCCCAGGTCGCGCTGAACGACGTCATCATGGTGTTTCTGTTTGCGCCGCTCGTCGGGCTGCTGCTCGGCGTTGCCTCGGTGACGGTGCCGTGGGACACGCTACTGATCTCGGTGCTGCTCTACATCGTCGTGCCGGTCATCGCCGCCCAGCTCGTTCGCCGGGCCGTGCTGGCAAACGGCGGACAGTCAGCGCTCGACCGGCTGCTCGGTCGCCTCGGCCCGGTATCGCTCGTTTCGCTGCTGGCGACGCTCGTCCTGCTGTTCGGCTTTCAGGGTGAGGCGATCGTGGCGCAGCCGCTGGTGATCGCGCTGCTCGCGGTGCCGATCCTCATCCAGGTCTATTTCAATGCAGGGCTAGCCTACTGGCTGTCGCGCCGCTTCGGCGTTGCATGGTGCGTGGCGGCGCCTGCGGCGCTGATCGGCGCGTCCAACTTCTTTGAGCTGGCCGTCGCGGCCGCCATCTCGCTGTTCGGGCTCAAGTCGGGCGCGGCGCTGGCAACGGTCGTGGGCGTGCTGGTCGAGGTGCCGGTGATGCTCTCGGTCGTCTCGATCGTGAAGGCGTCGCGGGGCTGGTATGAGCGCGGTGCGCGCGCGTGAGCGGCCTCGGCGTGAAGCGTCTCGCGCCGGGCGAACTGGATGACCTGGCTGGCGCGCTGGCAGCCGCCAAGCTGCCAACCGCCGACCTGGCCGAATCCCGCCGCACCTTCGTCCGCTTTGACGATGACGCTGGGTTGGTCGGGTTCGGCGGGATCGAGGGCGACGATCCGGACCGGCTGCTCCGCTCGCTCGTGGTCGTGGCCGATCGCCGGAGCGCTGGCCTCGGCCGTGCGATGCTGGCGTTGCTCGAAGACGAGGCGCGGCGGCTCGGCGTCGCGCGACTGCACCTCCTGACCAACACTGCGGCGCCGTTCTTCCGCGCGAACGGCTATGCCGAAGCCGATCGCATCGCGGCCCCGCCCGCGATCGCCGCCTCGCGCGAGTTCACCGCGCTCTGCCCGGCGTCGGCCACCTATCTCGTGAAAGCTCTTTGATGCCGCTCCGTCCGCTCGCCGATCCCGACCTCCTGCCGGCACTCGATCCCGCCTTCATCCGCACGCAGCCCGCCATGGGGCTCGGCTCCCTCGACCCGGCACCGCGGATCCTGCTGCTCTACGGCAGCTTGCGCGAGCGCTCCTTCTCGCGGCTTGCCACGGAGGAAGCGGCGCGTCTGCTGCAATTGTTCGGCGCGGAAACGCGGATCTTCGATCCCTCGACGCTGCCGCTACCCGACCAGATCGCGGGCGACGATCATCCGGCCGTTCACGAGCTGCGCGAGCTGGCGATGTGGTCGGAGGGCCAGGTCTGGTGCAGCCCGGAGCGGCACGGCCAGATCACCGGCATCATGAAGGCGCAGATCGATCACCTTCCGCTCGAGATGAAGGGCATGCGTCCGACCCAGGGCCGCACGCTCGCGGTCATGCAGGTGTCGGGCGGATCGCAATCCTTCAACGCGGTCAACACGCTGCGCCTGCTCGGCCGCTGGATGCGCATGTTCACGATCCCGAACCAGTCCTCGGTAGCAATGGCGTACAAGGAGTTCGACGAGGCCGGACGCATGAAGCCGTCAAGCTATTATGACCGCATCGTCGACGTGATGGAGGAGCTGGTCCGCTTCATCGTGCTGCTCCGGCCGCACACGACGCAGCTCGTCGACCGCTATTCGGAGCGCAAGCAAGCCGGGGTGGCGGTCAATCCGGCTTTGGACCCATCGGCGATCGCGATCGGCGCATCGAGCGCCCGGGCATGATGGCGACGCGGCCCGCTTTCCCCTCGAAGGTAGGGCGGCCGTCAGCCGCCCGTTGCCGCGCGCGGGCCGAAGAAGATGATCGCTGCTCCGACAAGGCAGACTGCCGCGCCGATTAGATCCCAGCGATCGGGCTTGGTACCCTCCGCGATCCAGAGCCACAACACGGCCGACAGGATGTAGACGCCCCCATACGCCGCATAGGATCGGCCAGCCTGATCGGACGCCGGTAAGGTGAGCAGATAGGCGAATAGACAAAGGGACAGGATGCCGGGCGCGACCCACCAGGGCGACTTGCCGAGCCTGAGCCACGCCCAGAACGCGAAACAGCCGGCGATCTCCGCCAAGGCGGCGCCGAAGAATGCAAAAGCGGTCATGGGGGCTTATATCTCAGCACGCTGCGCTCACCGGAAGTTGAGAAGTTGTCCACGGCGCTGCCCGACCTCGTGTTAGGCGGCGCTACGCGGGCTGAAAGGGGAACGGGCGCGCCGGCCCTACAAAGGCCGAGTCATCGCGCCGGGGCGACTCTTCCCCTCAAGGTTGACGCTGGTGGCATGCCGACCACGGCAGTGGCGCTATGGACGCTGACAGCGCATCGGAGCAGGCAGAGTGTGCCACGTGGCACACCTTTGCTGGCCCTGGTGGCCTGATCCGACGAGCGACGCGGCCCAGCCTCGTCATGGACGGTCAATCGTGGTAAAAGGCGGTCATCGCCGACCAAGGCCCGAGCATGTCGGCGGCTGAGAGCAACTGGAAAGCTCCCGCTTCAAGACGGAGCTCTTCCCATGCTCGATTTCGACTATTGCGGGCGCCGCGCGCGCGACGAGCGTGCGATCGCCCTCGCCAGCCCCTGCGCGAAGGCGCGCGCGATCCATTTCGAACTTGCGACGCTCTACGATCGAAGGGCGCAGCAGCCACTCCGCAGTCTTCGCATCCTGGTCGTCGAGGACGAATATCTGATCGCGAGCGAGATCGAGGAAACCCTGGCCGGGAAAGGGGCCGAAATCGTCGGCCCTGCCGGTTGCGTGGAGACGGCCGACGAACTTCTCTCCGCCACGGCGGTGCAGGCGGCGGTCGTCGACCTTCGTCTCGGCGGCGAGATGGCGTTCGATCTGCTCGACCGTCTCGCCGATCGCCGTGTGCCTGCCGTGTTGGTCACCGGCTACGACAGGGAAGCGATCCCTCCGGCCTATCGGGCGCTCCAGCTTATCCAGAAGCCCATTTGCGCGGATGCCCTCACTGAAGCATTAGTGGCTCCTGCCGGCTTGAGGTTCGACAACCTCGATCTTCGTGCTTTCGATGACTTACATTCGGCGCGCGACCTGAACGGTGCAGCTTTTGTTAACAAGAAGGCCGCCCCTTGATGCGTTCAGCATCAGAGGGGACGGCCATGTTAGCGTCCTTATATCTCGTCACGTGAAGACTTGAAAGCCGGCCGTGAACCAATCTGGCTTTCAATCGACCACCTGCCTACTCCGCCTTGGTCGCGATCAGTCCAGCTCCGCTGCCTGCCGCGCTATGGGCTTGAGGAGATCGATACGTTGATCGAGGCGCAGTCGGCCCTTCAGGGCACCGAGACCTCGAACGATCACAGTCCTTCCTGTCCTCGAGTCTTGCACGGGAGCAGGGTTGGGAGCCTGAGTCATCGAACGAGCCTACCACAGTGCCGAGCAATGCTTTTTTCATTGAGCACCTCAGGGCCCCCCAACACAACTGCGCTGACGGTTGGCGCGGCCCGGCCGCGACCGGTCAACAAAAGCACGAAGTCGCGAGCGGTTTGGAGCGTCGCCTAGTATGAGAAAGGCAGCGGCACGCTGCAAGGTTCGTGCTTTCATTGACCGCAGCCAAGCTGGTAACGATCTCGCGTCCGGCGTCGCTCGGCGGCCGGTCGCCAAGGCTACAGCGGGGCGAGCTTATCTCCTCTTTTAGAGCTCGAGAATGATGGATGGCATTACGGACGGGAACGCCTTCGTCGAGCATCAGCGCAAAGAGATCATCGTCGTCCGAAGTCGGCGTCATCCCCTCGATGACGAGATTTGCACGGCTATCAGATATATCAGCACGCCAGAGCGAGACTTGCCGAGGGGTGCCGCGGTCGAACGCCATCACGCGGATCCGCTGACGAAGCCCTTCGATGTTGATCGGGGCCGGATGCCTCTCGTTCATTGAATGTACAGTTTCCACCAAGCCCCGCGGCTCCAGATTCGCTATCCCGCTTAGGGCGTTAAGGGCGCCGCTGCGTTTGATCTACATATCGAATCGAGATCGCTGGTCCCGGCTAAGTGGCGCCCATCCTGAGCTCAGATGCCGACGAGAGCACGGCTGCAGGCTTGCGGCCCCAGGCCATTCAAAAAACACTGCGAACCCAGAAACAGCCTTTGACCAAGGGCGCCTAGTTTAACATAATCTTTGTTATCGGACTGCTAGCGTGTAGGTGCTAAGTAGAAATGACACTCCTCCGCTAGATAGAAAAGGCACAACGAGTGCCAGCGGGTCGCCGGTGTCATGGCCATCCTCGGCAGCGAGGATGTGCAAGCGATGACGGTGCTGACAATGAGTGCTGCCGAGGTGAGCCGGTACGACACGCTGATGCGGCTCGACCGCGGTGAGATCAGGGTGGCGGACGCGATGGCGCTGCTGAGGCTTGAGCGTCGACAGATCTACCGGTTGCTGGAGCGACTTCGGCAGGACGGCGCAGCCGGGCTCATATCCCGCAAGCGTGGGCGTCCGAGCAACCGGCGTTACGGCGATGCCGTTCGTGATCAGGTCGTCAGCCTCGTGCGCGAGCAGTATAGCGGCTTCGGGCCGACGCTCGCGCGCGAGTATCTGGCCGAGCGGCACGGCATCCGAATCTCGTGCGAGACGCTGCGGCAGATGATGATGGCAGCGGGGCTGTGGAAGGACCGCGCAGCGCGCCGCCCTCGCCCGTACCAGCCGCGTTATCGGCGGGACTGCCGCGGCGAGCTGATCCAGGTCGACGGGTCCAAACACTGGTGGTTCGAGGACCGGGGCCCGCAATGCACGCTGCTGGTCTATATCGACGATGCGACCAGCGAGCTGATGCACCTGGAGATGGTGGAGAGCGAGAGCACCTTCTCGTATATGCGGGCGACGCGCAGCTATATCGAGCGCCATGGCAAACCCGTGGCCCTTTACTCCGACAAGCACAGCGCGTTTCGCAACAACACGGCCTCGGCGAACGGCGACGGCATGACCCATCTCGGGCGGGCGTTGCACGCGCTCAACATCGAGATCATCTGCGCCAACTCGCCGCAAGCCAAGGGGCGCGTCGAGCGCGCGAACGGCACGTTGCAGGACCGGCTGGTCAAGGCGATGAGACTGGAGGGCATCTCCACCATCGACGAAGCCAATGCCTTCCTCCCCTCCTACATGGCCCGGCACAACCGGCAGTTCGCCAGGACCCCGTTCGACCCGCGCGATCTGCACCGCCCGCTGGCGCCGCACGAGAACATCGAGGCAGAGATGGTGTGGCGCGAGCAGCGCACGGTGACCGCGGCGCTGACGCTGCACTACAACAAGGCGCTGTTCATCCTGGAGCCGAACCGGACCAGCCAGGCGCTGGCGCGCAAGCGGGTGGAGGTTTGCGAGTATCCTGACGGACGGATCGAGATCCGGCACGACGGGCAGGCCTTGCCCTATCGCGTGTTCGACAAGATGCGGCGGGTGAACCAGGCAGCGGTGGTCGACAACAAGCATCTCGACGCGGCGCTGGCGATGGCGCGGCTCCTGCAGGAAACGGCGCCACACCACCGCAAGCGGAACAACAACGAGCCGGCGCGGACGGCGCAGACTGGCGGCATGTTCGCCGCGTCGGCTGTTGCGACCGCATCGAAGGTGGATCGCCGCACGCTCTGCACGCCGAAACTGAAGCGCGGGCCGCGCCTTTCCGAGACGGAACTCGTCGCGCGCGGACTGGCCGAATACGCTGGCTGAGTCCGGGTCACGCCACCCCACCCCAGGAACCTGCCTGACTGTCTGCATTCTGGTGTGACCGAGCCCGCTGCTGGCGCAGCGGGTCCGTCGCCCTTCCCTCGAAACTCACCGCATCAGCGGGGTCAGCGCTGCGCTTGTGGATGGCTCCACGCTGCCCCCGCTGCTACCAGCCGTGTGTCATTTCTATTTGGGGCAGAATGTGTCTTTTCTAATCAGCGGGAACATAGCGTAACGGCTCAGCGGCGCCTCAAGCTGCCCCAATCGCGGCCGGCGCTTCGATCAGCCATCGCCCGACGACCCGCTCGAAATCGACATACGGGATCCGATCTGGGTGAAACTCTAGCACGGCCGCCAGATCGGGCAAGTCGGCCAGAAACGCCTTATAGACGCATTGCACGCGGTCGGCGCTCGGCAGCTCGCGACGCGACACGTTGGCGAGCCAATCACGCGCCTCGCGAAGTGCTCGAGTCGGGTCGCCCCCATGCTCGTGGATGTCCATGCCAGCCAGATCGGAGATGAAACGCTGGTAGCGGAACTGCTCCACGTCGAGGATCAGGATACGCTTGACCTTCTGATGTTGGCCACCGTAGCGCTTGGCGCCAAGGAACAGCCCGAGTTCGAGCGGCATGTTGAAGCGCGGCAGGTTGTTGACCGCGTCCAGCTCGGTGCGTGACAGGTCATGAATGCCGTAGCGGCACTGCTCGATCAGAGCGAAGATCTTGTCAATCCGAGTCTGGCCACCGTCATCCAGTTCGCGCGCCGAGCGCGTGCGAAAGCCGCAGACGAGAATGGCGAAGATCAGTGCGCGGAACGTCGGCGCGAACGCATCGTCGAAGGGGCAATTGATGAAGACGTCATCCGTCGACGTCTGAACGACCGGCAAACTACTTCTTCTTGGCCAGAACGCTCTTCACTGCCGCGGCGATACGCTGGTCGGAGACGGTCGCCTTCTTGGTTGCCACCGGCGCCAGAACGTAACGGCCCGTCGCTGCGCTGCGCCCGAGCACGCCTGGCTTGCTCCCCTTGGTGGTTATCGTATCGGACCGGGTCGCCATGACAGTAATATGCGCCTCCCCGTCTCGCCGCGCAAGCGGCGTCCATGGCACCGGCCCGACTAGCGCGATCGTTCCCGTCGCGGCGTCGAAGCTGATTGCATCGGCAAAGGGTCGGAGCACCTCGCTTGGACTTGCTTAGGTGATCGGCAGGCTGACTTCGCCGACGGTCAGACCGCTCGTCACCAAGGTCAAGCACCGCCCTGTTTCTCGGATCGCGCACGACTCCCCCGCTGATCCCGTCCAGCGCCACCGAGCTGATCCGTAACAGCCTGATCTCGCCGCGCTGGATGGCTGAGATCACAGCGCTTCTTAAATCATAAGCAGGAGCCGCCGAGAGCGTACACTCGAGCGGCTTCTGGACTGGCAAGCAATTCATGCCGGCGGGTCTCGCGACAGTAAGCCTAGCTCACGGGCAAGCTCAAGAGCGTCAAATTGCCATGCGACCCTGATCCAGCAGACTGAGGGTTGTCATGACCAGCGCGGATTTAGCTCTACGCCTTGCCTAGTGCGCGCATCGTATCGGGCAATAACGTGTACACCGCCTCGCGCCGGGCGCCTCGATTGTGGTGATCTACTCGCCAGCCCTCATAGTGGCGCCGGACCAGCCCTGCCCGGACCAGCTCGGACACCGCCCGGCTGACATTACACCGGCCGGAGCGGCGCACCCGCTCCAGCACCACTTGCTCCACTAGTCGTGACGCTGCGTCAGGGTCTCCTGGCAGCTGCTCCTGCCCTGCCAGTTCCACCCTCACCTGCTCGGCCAGCGCTGCCCGCTTATGATCGCGGGCTGCCATGGGAGCGAGGGAGTCGCACAACCAGTCGCGCAGCCGAACGGCCTGCCCCTGCCGGAGGACGTAGGGTCCTGCCTTGCCCCCCTGCCCTGCCGCGCGCGCGATCAGGTTCAAGACCATGAAGGCGTAGCGCGGCCGGGTCGACACCTGCGCGATAACATCGATGATCGACGGCAGACCCTCGGCTAAGGGCGTCTGGGACGAAATCCTCGGCGGGGCCACCGGGGATGCGGAGAACAAGTCACCTTGAATCATGGGAACAGGAGAAGCACGAAACGGGAATCGTGTGAATCCCTTCCGGTTCGGCCGGCGGCGTTTCTGTCGGCTGCGACACTTTGCCGCTGGGCAAAGTGTCACGATTGGCATTTCCAAACTATCTACTTGTGGGCGTCCACACTCCTGATCGGCCTACACGCAATCAGTACCCGTTTTCGCTCGACCGGAAGCCATTCGGCTGCGCGCGGTCCGCCGTTCTGTCGTGGAGCGGCAGCCCGAACTCTACGCCAAGCGCTAACTGTCGTCGGCCCTCTCGCCGGTGTCCGCGGCGTCCGGTTCCAACCGCCTCCACGACCATCCCGCTACCGCGAGCGCTCTGTCGATCCAAGTGGCAACGTGCCCTGGCTCGCCGCTGCAATACCAGGTGAGATAGTCTCCCTCCTCGCGCACCCAGGACACCACCTCGCCGGCCCGCCTGAAGCCGTAGGAGACGTCCATGCCATCTGGACCGGACCAACGAATGTTGGCGAGCGCACACCAGAGGTCGACAGCGCACGCGCCATCCGCTCTCACCCGTTCGCCGAGAACACGGTCGAGGATGATCTCGAATGCCTTGTAGGGTCGGTAAACACGGCTGCTGGGCTGACCCTGGAAGTCGTTGCGGCTGAAGAACGGGAAGGTTGCCTCCGTCGAGTTGATCCGCATCATCGCGGTCACGACACCTTACCATTGGCCGCCCCGTGTCGCACCGCTGATGATTCCAGCGGCTGACGCAAGCCGCTACGCGCTTCTGGGAACAGTCCCGGCATCCAGCGCCCCGCCAGCGTGGCAGGAAAGGCGATCTGCAGGGGCGCCCGGGAACTGTCGGCCGTCAGCACGCCGAGACTCGTCAGCGCGGAGGTAACCCGGCGCGCTTGGCGTTCGCCAGTGCCGACGATACTCTCTACCTCGCCGCGCGGGAGCTCGCCTCGGTACAGCGCTGCGTCAATTACCTGGATGGCCTTGGCCGGCAGCCTTCCCCCGTCCGTCTCTTCGGCCGCCCAGCGCCGGATGCGACTGCGCAGCTGGTCGGGCTCGACCAAGCCGGCCATGAAGTCGACTTGGTCGATGCAGGTCTTCAAGAAGAAGGTCGTGAAGCTCGCCAGCTCCTCCTCGCTTAGCGAGCCCCGCCCATCAAGGTCGTTGCGGCGGGGTAGGTCGCAGGCGGCAAGGTGCCGCTTATAGGCCTGCACGTTGCGGCCGAGGCCGCGCGCGATGGACCACACGCCGCCCGTGTCGAGCGCGTCGAGCAGCATGGCGTGCGACATGAGGCGGGCGACCCGCCCGTTGCCGTCGAGAAAAGGGTGAATCCAGGCGAACCGGTGATGCGCGGCCGCGAGAGATACGATGGCGTCCGTCGCGCCGCGCTTCTGATACGCCCAGGCGAAGTGCTCGAGAAAGCGCGGCACCGCCCCGGGGCTGATCGCAATGTGCTGCCCGACCCGGAGATCGCGGGTCCGCAGGGCACCGGGCTCGACCAGAACGCGCTCGCCGCCCTCGACCGGCTCAATCCAGAGCATCGACTCGGGCAGATGCTCGCAGAAGCGTCGGTGAACCTCTTGCAGGCCCTCCACGCTCGTCGCCCGGCCCGCCAGCCCTCCCCCGTCGATCCAGCCCTGGACCGCGAAACGGGCGGTCGCCTCGAGCTGCAGGTCCCGCTTGGCCGGGTCAGCGCTGAAGTCGTTCTTCAGCGCCCGCTCGATGTCGACGGGGTGGGTATCATGCCCCTCGATCAGGTTGCTGTAGTAGCAGGTCACCGTTCGGACGAGACCGGCGAGCCCAGCCCGGAGTGCGGGCGGCAGACTGCTGCGGAAGGCGGCAGACTTGGCGGTCAGCTCGATCGCGAGGTCGACGGCGTCGCGGTACCGCGGCCCGCCCTCCCCCATTTTCATGGGCTGCACGGCGCCGATGCCCTCGCCCCGGTCGGCGACCACCCCGAAGTCCGGTTCGTTGGCCATGTCCTGCAGCATCTGGTTTACCTGCTTGCCTCGCTAAGGTCGTCCGATCTCCGCCATCCTTGGCCGCTACGATGTCCGCTTCGACGGCCGGCAAACCCAGATCATATGAGCAGGAACGAAGCTGATCCGCCCACCCGTAATCGCAACGCGATGTCTCACATGTCGAAGTCGTAATCGTGGTCGATCTCGATCTCCGGCTCCTTCACCAGCTCTCTGACCGGAACCGGCGCCTGCCGAACAGCCTCCGCCACCGGCTTGGCAGGCTCGCTGCCGATGGATCGGAGGGCGGCACTCATCGCCTCCAGTTGGCGGCGATCGCTCGCGCCAGGATCGTCTAGTCGGGGCAGCTCGCCCGTGGCCGGATCGAATCGCTCCCTACCGGACAACGAGAGCTCGGGTGCCACATCGCTCGCGTGCGGAACGTCACCGCGATGTGACTCGATCGCGTTGGCGAGCGCTTTCTTGTCGTCGGTGTGCAGCGACACGTCCTCGCGCGCGCGGGTCTGGAGCACGTAGTAGAGGCTCTCGCTGTTCAGCAGCCTGTCGCGGCTGTCCATCACCGTGATCGCGCGATCGACCATCATCCCTTGCGCACGGTGCATGTTGATGACAGCGCCATGGCCAAGCCGCTCGCGCATCGGATCGTCGGGCCCGATCACATGATCCCGGTCACGGCCGGACAGGTGGAGCGTGTCGCCATCGATCGCGGTGAGCGTCATCGCAGCACCGTTCGCCATCCCGCGCTTCAGGTCGCTGGCCGTGAAGACCAAGCGGTCACCTTCGCGAACTTCGATCTCTCCGGGAACGGAGAGCGCGGCCCCCTCCCCTCCCGATCGGAGGCTTTTGGGATCGAAGAGCCTGGTTTGACCGTCACGGGCGAGCTCGAGCATGCCGCTCGCCCGATCGATCAAGCCAACCTCGTAGGATCCCGGCACAAGCCCTGACTGGTGGCGGTAGATGTCGAGCCGCATCCCCTCCGCCCAATGCCGGATCTGGCGCAGCTCCTCGCGGGTCAGGTTCAGCGTGTCCCAGCTGCGCAGGCTCAGGGCGTCCGCGCCCAGCTTTCCTCTAGCCAGCAGCTCGGCCCGAACCGTCTCCAGCACGGCTTCGCGCAGCACGTGCCCCGAAGTGAGCAAGGCGGTGCGGTCGCGTTCTTCGGGCGAAAGCTGCAGATATTCTACAACGGCCGCTCCTGCGGGATGAGCGTTCTCCTGGACCTTGTTCCCGAGCCGTTCGAAAGCAGCAGCGACCCTGCCCTCGCGTGCCAGGGAGGCGGCCTCACGGAGCACATCGGTCTGTTGGCGCCGGTTCTCGGTCAGCCGCACCGTCGGAGCCTCCGCCTCCTGCAGCAGCGCGAACGGCCGCCCGGCCTCTACGGCGGGTATCTGCTTCACGTCACCGACCAGCACCAGCTTGGCGGCCTCGCCGTTCCAGGCGACCTCGAACAACCCGGCAAGCTGACGCGAGGACACCATCGAGGCCTCCTCCAGCACCACGACCTTGCCCTTCATCAGCGCCGACAGCTGCTCGTTCGGCTTGGCCGGGCCGACCCGGCTAGCATGCTCCTTCAGCACGGATGCGAGCGAGCGCACCTCCAGCCCCCGTCCGGTCAGGTCATCCATCAACTTGTTCTGCGGGACCAGCACCAGCATCCCCGCCCCTACTTCCGCGCCAACCTCCCGTACGAGTTCGAAGAGGAACGACTTGCCGGTACCGGCATCGCCTTGGACGACCTGGATGCGGTTGGTGCCGGACAGCATGGCGTGTACCGCGACACGCTGTTCGCCGGACAGCGTGACCTCGCGCCGACTGGCCGCGCGGTCGAGTGCGGTGTCGACCGAAGCGGCCTCGAGGATGGGTGTCCCCTGCCCCACCCCGCCATGCGCGGCCGCAACCAGCGCCTTTTCCGTCGCCAGCATATCGCGGGTCGTGAGCCGGTCTGCGTGCAGGCTGCCGCGCGGACCGGCGATGAGCACACCTGCCTCGCGCAGCCGCTCGATGCGCTCCTCGATACCGCGCACCGTCGCGCCCTTCTCCGCCATATCGAGGCTGCTTTTCAGCAGGTTCGCGTAGGTGAAGCTCGCTTCGCGTTCGCCGAGGTGCCGAACACCGGCCGCGACCGCATAGCCGCTCGCCAGCTCGGCGCTCCGGCGCACCGCATCCGTGCCGTGAAGCAGCGGCTCGGGTCGTGGTCCGAAGGCATGCGTGATCCGCTCAAGCAAGGCGGCCCCCCAGGCACGCACGGCATCGAGTACGGACCGCGGCCGCTCGATTCCGCGCGCGGCGTCCACGACGGCGGAGATGGCAGCACCATGAACCTCGGCCTTCTCGGCCCACATGACGCGGGCAACCGTGGCATCGCCCGCCTGTTTGGCGTCGCGAGTACTGACCGCGATCGTCTCCATCGCCTTCGGGCCGGAAGCCCCAAGCTCAGCCGCCCGGCTAAGGATCTGTTCGCGCCGTGCGCTGAACGCATCGATGGCGGCACGCGGGATACCGCTGATCTCGAACTGACCGTGCTTGCCGGTGATCTCGATCCGATAGCCGAGCTGCTCCAACCGGGCACGGAAGTCGGCATGGAAGGCGGCGCCGATCGTGCTCGAATGCTTCCACAGCGCCGGATTGTGGAGGGCGACCCAGCGACCGTCACCCCGCTGTGCGGCATTCGCCACGACGACATGAGCGTGGGCCTGCGGGTCGAGCTTCCGGCTAAGGTCATGGTAGAAGATCGCGTACACCAAGCGACCGGGTTCGATCACCGCGCCGGCCTTGCCCCACCGCACCTCCCCGAACCGCTCCTCGGCCCACGCCATGGTGCTCCGGATCGCTTCCGCAAACGCTGGCATGACCCGCTCATCGCGGCCGATCATGGCGACCAGCGATACCGACTTCGGCGCGCTGAACGTCAGCTCGAACCCCGGCGCCCGCTCGCCATTGCCCCCTCTCGCAATAACGGCCCCGTTGGGCAGTTTGCCGTCCAGCACCTCGGCGAATTTTCCGGCATTCACGGTGCCGGACAGACCGAGTTCCTCGGCCCCCCCCCCGCCCCACTCGGAGGGCCCTTCCTGCTCCCCGGTGTAGTAGTTGTCGGCCGCATAATAGCCGGCGGCATCACCGCCGCCGGCGATCGAGTTGGGCCGGACGGTCACGGCGTCGTGCCGAGCAGAGGCGGAAAGGTGAGCCGGCACGGAAACGGCTTCTTCATGCGCTTCGCGTGGTCCACGCATTCGGCGTACCGGACCCGGTATGTATCATCGCCGAGAAGGCCTTTGGTCTCCGCCATCAGCTCGCCTTTCGTGCGCCCATCGCCTGCCAGGCTCCATGCCGCAGATGCCGAGTCACTCTCACCCAGAAGGCGGATGGAAAGCCAGCGCGTCGGCGCCGTATTCGCGAAAAGTAGGCAGATCAGAACAAGTCCGGCGATGCCAAGGGCGGCACCTGCGCCAAGCTTTGTACGCGTACCCGACTGACGCTTCTCGATGCGATCGAGCTGCTTCCCGAGGCTCTTCGCCTGCTCCTCGGCGGCTTTGGTGACATTGAGAACCGAGGCGGCCAGAGCGCTCTGCGCTTCCTTGAAGATGGTCGTAA
Organism: Sphingomonas naphthae; assembly: GCF_028607085.1. Taxonomy (NCBI): domain Bacteria; kingdom Pseudomonadati; phylum Pseudomonadota; class Alphaproteobacteria; order Sphingomonadales; family Sphingomonadaceae; genus Sphingomonas; species Sphingomonas naphthae. Next base: position 151,244 of record NZ_CP117412.1, on the reverse strand, counting down.
ATTCGGCCTGGAACTTGGCGATCATGTCGCGGAGATGTCCGGTCCCGCCGGTCTCCTTGATGGTCGTCTTGATCGCGTCGAAGCCTGCGTTCAACGCGCCGGGCAGATCCTTCGTTTGCTGGGCGATCAGGGCCGAGACGCGGCGCGTGATCTCGCCGATTTGAGCGGTCTGTTCCTCCATGCGATCGGCATGGCGGCGCTCACGTTGCTGACGCACCGACAGGGCTGCTTGTGCCTCCCTGTCGAACATGGTGGTGACCGCCTGTTCGACGAGATCACGGATGGGAATATTGCGCCGTTTGGATTCGGCATCCAGGCGGCTGTGGACCTCACTGGAGACGTCGATCCGCCTGCGGCCGGCATCGGTCATCGCCGCAGCATCCCGCGCGCTTCGGCCAGCATCCGGGTTGCCAGGTCGGTCCGGCGCTGCCGCATCTCAGCCAGCCCCTTCTTGCTCTCCGGGCCACGCCCGACCTGCACTTCCGCGACGACTTCCAGGCCGGCACGAACCTTGGTGAGCTGGTCGAGCAGGATCTCGTCGAGCGGCAGCAGCTCGTCCTCGAGTGAGCGCACCAGCGTGTCCGCCACCCAGGCGCTGCGCGTCTTGCCGACCTGGCCCGCGCGGCGCTCGATGCCGGCAAGCTGGTCGGGTTGCAGGTACACCGTGATCGGTACGCGCGCCATGCGGACCCCCTTCTACCCCGGAAGGGAGTGTGCATTGCGCATAACGGGCGCGCAAGGAGGAAGTGCAGAGCAGCGCCAGAAGAAACGCTGCAAATCCGTGCTCTAGATGCTCTGTGGACCACCATGGACCAGACGGTCCGAGCACAGCATCTGCGTCGGACCATGCCGCTCAAACGACGCGAATCTGCCCTTTTTCGCACCCCGTCAGGGTGCATCGGGTGTGCCCCTACCCTTACTGCTCAGTAAGCTGGCCGCCGTAGATGATGTGGTTCTTTCGGGCGCATCCCCGGATTCCGGCGGAGCACACGGGCCGGCGCATGAGCCGGCCAGCCGACTCAGTCTTGCCCCGCCTGACGCAGGCTTGCCCGTAAGGCTTCGAGCGCCTCCTCGCTCAGCGTTTCAGGCGTCAGCACCAGCCGGTCCCGCATGGCACGGCGCGTCAGCCGTATGAGGAAGGCCAGTTCCGGCGCCTCGAACGGGTCGTTTACCGCCAGCTCGCGCGACCGCTCGCCGTCGGTGATCGTCAGATGGAAGATGCGGGCTTCCAGTGCCGGCCAGGCCGGATCGGGTCGCGTGAAGAAGTCGATCGCGTCGGCATGGGCGAGGAGGTTGGACCAGTCCTCCGGAGCGATCTCATCGAGCGTGCGACCCTCCTCATGGTAGAGGGTTCCATGCGGGGTGAACCATCCCGAAATCCCAAGCGTGATGACGTCCGTCATGGGTCGGTTCCCTCCCCGTTGTCGGTCGGGCGCTGATGCTTGTGCCGGTCGTGTTCAGCACCGCTCGGAGCGGCAGGATGGCGCGGCATTGCGGCGGCCCCCGGATCGTTCCAAACCCTCTCGAACGCATGCTGAAGGCGAGCTGCAACAAGGGTGCATCCAGCCCGGTCGAGCAACGCCAATGCCAGGCGCATCAGCGCCAATGCCGTCCTGACATCGTGGTGTTCGACGTCGCTCATCGGCGGGCGTGATCCGGGTTAACGACGGGCCGATGGACATTGCCAGAGCCATCCTGTTCCGCAATCGGTCTGAGCTCGAGATGCGGCATCAGGTTGCGTCGGATCTGGTCGTCGGTGCCGGGGCCGTACCAGCCGGCGCAGCGGTCCTCTTCCGAGAACCGGTGCCACGCCATGAACGCGACATCCTCACTGATGGCGATGCCGTCGGCAGCCAGGACAGCCACGATCCGAAGTACGTCATCACGGTAGTCGACGCGCATCCGCTGCTCCCATTCGAGCGGCTTCAGAACCGCCTGGTAGCGTAGCCGTTCGTGCCCGGATCGATCGGTCATTCGCCCTCTCGCGTGCCGCTTATTCCTGAGGGGATCCCGAGCCGCTCACGCTGCTCGTCGCGGGTCGCGTAGCGGTCGGACCTGATACCTACAATTTCCGTCCGCGAGCCATGTCCAGCGGTCACGAGAGCGGCCCGGATCAGCTCGCCGACGTCATACGAGCCGGCCTGCGCTTCAAGGCTGGCAAGCATGGGGTAAGGCAGGTCCAACATGACCCGGATCATCCAATCTCCCGCCTCGGTGCGGGTCGGGTAGCCGCCGTGTCCTGGCTCGCTCCAGTCGGTGCCGGCGAGGAGCAACCGCAGGTCCGTCGAAGGGTCGGCCGACGCATAGGGCGGGGTCTCACGGGAGGGCAAAGGCGTTAGTTTGAAGTCGCTCAGGTCGATGGTCATGGCGCGTCTCCGTTCAGGGTTTCCAGTTTATGCAAATCGGGCAGATCGGCTCCTCAGAGTCCGTAGGTGCACGGCGTCGAGAAGGTCGGCGCCAGCGCATCACGCCGGGACCAGAAGGTGGATTGGCCGTTGGGCGTTAGCGTGGTCGGGGGCACCGCGATCTCGACCATGGGACCGCGGATCTGGACTACCGTGCCGCAGTTGGTGACGGTTCCGATCGCGAGGTCGCGTCGGAAGGCTTCGTGCCGGTTCTGCTCGGCCTCTCGGTCGGCGACGTAGCTGTCCTGGGTGCGTTGGAACCATGCCGCAGAGCGGATCTGGTCGGGGCGGCAGGCATAGACGGCGGTGCGGGTCGGGACCATCGACACGCGGCTCATTAGCCGGCTGCCCAGGTCGCCTTTCGTCGCCACCTCGGTCGTGTCGAATGTGATCGCGACGAAGCCTCCGAGGACCTGGTCCGGTCCACGCGAGCACACGGCCGACATGCCGGACCAGAAGTGCTTGAACTCGCCCCGGGGCGGCAGCCTGCGGCCGAGCGCGCGATCGCGGAAGGTGCGTGCTGCGTCCCCCTCCTCCGGCTCGAGCCGACCGCCCTTGGCGCTACACTCCTGAGCGAAGGCATCGCGGGCGCGCTCGGCTGTCGCCGAGCCGTTGGTGGTAATCTTCTCGGAGAAGAAGGAGTAGCCGATGATCTCGTCAGCGTCGTCGAGCAGCGGGAAGACCTGCGGCGACGGGCGGGTCCGAAGCGACCCGCTGGTCTTCACGTCGGTATCGCCGCCGATGGTGGTGAGAAAGTCAGCGACACCGAGTGATTGCTGCGCCATGGCCGGAACGCCCGCCAGAGCCGCTGTGAGCGCCGCTACGGCTCGAAACGTACCCTGCCCTGCCATGACCGCCTCCCCGTCGTCTGGAGGCGTTCTCCGGCCCGTGAGCCGGGTGTTAGCAACCCTGCATAGCACAAGGCGCCGCCACCTTTAGGCGGAGCCCTGGACATGCGTGACGGCCACCCGGCCAACACCTAATTGCTGACCGGCTGCTATGTCTTGAGGTTGCTACGCCTCACCGCCGGGACTGACCGGGCGGCGAACGGACGCTATCACGTCGGGAGCGCCGAGCAAATGCGAAGCGTGGTGTCTCGCCCTGTCCGATAGGCAGCGGCGCACGGTTCGGATCAGCTGCGCCAGCTCCGGTGCTTCGAACGGCTCCGGGACGGTCAGCACCCGTGAGTGGTCGGCATGCACGAGACGTATGCTGTACGTGCGCGCGTCAGGGCGGACAGGCGCAGTCCCATTCGGAACCGGGCGGGTGAAGAAGTCACCGCCTCGGCCGCGGTGAGCAGCTCGGCGACCAGTGTCGGGTCGAGATCGGCGAAGTGGCGAACTCGCTCGCCAGCCCGGCCGGGAAAGTGCGCGATCCCGCCGGAGATCGTAATGCCGACCAGATCTCCAACCGTTTCCGGCTTAGAGCCGGTCACGCAGGCGCCCTGCCCTGCCTGGCGGCACGCCGCTCACGAGCACGACGGCGTCGTTTCTCGTCGCGCGCGACCTGAGCGGCGTCGATCACCGGTGCTTCGACAAGGCGAAATCCTTCCGCTCGCCGTGCAGCTTCCCTTCGTCGAGCTCGCTCTGCCTGAACCTCGAATCTCAGATCGGAGCGGGTGACCACGTAATCCAACTCGTGCTCATGCTGCCTGATCAGCGCGGCCAGCGCATGGACGGTCACCTCGTGGCCCACGGCCGCATCTAAAGCTTGTAGCCAGCGAGGTGACGCGTAGCGGTGACGTTGGACCCAAACATCGCGGCCGAGTTCCAGGCCTACTACCAGCGCCCATGCAACCGCATAGAGGCGGCTCGCTACCACAGGCGTCGTTCCGGTCACCTTGTCGACGACGGTGAGCGCGATCAGCCCGGCCCAGAAGGTTAGGATGCTGACCACCGGACACGGGTAGGTCCGGCTGACCTCCAGGCGAGCGACGAAGCGATCCAGCACCGGTATGGAAGCTTCCCTGTCCGCCGATGCACACTTCTCAGCAATTCGGTCGTCTTCCATCGGATCGCGCTCGCAAAAAGCTAGACGCGTGATATACGCTTTACGTATACTAGGCAAATGGTAGATGCCTGGTATGCGTTCTCCTGCTTCGTCTGACCTGCATTGTCTCATCGTGCACCTGCTCACAAAGGCACGCCGTGATGCCAAGCTGCGGCAGGTCGATCTCGCTGGGCGGCTAAGTTGGCAACAGGCCTACGTGTCGCGGTACGAAACCGGCGAGCGCCTGCTTGGCGTTGACGAGTATGTTGCCGTGGCATTGGCTATCGGGGTCGATCCGGTCATGTTGTTGAAGCAAGCTCTCGAGATTTCAGTTGGTAAGAGGGTTGACGAGCGACCAACTGAATAGCGGGCATCCGCTTGGTAGGTCGTGCCGGTGCGATCGACGAGGAGCGAGGCATGGACATGGTTCGTCGCAGACGCCGACATTACCCCATCCGTCCTTCGTCACCGCGTTACTGCACTGACTGGGGCCTGGATCGATCGAGCAAGTCGCTGCCCGGTCCTGACGATTTACGCTAGCGCACGGCACTGTGGACGCAATGCGACGCTAGAGCCTGCCTTTCTGAATCTCCAAAATTCAAAGAAAATTATTTCGCGGGGTTAGAGGGTTCAATGAGAGGTTAAGAAGTTAGGGGTGCCGCTGTAACTGCTCAAGTCAGCGACTTTCCACGATTCGCTTTCGAAGGTGCGTTCCCGGAGTATCGTTGCGGCGTTCCTGAAGGATCGATGCTCGCGTTCCCGATGTATCGCCTCGCCGTTCCGGGAGTGTCGATTAGCGTTCCCGGAGTATCGATGATCGACGGACGGGTGGAAAATGAGCACTCTCATTGAATCAGTTTGCGATGGCGTTGCGCCGGCGACGTTCAAATTGTCCGAATCTGCGGTGCGCCACGAGGCCGTAGGAAGGATCTGTCACTCGCCACGCGATACATCCGGAACGCCATCGTCCTTGCGGATAATCTCGATGCCCGTGGAACGCGGCTTTTGCGGGACCAGTCTGCTGCAATGGACGTCGACCTCTTGCCGCTCTTCGGATCCCTCCACGACGCGGCAACAGCTCTCGCTCACCAGGGTCGGTTCGGCGCCCTGCAAATCCAGGCTGTAGCGGAAACCACCGTACATTTCGGACTCCGGGAACTATCGATCACCGAAGGTCTCTAGCATGGGTGCCAGTCGTAGCAGGCGGAGTCCGCTTTTCGCCTCCAGATCGCCGACGCGGCCACGGATGACGGCGTGAAAGTTCGCGCAGGCTCCGCCAAGCGCCCCGCGTGATCAGAGCCATCGCCACGGATGACGGTCCACCGCCATGCGCCACCTGATGCAGCGGCGCGAAGCCGGATGTGCTACCCGGCCGCGTAGTGTTGGCGAGCGCGGGCATTGCCCGGACCTTTTCAACAATCGTCGTCCAGTTGTAGCTCCGTGCCGCGTCTGCCAAAGGATCGCGTTGCTGCTCGATGTTCGGACACAGAACCCCGCGCTGGCGACGCCGTCCTATTCGGTGGCCACGAATCGCAGGTGATCTCTCTACCGCAGCGTATGCCGATTCTTAGCATCAAAGCGCCGCACGTAGCCGATGAAGGCGTTCTGATAGCTCACCGGGGTCCGGCCTGCGTCCGCCTCTATCCAGGTGCGGAAGTCAGCGTGGAGTGTCTGATAGTCCCAGCCGGGGCATTCGGCGCGCAGCGTTGCCAGAGTCGCGTCGGTGATCTCGCCGAAGGTGGCGCGGCCCGACAGGCTCTTCACGCTGCGGCGGATCAGGGCGGCGGCATCGACGCCGGGCTCGGCCGTCGGCTCAAGAGCGGGATCGGGCTTCGGGGCGGGGGAGGGTGCCTTGCCAGTCTTCGCTGCCTTCGCTGACGGCGCCGCCTTCGTCTCGCCTTCGCTTCGCCGGCGCATCCGCAACGCGGGTTCGCGCTTGCCATCGGGCTGCTCTATCGTCAGCGCATAGCCGGGCAGTTCGTCGCGCTCGGCGATCTTGGCGATCTCGAACTTGAAGCGGCGATACTGGCCCTCGGCGCCCGACTTCTCGAACAGCGTCGGCATTGAGATGGCGAAGCCCGCCTCGCCGGCGCCGCCCGCATGCTTGCGCGCGACCTTGTACAGCCAGCGCTCGCGCCCGCCGGTGATGTCGAAATAGGCGCGGTCGATCGACAGCACGCCGCCGGTCATCATCACGCCTTCCCAGAACCAGTTCGACAATTCGATTGTCATGCCACGCGAGCGCTCGGTCTTCTCGTCCACCAGCTGCGTCCAGCCGTCGAGCCAGCTGAACGTCGCCTCGCGGCGGTTCTCGGCACGGATATTTGTCTTGACCGTGGTCGACACCAGCCGGTCGAGCGCCTGGCCGAGCAGCTCATAGGCGCGACCCGTCGGCTGCCGCCCAATCGCGCGCAGCAGGTCGTAGGGCATCAGGTGGAGCTTGCGCGGCACGTCGTTAACGCCGCGGCGCGCCATGTCGGCGAGCATCGAGGCACAGTAGATCAGGATGTCCGCGTCCCAGATCGTCGCCATGCCGTAGTCGGGATTGGCCGAGACGTGGACCCACAGCTTGCCGTCCGGTGATCGGTAGTCGATCGGCTTCACACGCTTCGACTTTGCGAGGCTGAAGAAAGGCCGCTCCATCATTTCGCGCTGGTCGCGCAGCGGCAAGTCGGCAAGATAGGGGAGGAACAGCTCGAACTGCTCGGACACGGCCTCCCGGCGCGCGCGGGTCATGCGATGTTTCCCCGGGGAAACATCGACCAGCGGTTTACAAAACCGATGCTCCGCCCCTGCATGTTTCCCCGGGGAAACATCAGCGCTGGAGTCCTTTCCCGGTCGCCTCGAGGTGGGCCAGTGCATCGCGCAAGGCGGTCATCAACTCGTCCGTGTCTGCGCCAGAGCCCGCGTGGAGGCGGATCGTCACGCCTTGCCGGTTAGCCGACTGTACCGTCAGTGCGGTGCGCCCGTACTTGGTGGCGTAGCGGTACGGCTCTGGCCTTTCGTCACCGGACAACGCCTTTGGCGCGTCGAGCAGCCGCCGCAGCACGTCCGTGGCGGGGGAGGGGGGGGCGCCCGCCTCGCGACGTGCCGCCTGTTCCTTGGCGACCTGCCGCGCCATGGCGGTGATCGCCTTGGCCATGTCCTTGTCGTCTAGCGCCTGGGCGAGTGTATAGGCCGGCTTCAGCTGCACGTCGCCCGGCGAGGCGAAGGCGGCAATCACCGCGTCAGGGATCGTGGCGACCTTCAGCATCTTGGACAGCCAGCCCTTGGACAGCTTCAGCCGTTCGGCCATCCGCGTCTGGTGGTTGCCGTAATGCGCCTTCAGCGCGTCGAGATAGTTGCGGGCCCGCTCCAGGTCGGACACGTCGGCCCGCGCGCGGTTTTCCAGATCCGCCAGCCGGAAAGCCGCCTCATCATCCAGCTGCGCGACCTGCGCCACGAACTGCATGTCGGGATAGCTGTGCGAACGCAGCCAGCTGATCGACCAATGCCGCCGCGTGCCGGCGATCACCTCGAAATCGTGATCCGGATCGCCGTCGACGCGCCGCACCACCGCCGGCACCTTCTGTCCGCCCTCGGCGACGATCGAGTCGATCAGCTCGCGGCAATTCTCCTCCGAGAGGTGCGCGTAAGTGCGAGCGTTGCCCGGCCAGATGCGCACGCGCGCGGGATCGAGCAGCAGTTGGGTGACCTGCCGCACCTCGCCGCTCGCCACACGCGCCAGCGCGGACTCGCGACCGAGCAGCGTGGTCGTGCGCGCGCGTTCCGGGGGAGCCTCGCGCGCCGGGGCAGGGAAGGGGGCATTGCCTTGTTCGGACGCGTCATCTGCGAGCAGCGCCGCCAGATAGTCCGATTGCTTACGCGCCATGCCGCACCTCCCGTGCAGAACGTAAGTAGAACATGGCGTTGTAGGAAAGGTCAGGCCGCGGCATGGATCACCGCCTCCTCGCTGGCCGGTTCGACACGCCCCCAGCTTTGGCGCACGAGCTGCTCCACCTGCCGCAGCGCCTCGTCCAGATTGGCGCGGCTGCGCTTGTGCGTCTTGGGCGTGCCGATCGGCTTTTCCAGCTCGTAGACGGTCATCATCCGCATCGCCGCATGGCTGATCTCGGCCGATTCGAGGATCGGCACCGGGAGCAGGGCAGGGCCGAAGCTCTGCTCCATGATCGCGCGCACCATTGCGTGGCTGGGATCGTTGCCATCGAACTTGGAGCAGATCAGCCGGACGAACTGGTAGTCGACCTCGATGCCGGCGCCCGTCAGCTGGTGCAGCACCTGATCCATCATCGACAGGAATTGCACGGTGGAGCAGAAATCCGGCGTGGTGGCCGCCAGCGGCACCAGCAGCGCGTTCGCCGCCTGCATCACTGCGAGGCTAATCGTGCCGAGGGCAGGGGGCGGATCGAGCAGAACGATGTCATAGTCGCGCGCGAGGTCGGACAAACCGCGCTTCAGCTTGCGAAACCGCGCCGCCAGCACTGATCCGCCATCGCTGCCCGCTGCCGCCAGCTCATATTCAACGTCGAACAGTTCGAGATTGGACGGGATCAGGTCCACGTTCGGCCACGGCGTCCGCTTTACCGCGTAGAGCAGGTCCGCCTGGGTTGGGTCAATCGAGAGATACGGGTAGAGCGTCTCTTCCCGCGTAATGTTGAAGTGTGGGTTGAAGCCGAACAGGGTCGTCGTCGTCGCCTGGCTGTCGCAATCGACCACCAGCACGCGATAGCCCTGCACCGCGAAATAATGGGCTAGGTGCGTGGTGACGGTCGACTTGCCAACGCCGCCCTTGAAGTTCTGCACCGCGATGATCGCCGGCACGTCGAGCGGGGCGCGGGCAGGGGACGCGCCCAGCACCTCGCGCATCCGCAGCATTTCCTCGACCGTGTAGCCCAGCCGGCGCCCGCTCTCGGAGGCGGGGGCAGGGGGCAATCTCCCGTCATCTTCCGCCATGCGGATGCGGTTGGTAGAGCAGCCGAGCAGCTGTGCCGCCTCGGCGATGCCGAAGCGAACGTTGAGCCCCTTGCGGCTCTCGGGCAGAAACGCTTTGCGCCGGAGGCGTTCGATCATCCGCTCGCCAGCCTCGGCGAGGTCGCCGATCTGCGTCAGCACTGCACCATCATGTGCCAAGACAAAGCCCCTTGAACCTTTTCAGCAACGAACTTGCCAGATTTCATTCAGGGCGGCAAGAGGGCGGGCGAAGGGGACACAATGCCGACCCTGCACTGGCTGACACGCGACCGCGACGTGAAGGCGGCGGATGCCGTACCGTACCGCCTGCTGGAGCGCGACGCGGCGCTTTCCGCCGGCGCGCCCGGCAGCGGCAACATGCTGATCCAAGGCGACAATCTGGAGGCGCTCAAGAGCCTGCTGCCCAATTATCGCGGACAGGTGAAGTGCATCTACATCGACCCGCCTTACAATACGCGGTCGGCTGTTTCTGTCCATTATGACGACACGTTAGGCCGCGTCTGCATTTAGCGCAGCCAGATCATGGCGCATGCGAGGTGAACGAAGCCCATGAAGGCGGAGATGGTCTTCTCGCAGCGCAAGGCGATGCGGCGGAAGCGCTTGAGCTTGTTGAAGAAGCACTCAACCTGATGGCGTTCCTTGTAGAGGCGCCAGTCGATGGGAGGCTTTCCGGTTCGGCTGGGATTGGCTTTGATGTGGGCAGTAGCACCGAGACTGTCGGCGATGAAGACGCGTAGCGGATCGGCGTCATAGGCGGCGTCGGCGATGACGTGGCCGACACCCTTCAAGCCCGTCAGCAGCGCTTCGGCCTGGGGGCGATCGCCCCATTGCCCGGGCGTCGGATGGATACGGATCGGCAGGCCGATGGCGTCGACCGCCGCATGCAGCTTGGTCGTCAGCCCGCCGCGGGACCGACCGATCGCGGCAGCTTCAGCCCCCCTTTTGCGCCCGCCGCATCGGCGTGCGCCTTCGAGATGGTGCTGTCGATCAGGACGTATTCGAAGTCCGGCGTGTCGGCCAGGCTATGGAAAAGCCGTTCCCATACACCGGCATGCGACCACCGCCGGAACCGCGCATGCACCCCTGTCCACTTGCCGAACACCTCCGGCAGGTCACGCCAGCGCGCCGCATTGCCGGCCATCCACAGGATCGCATCCACAAATAGCCGGTTGTCGACACCGCTCCGCCCTCGCGTCCCCTCCCGACCCGGAAGATGACCCGCAATCCGATCCCATTGCTCGTCCGTCAGCGTTCGTCTGCTCAAGGCTTGGCTCCTTCACCAGCCTTGAATCAGATCGGTCTTCCAAATGGAATCCGCTAAATGCAGACACTGCCTAGAGCACAGTCAGTGGCTGGCGATGATCTATCCGCGGCTTGAACTACTCCAAAAACTGCTCGCTGAGGATGGAAGCATCTGGGTGTCAATTGACGATCATGAGGGGCATTACCTCAAGATCGTGATGGACGAGGTGTTTGGACGCGGATCTTTCATTGCAAGCCCTGTTTGGCAAAAGCGTTACTCGCGTGAAAACCGAGAGGCGATCGGCGACGTTCACGAGTATCTGCTCGCTTATTCGCCATCACCTGAGCGCTTCAAAGCGCAACGCAACAAGCTGCCGCTTGATATCGCAATCCTGACAACGCCAAAGAAGCAGACCCGAGTAAGCGTTGGCGTGGGCTTCCGATGACTGCGCAGGGCTACCGCCCAAACCAGATGTACGAGATTGTCGCCCCGAATGGTCGACGGCATACACCTCCCGAAGGTCGCTGCTGGTCGATGATTCGACCCGAGTTCGAAAAGCTAGTTGAGGCGAAGCGGATTTACTGGGGCAAGGACGGGAACGCACAGCCGAGCGTCATCCGTTTTCTTTCTGAGGTCGAAGGATTGGTGCCTTGGACATGGTGGCCACATGGCGAGGTCGGCCATACTGACGAGAGCAAGAAAGAGGCGAACGCGTTGTTTGGCGCCGACGTAAGTTTCGGCACGCCCAAGCCCGAACGCCTGCTGCAACGCATCCTCCACATTGCCACCAACCCCGGCGACCTCGTCCTCGACTCCTTCCTCGGCTCCGGCACCACGGCGGCGGTCGCGCACAAGATGGGGCGGCGCTGGATCGGGATCGAGATGGGCGACCATGCCGTCACTCATTGCGCGCCGCGGCTGAACAAGGTTATCGCGGGTGAGGGCGGCGGCATCAGCCGGGCGGTCGACTGGCAGGGCGGGGGCGGGTTCGACTTCTACCGGCTCGGCCCTGCGGTGTTCGACGCCGATGGCACGATCGCCGCCGGCATCGCCTTCGCCCCGCTTGCTGCGCACGTCTGGTTCGCGGAGACCGGGACGCCATTCGCCGGAGCGGCCGCCACGCCGTTCCTGGGCCACCATGACGGGCAGGGGGTCGCGCTGCTCTACAATGGCATTCTCGGTGACAAGCGTCCGGCGGGCGGCAACGTGCTGACACGCGCGACGCTGGCGCTGATCCGGGAGGGGGCAGAGGGCTTCACCGGCCCGGTCACCATCTATGGCGAGGCGAGCCGGCTGTCGCCCGCGACGCTCACCGCCGAGCGCGTCATCTTCAAGCAGACGCCCTACGACGTGAAGGCCCGCTGATGCAGCTCAAGACCTATCAGCAGGCGACCCTCGACACGCTGCGTCGCTTTTTCGAAGCGGCACAGGCGCACGGGCCCAAGGCCGCGTACGAGGCGATCACGACCGAGCCGGACCAGGTCAGGCGGCTGTGCGGCTATGGCGGGCGCTACACGCCCCTGCTCGGGCAGGAGGGGATGCCCTATGTCTGCCTGCGCCTGCCCACCGGCGGCGGCAAGACGCTGCTCGCCGCGCACAGCGTCGCGGTCGCGCGCGATGCGTGGATCGGGCGCGACTATCCGCCGGTGCTGTGGCTGGTGCCGACCACGACGATCCGCCGGCAGACCGTGGACGCGCTGAACAACCCGCGCCATCACTATCGTAAGGCGCTGGCTGCCGCCTTCGGTGAGCCGGTGCGCGTGTTCGACATCGCCGATTTCACCCGGCTGACCGCGGCCGACCTGTCGCGGCACCTGTGCGTGTTCGTCGCCACCATCCAGACGCTGCGCGTGGAGAACACAGAGGGGCGCAAGGTCTATGCGCACCACGAGGCGCTGGAGCCGTTGTTCGCGAACGTGCCGAAGCGGATCTCGGGGCTGGAGCCGCTCGGTGCCGAGGTGGCAAAGCGGGTAGGGGGCCACCCGGACGACATACGCTATTCCTTCGCCAACCTGCTCCACCTCCATCGCCCGCTGATGATCGTGGATGAGGCGCACAAGGCGGTGACCGGCCTGTCGCGCGAGATGCAGGCGCGCGTGAACCCGTCCGCCATCATCGAGTTCACCGCGACCCCGCATCCCAAGAGCAACATCCTCCACGCCGTTAGCGCCGCGGAGCTGAAGGCGGAGCAGATGATCAAGCTGCCCGTCCGCCTGGATGAGCACCAGACCTGGGAGGGTGCGGTGACCGGCGCGATCGCGCGCCGCGCCGAGCTGGCGGAGAAGGCGGGCCGCGATCGCGACGGATACATCCGCCCGCTGGTGCTGTTCCAGGCCGAGGACAAGGGCCGCGAGGTGACCGTCGACGTGCTGCTGGAGCACCTCCGGTCCGTCCACCACATCCCCGCCGACAAGATCGCGGTCGCGACCGGCGACCAGCGCGGTCTCGACGGCATCGACCTGTTCTCGCCCGACTGCCCGATCGACTACATCATCACCGTCGAGGCGCTGAAGGAGGGCTGGGACTGTTCCTTCGCCTACGTCTTCTGTTCGGTCGCCAACATTCGCAGCGCGACCGATGCGGAGCAGCTGCTCGGCCGCGTGCTGCGCATGCCCTATGCGAGGAGGCGCAAGGCGCCCGCGCTGAACAAGGCCTATGCGCACCTCGTGTCCAAGTCATTCGCGGAGGCCGCGACGGCCCTCAAGGACCGGCTGGTCGACATGGGCTTCGAGGAGCAGGAGGCGGAAGCGTCGATCGAAGCGGCGCCGACGTTGGGAGAGGGGTGTTCGGCGCGCGCGCGCGTCCGCTGCCGTCCGCGCGGATCGAGGTTGCGGCGGATGCGGGCACTTTGGCGGCGGTGAGGGCCGCCGCGCCCGATCGGCTCAGCGTCGAGGATGGCGCGATCCGGATCACCGGCTTCCTGCGCGAGGCGGAGAAGGCGGCGGTCTATGCCGCGCTCCCCGCGCCCGCCGCCGCCCATGTGCGCGAACAGGTCGCCGCCTATGAGGCCGAGCACGCGCATGAAGCGGCGCCCGCCGAGCTTGGGCAGACGTTTGTCGTGCCCCGCCTGATGGCGCAGATGCAGGGCGAGCTGGTGTTCGCCGATACGGACCGCCTGAACGTACGCGATCAGATCCGTCGTGCGATCGGCCGTGGGTGATTGGCGGTCGTTTGGCAAAGGGCAGGGTTGGGTAGGAAAACGGACGGGGCGGCTTGGACAGACGGGAACGCCTTCATTCACCATTCACGCCGGCACTCACGGCAGCTACCAGCTCCCACACCCCTCATCGAAGTGCATGTTGGCTCATCCCGGCCAGACATTCTGACGCGGGTTTCTGACGCCTGCAGCAGGACAGACAAATTAAGCGACTCTCAATCTTTTGTTGAAATGTACGCCGCAAAGACGTACATGTGCGTGAAGGTTGGATGAGGTGTGCCATGCTTGGCTTTCAGGATCAGGTCGGCGCCGTTGAGGAGCGCAGCAGCGAGCGGATGAACTTCCGTACCAAGCCGCGCATCAAGCAGGCGATTCAGCAGGCTGCCGCTCTTTCCGGTGTGGACGATTCCGTCTTCACGATGAACGCGGCCTATCGCTCTGCGATGGAGACGATCGCGGCGCACGAACGCACCACCCTGCAGCCGGTCGATCATTCGCGCTTCTTTGCGGCGCTCGACACGCCGCCGGCACCCACCGAGCGACTTCGGGCAGCATTCGCGCGGCATCGTGAGACGATCGTCAGCAGGTGACGGCGACAGAGGACGCAAAGCTCTTCACCATCGAACCGCTCGATCCTGCCAAGCACGATCGAGCGGCCTTTTCCTGTGGCATCACGCAGGTCGACAACTTCTTCCGCCGGACCGCGAACAAGCTCGCCAAGGCGGATAACGTCCGCACCTTCGTGATGGTCGGTGCCGAGGGCGAGCTGATCGGCTTCTATGCCACCAACGCCCATGCGATCGACTATACCGAGTTACCCGATCGGTTCGCCCGCAACCGCCCTGCGCATGGCAGTATCCCGGCCGCCTACATTTCGATGATCGGCGTCGACAGCCGCTTTCAAGGGCAAGGCTATGGCGGCGATCTGTTGGTCGATTGTCTCAAGCGCCTGGCCTTGGCGGCCGAAGCGTTGGGGATCGCCGTCGTCATGCTGGACGTGTTCGACTGCGGCGATGCCGAGAAGGTGGCGAAACGCATCGCGCTCTATACCGGCTATGGCTTTGAGCCGCTGCCCTCCAACGGCTTGCGGTTGTTCCTGCCGATCGCGACGGTTCGGACTCTTACGCAAGCGGATGCGTAGGCTGAGAATTGCTGACGCGTAACTTGCCCAGTTCAAAGCCCCATGCTGCGCGGTCCTAATCAAGCATTTGATCTTTCAGCGTCAGAAGGGTGTGGATCGGCGTGGAAAAGGGACCCCGTTAGCGGGGTGATCGGCGTCGAAAAGGGACCCCTCATCCTGGTGTTCTAGGCTGTTCGCTTGGCGGTGTGTCAGGCGGCGAGATCGGGATGCTGGTATTGGAGACGGTGTTGAGGATCCGGCGCGAGCACGCGTCGGGCAAGGCCATCAAGGCGATAGCGCGGGACCTGCACCTGTCGCGCAAGGTGGTGCGCAAGGCGATCCGGGCGCCGGAAGCGGACATGGGTTATCGGCGAGAGGTGCAGCCGCTGCCGAAGCTGGGGCCGTTTCAGGCGCGACTGGATGCGTTGCTGGAGGAAGATGAGGCACGGCCGCGGCGCGAGAAGCTGCGCCTCACGCGCATCCACGACCTGCTGCTACGCGAGGGGTTCGATGGCTCGTACGACGCGGTTCGCCGTTATGCGGCGCGCTGGCGGCAGGCGCAGCGTCGCGACGTGATGAATGCGCCGGCGTTCATCCCGCTGCTGTTCCGGCCGGGCGAGGCTTACCAGTTCGACTGGAGCCACGAGGACGTCGAGATCTCGGGCAAGCCGATGCGCGTGAAGGTCGCGCATGTCCGGCTGTGCGCGTCGCGGGCAATGTATGTGCGGGCCTATCCCCGCGAGACACAGGAGATGCTGTTCGACGCGCATGCACGGGCGTTTGCTTTCTTCGGAGGCGTGCCGACGCGCGGCATCTACGACAACATGAAGACGGCGGTGACGAGCGTGTTCACCGGCAAGGAGCGGGTCTTCAACCGTCGCTTCCTGGTCATGGCCAACCATTACATGGTCGAGCCGACCGCCTGCTCGCCGGCGTCGGGCTGGGAGAAAGGTCAGGTCGAGAACCAGGTGCAGACCGCACGCGGTCGCTTCTTCCAGCCGCGCCTGCGATTTACCGGCCTCGAGGAGTTGAACGGCTGGCTGGAGGCGGAGTGTCGGCGCTGGGCAGAGTTGCACCAGCATCCCGAGCAGAAGGAGCTGACGGTCGCCCAGGCATGGGCAGCAGAACGGGCGGTGCTCCAGCCTGTTGTCGCACCCTTCGACGGCTTCCACGAGAGCGAGCATGCGGTAAGCGGCACATGCCTCATCAGCTTCGACCGCAACCGCTATTCCGTTTCTGCCAGGGTGGTGCGACGTGCCGTCCAGGTCCGCGCCTATGCCGACCGCATCGTCGTGCGCTGCGACGGTGAAGTCGTCGCCGACCATCCCCGGTTCTTCGGCCGCGACCGGACCATCTACGACCCGTGGCACTATCTGCCGGTGCTGGTGACCAAGCCGGGTGCCCTGCGCAACGGCGCACCGTTCCAGGGCTGGGAGTTGCCGCCTGCGCTGGCACGACTGCGGCGCAAGCTTGGCACCGGCGACGATGCCGACCGGCGGTTCGTGCGGGTGCTGGCAGCGGTGCTCGACGACGGGCTGGAGGCGGTAGAAGTGGCCGTGCGCGAAGCATTGCTGGCCGGCGTCGCCAGCGACGACGTCATCGTCAACATCCTGGCCCGCCGGCGCGAACCGCCGCGACCGCTGACTATTGTCACGCCAGAAGATCTGGCGCTGCGCCATCCGCCCCGTGCCGACTGCAACCGCTATGACAGCCTGCGAGGTCTCCATGCAGCGGCATGAGATGATGACGGCCATGGCCGAGTTGGGGCTGAAGGGCATGGCTGGCGCCTTCGACGAGGCGGTCACTACCGGTCTCCAGCGCAAGCGCACGACCATGGAGGTCCTGACCGACCTGCTGCGTGCCGAGGCGACGCACCGCCATGCAGCCTCGGTTCGTTACCGGATGTCGGCCGCCAGGTTACCCGCGGTGAAGGACCTAGACGCCTTCGTCTTCGGCGACACTCCCATCAACGAGGGACTGGTGCGCTCGCTGTACAGCGGCTCGTTTCTTCCGGGCCAACGCAACGTCGTGCTGGTCGGTGGAACGGGTACCGGCAAGACGCATCTCGCCACCGCCATCACTGCCAATGTGGTACGAGCCGGCGCCCGCGGACGCTACTTCAACACAGTGGACCTGGTGAACCGGCTCGAGGAGGAAACGCGCCTCGGCAAGGCCGGCACGCTGGCGGCCCAGCTTTCGCGCCTCGATCTCGTGGTGCTCGACGAGCTTGGCTACCTGCCGTTTGCACGCTCGGGCGGTCAACTGCTCTTCCACCTCGTCAGCAAGCTCTACGAGAAGACCTCGGTCATCGTCACCACCAACCTGGCCTTTGGTGAGTGGCCGACCGTCTTTGGCGACCCCAAGATGACCACCGCGCTGCTCGACCGCATTACCCACCATTGCGACATCGTCGAAACCGGCAACGACAGCTGGCGCTTCAAACATCGAAGCTGAAGCCTGGGGCACCGGCAGAGAACGCTTCGTGCTGGTTGCGCCTCCGGTCGGGCTACGCCCGCCCTACGCCGCAACCAGCACGAACAGTGCGCCCGTCATACCCGTTACGCTGCTCGACGAAGGGGGTCCCTTTTGCACGCCGATAGGGGGTCCTTTTTGGACGCCGATTGACACGACTACGGACGCTTCAGCTCCCGGCACGGCCTTTTTCAAGCAAACCACTCGGGCGCTCGCCAGCCTAGATGATGCCCATGTCGGTTTGCAGGCCAGGATCGACGGCGTAGATCATGATTTCGAGGGCGGCGAAGCTCGGACCGTCGTGAGCGCCCGAGCCGATCCGGCATTGGGTCCCGATCCCGCGCAGCGGGAACGGGCTTGGTCGAAGTCGTACCGTGAGGGGATCACTAGCCTGCTCGATGGCGGCGGGCGCCAAGTCGCCAACCGCCGCATCCTGTGGGGGACGATCGGGCAGATCGGCTATATCAACATCGTCTCCATGGGCGCGTTCGATAAGGATGCGCCCCCTGATGACACGAAGGCGCTGGATGCCGCGCTGGACGAGGCTCTTGCCGCCTTTCAGGGGCTTCCCGGCATGATCGTGGATGTCACGAATAACCGTGGCGGGTACGACGCGATCAGCCTCCATATCGCCAGTCGGTTCGCGGCAGGGCGACGGCTAGCCTTTTCGAAACGGGCCATCGGGGCGAACGGCCCTTACCAACGGTTTGAGGTCGTGCCGTCTGAGCGTATTCACTTTCTCGGCAAGGTCGCGTTGCTGACCAGCGACGTGACAGTCAGCGCGGGCGAAACCTTCACCCTCGCAATGCGGGCGTTACCGAACGTGGTGCAGATCGGCGGCCGAACCCGAGGTGCGTTGTCCGATCAGCTTACCAAGCCCCTTCCGAACGGTTGGACGCTCACGTTACCCGCGGAGGATTACCGCGATCCCGATGGACGTTCGGCGGAAGGAGTCGGTATTGACCCCGCACGATCCTTATCCCCCTTCAATCCCGACCATCGGACCATGATTCAACAGGTCGTGCAGGGCCTGTTACTTCGCAGCTAAGCGGGTCTTCGGTTTCCCGATCAACGATCCCAATCGGGAATGCCCATCCCGAGTTCCATGATGTATCGAGGCGCGACCCTGCGAGCGTCCTTTGCTGCCGATGCCTGACGCGGAGTCAGGACGGAAGTTCGATCTTGCTGAACGCGGCACATCGGTCGAGAAGCCGACGCGCCAGGGCGGGATCGTGCGCCTCCGGGTTGGCCGCCCGCTCCTCCAGGTGATAAAAATAGCGGCCAGATCGCATCGCCGCGGGATCGTTGGAGACCGCCAGCCAAGCTTGGGTGCGATGTGCCTGGTCCATGTCGTCGGGCGCGCCCGCACCGCCCATCCGCGTCGGTACCCACCCCGGCTCCAGCGCGTTCGAGATCGTATCCGGCCATTGTCGCGCGATGGCGAAGGCCAGCATCGCATCGTACAACTTGCTCTCGGCGTAGGCGGTCGAGCCATTCCAACGGCGCCGCTCCCAAAGCATGTCGTCGATCTCCGTGCGGACATGGTGGTGCATACCTGAGCTGAGATAGATCAACCGTCGCGGCCGATGCATCAGCGCGGTCAGAGCGTAGGGCGCCAGCACATTGGTCGCGAACAGGGCTGGAAGCCCGTCCGCCGTGATGTCGCGGCGCGGTTCGCGGTAGCCGATCGCGACGTTGTGGATCACCGCGTCGAACGATCCAAACGCGTTCACCTGCGCCGCGACCGCCCGCATCCCGGCCAGCGTCGCAACATCCCCTTCCACCATACCGGCCACAGCCGGCAGAGCGGCGCGCGTAGCCGCCGCCCTCGCCGCGTCGCGAGCATGAAGGACGACCTCATGCCCGCCTTCCGCGAGCAATTGCCCGGTCATGAGGCCCAGCCCTTGGGCGGAGCCGGTAATGAAGATGCGCGCCATGATGACCTCCTTCAGCTCCGCGCACAAAGGTCGGAGACGACCTCTGCCATATCGACGGTACCGACCGCCGGTTCGATGCCGGCGCCCTCGCCGGCAAATTCAATCCAGCCTTCGTTGAAGCCGTCGAGCATCGCCATGCGCGCCTGCGGGTGTCGCATTCCCTCGGCGCGGAAGCGTGCTTCCCATGTCGCGCGTGCCACGGGCACCGCCTGCACCGGCCGGCCAAGTGCCTCCGAGAATGCTGCAGCAAGGTCGTCCGGGCTGACCTTGCGGGGACCACGCAACTCGACGACGCGACGCTCCTGCAAATCTCCCCGCAGCAGTTCGGCCGCAACGCGGCCGATGTCGCGCACGCTCACCATGTCGATGGCACGGTCGGTCGGTTGCAGAAAGCTGTCGATCGCGCCTTCCCGCGCAGCGGCCACGTCCCACGCCGCATTCTCGATGAACCAGGCGGGGCGCAGGAAGGCGATCGGGACGCCGGGGTTGACCAAATCCTGCTCCAGCAGCCCGGCGTTGTTGAGCAGGTTGAAGCGGTCGATCTGGGCGCCAATGCTCGACAGGGCGACGACGCGGCCAGGCCGGGCATCGGCCAGCGCGCCAGCATAGGCGGCGACCATTGTGCGCGCAGCGGGGAAGCCCGGCGCAGGATCGTAGTCGGGCGGTACCATCAGGAAGGTGCCCGACGTTCCCGCCAGCGCCGCGGCGAGGCCTGCACGGTCCGTGGCGTCAGCGACGACCGCCACCTCGCACCCATACGCCGCCCAGGCCGCCCCCTTGTCTTCGTGGCGGACGACGGCACGAACTCGCTCACCCGCCTCCAGCAGGGCACGGGCGACTTCACCACCTACCTGACCCGTAATGCCCGTGACTGCGAACATGACCGTCTCCCTTCAATCGTCAGGACGAATTAGGCCATGGCAGACCTGTGCGTTAGACGGGTGTCACTCACAAAGCCTTTGACAGGAGGCAAAGATCACCGATGCGTGACACCAGACTGCTGGCAGACATCGGCACACTCGTCGCCGTCGTTGAGGCGGGTAGCTTTTCGGGCGGCGCCCGGTCGTTAGGGCTGACGCCGTCCGGCGCCAGTCGGGCGGTGGCGCGACTGGAGGGCCGAATCGGCGCCCGGCTGCTCGACCGGACAACGCGCAGCTTGCGCCTGACGGAGGCAGGGCAGCGCCTTCACACGCTGGCGCGGCCCCACCTCGCCGGGCTGGAGGAGGCGGCGACGATTGCGAGCGGTGTGGCGCAGGTCGTGTCCGGCCGCGTCAGGGTCGCGATCAATTCGATCGTGCTGCGACACCTGATCGCGCCGGCCTTGCCAACCCTCGCCGACCGTCATCCGGGCTTGCATGTCGAGTTCGTCGTGGGTGACGCCGGCGACCTGACCCGGAGCGGCATTGATCTTGCGCTGCGCTTCGGGCCCCAGCCGTCGTCGGCAATGGCGTCGCGGCACCTGATAGATACTCGGGTGCTGACGGTGGCCGCGCCCGGCTATGTCGCACGCCATGGTCGCCCGGAGACGCCCGCAGACTTGGCGGACCATGACTGCCTCCACTTCGTCGATCCGCAGCGGGACCGGCCATTCGAGTGGGAGTTCCGCCGCGACGGCGATACCCGGTCGGTCGCGGTGACGGGGCGCTATACCTTCGTTGATGTGGAAGCAATGGTAGTAGCCGCCTGCGCCAGCGCTGGCATCGCGCAGGTTCTGGCCCTCGGTACGGAGCGATTGGTTGCGGATGGCACGCTGATCGACCTGTTCCCGGACTGGCCGGGCGAGGTGTTTCCGCTCTACGCGGTTCGGCCCTCCCGCCGGCTCGCCCCGGCCGCGATCGAGGCGTTCATAGCCTTCTGCGTCGAGGTGGTTGCAACAACCCCGGTGGATAAGGTTACGGGGCGAGACGAAAGGACCCACACATGAAGGTGGAAGCGTTCGATCACATCGTGCTCAACGTGCGCGATGTGGAGGTTTCGGCGGCTTGGTACGCAAAGGCGCTCGGCATGGGCCGCCGGGATGCCGAGGCCGACAACGGGTCGACCCGGACGAGCATGATGTTCGGCGCCACCAAGATCAACCTGCGCCCCGTCTCCGTCTCCCAGGAGGCGTGGTTCACCGCGCGCACCCCCTCGCCGGGCAGCGCGGACCTGTGCTTCCTGACGGAAACCCCGCCCTGCACCGTGGCCGACCACTTCACGGCAATAGGCGTAGCGATCGAACAGGGCCCTGTGACCGAGAAAGGCGCGCGAGGCGCGATCCGCTCCGTCTACGTCCGCGATCCGGACGGTAACCTGATCGAAGTCTCCTCGTACGAATGAAGCCTTCGCTTTCCCGCTTGACCATCCTAATGGGAAAGCCGCGGCCGTCTCGTTGGTGGTTCCCCAACGGGAAGGCGAGACGTTGTGTCGGGAATATGCTACGACAATCCGTAAAGGAGCCGGTCTATGGGTATGCTGGTCGTTTCGGCAGTTTTTGTCGTGATACTTTCTGCCTTAGCTTACCGCGCGAACATACGCTTTCGTAACGAGCGCCGACTTCCAATGCAGTGGGGGATCACAGGGGCAGTAAACTGGTCCGCGCCCCGATCCGTTGCGCTTGCCTTCATACCGATCTTGGCAATCGGCGTTCTTGGCTTTCAGGTATTCATGGCATTGAATGTTCCTGCCCGAGCCGGGCAGGAGGCACTTGTATTCCCCGTGCTGGTCGGAACCGGTGCCACACTTGTCGCGGTGCAGCTTCTGCACCTTTGGTTGATCGAGAGGACTTTGCGCCACAACGCCGGGTAGGTCTTGCTCGCTCGACAGGTGGCTTTCCCGAAATTCGATCCCATGCGAGACGGGATCGCTATGCGTTGGGGTGTCATTCCGCCCCCAACCGGACCCGGCCACCAGCGGCGCATTTTTCAACAGCCCCGGTCGTGTTCCTCGCTGATCGACCGTGAAATGAAACCTTGTCGTAATCACAACAAACCGCTGGCACGATGATAAGCATCGTTCGATGTGGCGAAGGCGTAAAGGGAAACAGCCACCTGATGCCACGCTGCATCCGATTTTTCTTGTGATTCGCGCTGCCCCTGCTGATCACCGCGTGTAACGACCGGCAATCAGCTAGGGAGGCAGGTGCGCAGGTTGGCTCCATGATTATGTCGGTGCGTCCAGGGACGTCTGCATGTGGATCCGCACCAACTGTGGCAAAGTTGCAGGATTTCGCTGGAGTTACGTGGTGGACGGAGAACAAACACTGGCGCCGCGCGGCGGATCGCGGGCAGCCGGCGCAGGCGTGGGCACATGACACTGCGGGTGCCGGCACCCGGAGGTTGATCATTGCGGGGGAAACCATGGCCCTCCCCGATCCAGAGGCCCAGTTCACTCCCGTTCCCAATATGCCGCCGTCAGCGCCATTCGTGTCTTGCGGGAGCGACATTCGCTCGCGTGTGTTCGCGGCGAGCAACTGGCTTCGAGAGAGGAATGACTTCACCTGCGGCCGGACCTTCGCGAGTGTCGGATTCAGACTGACGACAGCAGGCTTTCGATAGGGCATTGCTCGATTATTTCGCTGGCAGCGAGGATCGAGACATTGCTGCTCTGATCGGACCCGGCCCACACGAAAACGTTCGCATCGTCCATGCCTCGGGCGATTTCGCGGTGCTGCGCGGCGATCTTGCCGCCATAAAGCCAATGCTTCAGTGCGACGGGATCCGGGAACTGCCTGCAGCGATCGGCCATTCGATTGAGGCGCCGTTCGCCGCCACGGCCTACCGCGCAGTGATCGACAGATTCCTCAGTGATTGCTTGGCATCGCGGAACTGAGGGTCTGTCCACTTCGGGAGCGTTCGTAAAAATATGCCTAGGAGATAGCATCATGAGCCTTTTGCGACTGGCACTTACTTTGGCCGCCACCGCGACTTCCTAAGGCAGCCATCTCCGCGGTACCGCCCCCAACCGCATCGGCAACGTTGACTATCCTGCCGGGCGGCATCGATCAATCTTGCGCGAGCGCAGCGAACACATGTCGCATTTGTATAGAGGGAGGGGGATCGCTGCTTTCCTGAAGGGTCAAACCGGACCACAGCGAAAGAAGGATGCGCGCCAGTTGAATGCTCGGTATGACCGGCGTCAGGCCGGTACGTCGTAGCAGATGGGACATTACACCGGCGAAAGCGGACTCGTACGCGATCTTGACCGGTTCGAAGCGAGCACGGAACGCAGCGTTGCGACGTGCGTGAAGGTGAAGTTCGACCACCAGAACCGAATAGCTGGCGTCGACGGACAAGGCATCCAGACTGGCACCGATCGTATCCAGGATGGCTTCCGCCGTTTGATACCGGGTGTCTGCCACCAACATGTCGAACTTTCTTGCGAGGTTCGCCATATGCTCTTCGACCAGCGTGAAGAGAAGATCGTCCTTGCTGGCGAAATACGAATAGAATGCGCCCTGCGAAAAGCCGGCGCGTTCGCAGATGCCTCGAATCGAGGCGGCTGCGACCCCTCCTGCAACGATCAGCCCTATCGCGGCGTCGAGCAGTCGTGTCCGCGTCTCCATCCGCATCTCGGGACGCTTCCTGCGGCGTGGTACCGTCTGCGTCGTCGGTGTCGTCTCATAATCCACCGACACCAGATGCAGCCCGTTGGCGTCAAGAGCAACAGCCACACAGGTATTGCAACTAATATATCGCTTGATATGTTAATGACGCTCGCCTCAATGAAAGCCGTCATCCGTGACCACCCGCCGCCCCATCGCCTATCGCGACGATCTCGAAATCGAGCAGCCCGACGAAGCTGCGCTGACGCGTGAGATCGTGGCTCGAATGGCGGCGACACAGGCTGCTCACGCAGAGCGGCATCATCATGCGCACCGAGACGCACATGCGAAGAGCCATGCGATCCTGAAAGGGCGGATGACAGTCCATCAGGATCTGCCTGCCGAATTGGCGCAGGGCATCTTCGCCCACCCTGGCGAACATGAGATCGTAGCTCGACTGTCATCGGCGCCGGGTGATATTCACAGCGATGCAGTGCCGGCCCCGCGCGGCTTTGCGGTCAAGGTCATCGGCGTTGGGGGCGAGCGCCTGTCACCCACCCTCGGGGGGGCCAATCAGGATTTCCTGATGGTCAATTTTCCGACGCTCGCCTTTGGTACGATCGCCAAATACAAGGTCATGCTGGGTCTGCTTGAAAAGAACGCGGACGCGCCTGAGGCGGCGCAGCGGCTGATCGCCGCTGCCGCGCGTGGCGTGAAGGGCGCTGTGGAGGCGCTAGGCGGCAGCCCTAATGCCACGCTTGACGGACTGGCGCGCGACCATGCGAACATGCTGGGCGAGACATTTTATACGCAGGCGGCAATCCGCTACGGCGATCATGTTGCGAAACTGTCGCTGGCGCCGGTCGGGGGGGTGGCCGAACTGACCGGACGGCAGGTCGAGGCGGGCTTCTCGACCATGCGTGACGCGGTAGTCGACCATTTCCGGCACGCCGGCGCCACCTACGAATTACGCGCGCAGCTATGCGTCGACCCGGATACAATGCCGATCGAGGACGCGGCGGTCCTGTGGGATCCTGCCCTTTCACCGCATCGCGCGATCGCAACGCTGACCTTCCCTCCCCAGGATGCCTATGCCCCGGCCAGACAGGTGCATGGCGACGACCATCTCGCCTTCAACCCGTGGAACGGGGTCGCGGCGCATCGGCCGCTCGGCGGCATCATGCGAATCCGCAAGGCAGCGTATGAATCGTCCTCCAGCCAGCGGCACAGGCTGAATGCCGTGGCTCGGCGCGAACCACGCTCGCTTGATGAAATTCCGGACTGATCCGAACCAGAAGGAGCCGTTCATGGCCGACAGTAAAGATCCCAGGCTTGATGACGAAACCCGTCTGCAAGAGTTCCGTCGCCTCGCCGCAGAAATCGCCGCCGATGCCCCCACGCTGGCCAGGATCGCGATCGAAGGCTTGATCCGCAACCACAACCCTCTGTTCAAGGGCACCGCCGGGTCGGCGGGCCGGGCCGGCCGGCAATCGGGCAATGTGTCCGAACTGACTGCAATCGCCAAACTCAAGCCTGGCGGCGGCGACCGGCTGCGTCGCATCTTCAACCTGACCGGCGGCAATTTCGACGGCGCCCAGAAAGTTTCGACGCTGCATGACATGCGTTTCGTCCTGTTCGACGACGACACGCGCATCCTGTTCGCTACGGCGTACGACGGTGACTGGGATACCTATATCAACGACTTCGCGACCAAGATCCCTGACCTGATGGATCTCTTGTTCGCCAATGTCGAAGGGTGGCCGGGGATTGCCTCGCCTGACGTGAAGGATTTCATCGCCGATCACCAGATCGACGCGGCCGGTTGGTTCGTCGCCAACCCGCAGGTGACGGTTGTGGACGTGCGGCGGCTGCAGCGGATGGAGACGGCGCTCGATGCCTTCCTCGATACAATGGCCGGCAACACCGCTGTGGACCCCGCGACACGGGACGCGCTGGCCCTGCTGTCGAGGCAGGTGTCGGTGCCGCACGGAGTGGATTACTGATGGGTATCCTCCAGCACCTCAAGGACCGCTTCCGCCCTGACCGCGTGACGCTGCAGCTGGACGACATTCAGGCGTTGATCCTGCGCGCGCGGCCTGAACCGTATGTCGGCATTCACGCAATGCTTCACGTCGACGACGCCGCGGGTGGCCGCGATCTCCTGCGAAGGCTCGCGCCGCATATCCCTGCCGCAGCAGACTGGACCGAAGAGCTGACGGCATGGACCGGTGTGGCGATCAGTCACGCGGGTCTGAAGGCGCTTGGGGTGCCCGAAGGCTCGCTCGCCAGCTTTCCTCTGTCGTTTCGTCAGGGAATGGCGGCGCGCGCCGAGCAGCTGCGTGACGCGGGAGAGAATGCTCCCGAGCAATGGGAGGAGGCGTATCGCGACAATCGCTGCCACATCGCGCTCACCATCTTCGCTTCGGATCAGGCCCGGCTTGACGAAGCCACCGACCGGGCAATGTCCGAATATCATGCATCGAGCGGCGTGACGCTGATCGGAACACATCGTTTCGGAGCCGATGCGGATGCCAAGAACCCGTTCGGCTTTCGTGACTCGGTGTCGCAGCCGACCGTCGCGGGTGCCGGGGTCGATCCACAGCCGGGGCAGGAGCGCGCGATCGCGCCGGGCGAGTTCATCCTGGGCGAGGACAGCGAAACGGGAGCGCCGCTGGAGATACCGCAGCCTGACGCGCTGGGGCGGAACGGTTCCTATGTCGTGCTGCGCAAGTATGACAGTCGACCGGGCGCATTCAACGATTTCGTGCGCGGCCAGGCAAACGATGAGGCGGCGCAGGAGCTGCTGGCCGCCAAGATGTTCGGCCGCTGGCGATCGGGGGCACCGCTGATCCTGTCGCCGACCCGCGACGACGAAGAGCTGGGCGCCGATCCGGCCCGGCGCAACGACTTTGATTTCTCGGGCGACAAGGCGGGAATTGTCTGTCCGCATGGCGCGCACATGCGCCGCCTCAATCCGCGCGGTGAGCGACTGACGATCCTGACCGACGAAAACATCCACCGGATCATCCGCCGCTCTTCCACCTTCGGTCCGAAATGGTCGGCCGACCTGACTGCTGCCGACGATGGCGAGAACGATCGCGGCATCTTCTTCATCTTCATCTCGGCACGTGCGTTCGACACGATCGAGTTTCTGCAGCAGGAATGGATCAATCGCGGTAATTTCATCGACCTGGGGAAGGAGCGTGATCCTGTGGTCGGCCTGCATGAGGAACCCGGACGCTTCACCGTGCCTGCCGAGCCGGTTCGTCGCCGTATAGACGGTGTCACCACGTACAACCGGCTGCGTGGCGGCGAATATATGTTCATGCCTTCGCTCACCGCTTTGCGATGGATCGCGGCAGGATCGTGGAACTGAGATGCCTGACCATGGTCCGGGCCGCTACGTTGAATATCGGCATCCGATCAGGGTCGGTCCGGGAGCGATCGACGATCTCGATCATGTGAACAACGCCATCTATCTCATGTGGATGCAAGAAGCGGTCAACGCCTATTGGCGCAAGACCGCGCCGCCAGAACAGGTAGAGACGCTCGCCTGGATCGCGCACCGTCATGACGTGGTCTATCACAGGCCCGCCGTGCTGCACGATCTGATCGTCGCCGTAGTGCGCGTCATTGGTCATCAAGGATGTCGTGCCCACTTTGAAACTCGCTTCGAGCGAAACAGCGAAGACGTTGCCATAGTTGAGTCTACGCTGGTGTGCATCGATCGCGGGTCCAGGCAACTTGTGCGTATTCGTCCCGATCTTGCTCAGCATTTCTATCTTCGTGACACTGAAGCAACTACGGCTAGTGGAGCCATGCGATGACCAGACAGATCCTCCGCGCCGTTACGATAGCCGCAATGGCGTTTGTCAGTGGATGTACCACGGTGGAGCGCGTGCCGTTCACCGGGGCGCAAAGTGCCGCGGCCGCTATTGCCGGTGCGCCGGAGGTCCGTTTCTGGGCGGATCTGCCGGATGCCGCGCAGCGGATGCGACCCGATGTGCCGGCCGGGCAGCCGGTAACGATGCTGGCCCTTTCGGGTGGTGCTGACGAGGGTGCCTATGGCGCCGGTGTGCTCAACGGCTGGACGCAGAGCGGCACGCGTCCGGAGTTCAGCGTTGTCACCGGGGTCAGCACCGGGGCATTGATCGCTCCCTTTGCCTTTCTGGGCAAGGAAGGCGATGCATCGATCGCCCGGTTTTACACCAGCGTATCCGCAAGGGACATCTTCCATCCCCGCTTCCCACTTGCGATACCGGGATCGACCAGTGTCGCCTCCACCGCACCGCTTGCGAAACTGATCGCACGTGAGGTGACACCGGAACTTGTAGCGCGCATCGCGGAGGAGCAGGCCAAGGGGCGCCGCCTGTTCGTCGCCACCGCCAATCTCGACGCGCAACGCAGCGTGATCTGGGATATGGGGGCAATCGCCGCCAGCATGTTGCCGGACAAGGTCGAGCTGTTCCGGCGGGTATTGCTGGCATCGTCGTCCATTCCTGTGGTGTTTCCCCCGGTGGTGATCGACGCGTCCAGCAACGGGGCGCCCGTACGCGAGCTTCATGCCGATGGCGGGACGACCGCTGGCATCCTCGCAATCCCGCCGCAGCTCGCGGTCAGCGACGCGCCGATCGGGGACGCCGCCCGGCTGCACGTCTACCTGTTGATGAACAGCAGGCTTGGCGGCGATTTTCAGATGGTTACGCCGCGGCTCGTCCCGATCCTGAAGCGCGCCTTCGCGCTCAACCAGCAGGCAGCGCTGCTGACACTGGCGGAAACCAGCTACGTCTACGCGCATCGCCACGGCATCGACTGGAACTTGACGTTCATCGGGAACGACGTCGCACCCAGCGACCGCCTGTTCGAGAAGACCTACATGCGACGCCTGTACGCCTATGGCGTCGAGCGGGGACGCACTGGTTCGTGGCGCAAGACGCCGCCCACCCCGGCCGATCTTGCCATCGCGGATCGTCTCGATCATCAATAGAACAGGATCATCGCGGTCGTGGTTCGTCGATTGCCGCGTATGGCCGGGATGACAGAATTGACGATGATCGGGGGCTGGGCAGGGTTCGGGATGGCACGCGCGACAATAATCGCGGCATCGCTGATGCCAATCGCTGCCGGCGCGGCAGCACAGGACGTCGCCATGACGTTCGATGCGGCAAGCCGACGCCTGGAGACGACCTCGCCAGCGCTGGCGGCCGCCGACCACGCAGAAGATGCGGCGCGCGAAACGGCAGCCGCGGTAGCGACGCTCAGACGTCCGGTCGTTACCGCGTCGGCGCAGTACATTGAATATCAGAAGACGCTGGCGGTCGATCTGACCGGACAGAAAGAGGATGCGCGCGATGCGACGCAGGATTTCCTGTCCGGCATCCCGATGACCGTCCCGCCTGCGTTTCAGCAGATTGCATCCGACATCGTGGGCAGGATCGGGCAGGCTTTGCCCGGCCTGTTCACCGCGATCCCCGACCAGCTGAGCTATCGCTACCGTGACGATGTGTTCCGTCCAACGGTGCAGGGGGTACTGCCGCTCTATTCCGGCGGAGCGATACCTGCGATCCAGCGCGGCGCCCGCGCAGCCGCTGAGATCGCCGCGGCGCGCGCGGCGCAAGGGCGCGACCTCGCGCAGCTCAACCTCATCCGCGTCTATTTCGGCGAACAGGCCGCTGCGGCGCTCGCCGCGTCGGCGCGGGAAAGCCGCGACGCACTCGACCGGCTGCTGTCGGACGTTCGCAAAATGGAGGCCGCGGGGGTCGTTGCTCACGCGCGCACGCTCGAGGCGCAGGTCGCGCGCGACACCGCCGAGCGAACCTGGCAGCGCGCCGCGATCGCCCACGATGGCGCCCGGGACGACCTTGCCCGCCTGCTTGAGGTGGACCGGGTACGCCCCACCACCGGTCTCTTTGTCGTCAGTCATCCGCTTGCGCCCGCGGGCAGCTTCACCGGCGGCGAGGCAAGATTACCACAGACGCGGCAGGCCGACGCGGCAGGTGCGGTCGCCCGCGCCGGCGTGGATCTTGCGAGATCGCGCTACCGCCCGCAGGCGTTCGCGTTCGGCGAATACAATCTCAACCGATCGAATGCATTGCCGACCGAGCCTGACTGGGTGGTCGGAGTCGGCGTGCGCTACACATTGCTGTCCAACGTCGATCGTCGCCATGCCCTGAACGCAGCAAAGGCAAACGCCGCGGCCGCCGACGATGCCGCGCGTGAAGCGCGCAAGAGCGCGATTACCGCGACGTTGCGCGCGTGGGATCTGGTCGAATCGGCACGGCGCGCCTTTCTGCTGACCGACAGTTCGCTCGCGGCTGCACAGGAGAATTTGCGAGTGCAGGAGATTGCGTTCCGCGAGGGAGAAGCAACGATGACCGCGGTGCTGGCCGCGGAAGCCGCCCTTGCCACGGCCCGCACGCAGCGGGCGGCGATCGCCTATGAATATGACCTCGCGCTGGCGGCGCTCCTGTCGGCATCGGGCCAACTCGATACGTTCGCGGATCATATCGCCGGCGCCGACATCCATCTGCCCACGGATGCCCGCCCATGACCGATCCGGCAGTCGACGTCGATCCTGCCGCCCACTCGCGCCGCGCGCGCTGGTTGCTGTGGATCGGCATCGCCGTCGTCGTCGTAATCGTCGGCCTCGGGCTGTGGCTGGCGAGCCGTCCCGCGCCCGAACAATGGCAAGGCGAGGTGGAGGCAGATGAGATCAATGTTGCCACCAAGGCGCTGGCTCGTGTGGAGACGCTGGCGGTGGACGAGGGCGACCGGGTCCGCCGCGGGCAGGTGATGGCGATCCTGTCGGCGCCGGAGATCGATGGTGGTCAGCAGCAGGCGCAGGCGGCGCTCGACAGCGCACGGGCGCTGCAATCGGTGGCGATCGAGGGGGCCAGGGCGGAAGACCTGACCTCGTTGCGTTCCACCTGGCTGGCCGCACAGGCGACGGCCGACCTGGCCGCGGTGTCGAGCCGCCGTGCCGACACGCTTTATGCGCAAGGTGTTATCGCCGCGCAGCGCCGCGACGAGGCTCATGCCGCGCGCGACAGCACCGGCCGTGCGGCGGAAGCGACAAAGGCCCAGTACGACAAGGCACGCGCCGGCATCAGGCCGCAAAATCGCGCGATCGCCGACGCGCAGGTCCGCGCCGCCGGAGCCGCGACCGCGACCGCTGCCGCACTGGAGCGCGAGAAGCGGCTCGTGTCTCCGATCGACGGCGAGGTGTCACGCCGGTTGCTGCGCCCCGGCGAGATCGTGAGCCCGATCCTGCCGGCGTTTCAGGTGATCGACGTCGATCACCCGCACGTTGCGTTGACCGTGCGCGAAGATGCCTATCACGGACTGACGCCCGGTCGCCTTCTCGTCGGCCACGTCCCGGCGCTCGGCCGCGACCTACGGTTCCGGATCAGCCACATTGCGCCGCAGGGCAGTTTCGCGACATGGCGCGCCACGCGCCAGTCGCGCGGCTATGACGTCCGCGCGTTCGAGGTCACGCTGAAACCCGAAGGCGGGGCGCAAGGGTTGCGGCCGGGCATGAGCGTCCTGTTCGAACCGCCGGCGTGACGCCCGCGATGGTCACCCTGTATAATGCGTGCCGGGCCGAATGGGGCCGCATCATTTCGACGCCCGTCGATCTGGCGTTGCTGACTGTCATGCCGCTAATCTTGCTGGGCGCGATGGCAGCGATGCTATCTGCCGGATCGCCGCACCATTTGCCCACCGTCATTGTAGATCGTGACGGCGGCGTGCTGGCCCGGCGCATCGTGCGCGACATCGACGCCTCCCCAGGCCTGCGGATTGTCGGCCGGGTGCCCGACGTCGCTGCCGCGGTGACGATGATGCGGCGCGAACAGGCGGTCGCCGCCGTGGTGATCCCCCGGGGCGTCGGAACCCGTAATGCCGGTCGCGCCCCGGTCGAGATATTCCATCAGGCGGCGTTCCTGTCGACGGGGGCACTCGCGGCGACGAACCTGCGCGTTGCAGTCGCCGCCACGCTGGCGCAGTACGGGGCGTCCACCCACGGCCTGGCGGGACTGGCCGCGATCGATCCGGCGTTGCTGCCCGGCGTGCAGGTGACGGTGCTCGGCAATCCATCGCTCAGCCTGGAATGGTATCTAGGACTGCTGCTGGGCCCGGGGGTGTTGCACCTGCTGATCGCGGTTGCCTGCGTAGGAAGCATCGGGGTGCTGATGAACGATGGCTCGTTCGCCGCGTTCGCCGTACGGGGTGGCGTTGCGGCAACGCTGGCCGGGCGGCTTTCTCCTCATGTGATTGCGGGAACGTTCTGGGGTGTTGCGTGGCTGCTATGGCTCACGCTCGCACAAGGCTATCGCGCAGACGGATCGCTGCTGCTGATCGTGGCGGGGCAAGCATTGCTGTTCGTCGCCACCGCGGCGATCGCGCTATTGCTCGTCGCTGCAACGCGCAGCATTGCCACCGCCTTGTCGGGCGCTGTCATCGTTGCGGGATCGGCGCTCGCCTATTCGGGCGCTTCGCTGCCGATCGATGGCGCGGGCCTGTTCGCGCGGGTCTGGCACCAGGTGTTGCCGCTGACCCACTACATGACGCTGCAGATGGATCAGGTGCTTGGTGCCTCCGCCGGGCCGTTCCTGAAGGCAGCGGGAACGCTGCTGCTGTATCCGCTGGTCGCAGGCGGCCTGGGCATAATCCTTATCCGCCGTGACCGGGAAGGCCGATGACGTTTCGCGCGGCTCTCGAACACACGCTATTGACGATCGTCACGACGCGCGATCTCCTATCGCTCGCGATATTGTCGGTGCTGCTCTATGCCTTCTACTATCCAGCGCCCTATGCGCACCAGTCCGCCCGCGCGCTGCCCGTGGTGGTTGTGAACGGCGACGGCGGGACCGCCGCGCGCCGCCTGCTCGACGATCTTGGCGAAACGCGCAGCGTCCGCGTCGTCGGCGAGGTTCCCGACATGGTCGCAGCGCGCGGTGCCGTGCGTGACCGGAAGGCGGACGGCATCCTGCTGATCTCGCGCGATTTTACCGGCGGCGCGCTGACGGGTAGAGGTACGGCGGGCATCGCATTGTGGCTGAACGGGACGTATCTGCTGCGTGCGCAGAGCATCGGCACCGGCGTCGCCGCGACGCTGGCCGGCGCGATCGACCGCTGGCGCGCGGCGCAAGGCGGTGCCCGGCTTGCGGCGATGCCGACGATCCTTGTCCACCCGTTGTTCAACACCACGCTCGGCTACCGCGACTACATTTTCCCGGCGGTCGCCAACATCATCCTGCAGCAGACGCTACTGCTCGCCTGCGCCCGGCTGATGGCGGAACGCCAACGCCGCAGGGAACGGCGGATGTCCGTCGCAGCCGCGCTTGGCATGTGGGCGGCATGCACCCTTGTCGGCGTGCTGTCCGCCTTGCTCTATTTCGGAATGATCTATTGGATCCAGGATATCCCGCACGCTGGGGCGCTGCCGGCGCTCCTCGTCGCAGTTCCTGTCTTTGCGGCAACCGTGGCGGCGCTCGGGCTGTTGCTGGGTAAGTTGTTCAACAGCGGCGACGATGCATTGAAGATCCTGTTGCCGACATCTGTGCCGCTCGTGTTTCTAGCGGGTTTTGCCTGGCCACTCCACGCAATGCCGGGCTGGCTTTCTGCGCTGGCCTGGTTTTCCCCCGCCACCTGCGCCATGCATATTTTCGTTCCTTTAAATCAGATGGGTGCAAGCTTGGAGGACGTATTTGGTCCACTGGCCAAGCTTATGGCACTCTTGGCGCTTTATGGAGGGCTGAATATCTGGAGTAGCACCAACAGCGCGCGTTGAATTTTTCAACAGCCACGATCGGGGCTGTTGAAAAATGCGCCGCTGGCGCCCGGTACGGTTGGGGGCGGAATGACACCCCAAGGCATAGCGATCCCGTCCCACAAGGATCGAAAAACGGGAATGTCGAACGCATCCCGAAACCCGTCGCAATAGCAGAAGTGAGAAAGCGGAGCTGGTAACCCGAGGTGTCATAACCGTTCGGGCCTGTTGAAAAATGCCGGACATGCCGGGTTGCTCCTTCGTTTTACTCCTGCCGAAAGGAGCACCGCCATGATGTGACCAACCTGTCGCGGTGGGCGGGGAGGGGCGTCCCGCCGCACCATAGAAGCCATGTTGCCCGCAGACCACCTGCTGCGTCGCATCGACCGATGTCTCGACACAAGCGAGTTGAGGCAAGCACTGGCCGATCATTACAGCACGCGGGGGCGACCATCGATCGATCCCGAACTCCTCATCCGCATGACCCTGATCGGTCGCATCTACGCGATCACGTCCGAACGGCGCCTTTGCGAGGAACTTCGCTACAATCTAGCCTATCGCTGGTTCTGCCGTCTCGCGCCGGGAGACAAGGTTCCGCACCACTCGACGTTCAGCAAGAACCGGCACGGTCGCTTCCGCGATGCCGACGTGTTCCGGATCTTGTTCGAGAGCACGGTCCGACTCTGCATCAGTGAAGGGCTGATCGGCGGAAAAGACGCCGCGATCGATGCGTCGTTCATAGCGGCTGATGCGAGCTGGCAGCGCAAGACCGTTCCTGGCTACCTGCCGTATGTCGCCAACGCGTCGCGCGCGGTCAGGGAATGGGTGCAAGACACAGGAGATACCGTCTGGGAGTTGGCTCGCTCGAAAAGCTTCCAAGGCGTCTCTCGGACGGATCCTGCCGCGGCCTGGTCGGCGCGAACGGTGCGTGGCCGGTTCGGCTACGCCCTCAATGCGCTGGTCGATACCCCGAGCGGCGTCGCGCTCGATGTTGAGGCAACACCAGCTCGCTTCGCGGAGGAGGTCGATGCAGGCCGCGTCATGCTCGAGCGGTCGGCCGTTCGTTTCGATTATCACCCCAAGCGGGTCGCTGCCGACAAGGCCTATGGCAGCGCCGGCTTCCTCGGCTTCGTGCGGGACCACGGTGCAATTCCGCACATCCCCGTGATCGATCGGACGCACCAGACCAAGGGCAAGTTGCCGCGAACGGCCTTCAGGTATGATCGGGATACCGACAGCTTTACCTGCCCGACCGGCAAGACGCTCCAACACCACGCCTTCCATCCGCCCACCGGCGTACATCGCTATGCTGCCGACGCCCGCGACTGCGAGGCGTGCGTGCTTCGGAAGAAATGCACGACTGCACGGCGTCGTACCCTGGTCCGTCTGGACGACGAGGACGTCCGCGATCTTGCCAGAGCCGAAACGGAAACCGGCCTCTTCAAGCGGTCGATGCGGTTGCGGCGGGGGGTCGAACGGTTCTTCGCCGACGCCAAGGGCAAGCATGGCATGAGGCGGCTTCACCTGCGCGGCATTCGCGGAGCGGAGGAGGAGTTCCTGATCGGCGCGGCGGTTATGAACCTGATGATCCTGGCGCGACCGCAACGGCTGACCGGCAAGCCGCGCCGGGGTGTCTGCGTCCCCGCGGCGTTGACCCCAGCTGCCATTTCGGCCCGGTCGATCGAACAGGACGTGATTGTGCCGCCCTCTGCGCGATATGCCTGATCGCTGAAGCGCGGTCCGGTTCATCACGCGGCGCGCAGTCGCTCTTTGCGGTACGGCACGCCGTCGAGCAGTGCTTGGCCCGGCGCCTTGGGCGTGCCGTCGCCATTCACATACATATAAAGTGTCGTTGTCGTCATCCCGAGACGACGCGCGACATCGGCTGCGATCGCGTTGCGATCGGACATAGCGGCCATCGCCATCGCAAGGGTGGCCTTGTCCATCTTGCGGGGTCGTCCACCCATCCGCCCCCGCGCGCGTGCTGCAGCAAGGCCAGCCTGTGTGCGCTCGGCGATCAACTCGCGCTCGAACTCAGCGAAGGCGGCAAAGATGCCGAAGGCTAGACGGCCGTTCGCGGTAGTGGTGTCGATCTGCGCGCCGGCCCCCGTCAGCACCTTCAACCCGATGCCACGCTCACGCAGCGCCTCGGCGGTAATGACCAGATGCCGGAGGTCACGCCCGAGGCGATCCAGTTTCCAAAGGACCAGTGTATTGCCTGGCTGCAACGCCTTGAGGCAGGCAGTCAGGCCGGGGCGGGCATCGTGTCGACCTGAAGCAAGGTCTTCGTAGATGCGCGAGAGGTCGACGCCTGCGGCGAGCAGCGCGTCCCGCTGCGGAGCCAGCGTCTGCGATCCGTCAGCCTTGGACACCCTCACATAACCAATGAGCATCATTGCCCCGCCAGAAAAGACGCTTGGCACCCTGCAATGTGTCGGTGGTTTTCGCAACGGGTTTTCCGATTGTCGGGATGCGCTGACGGGGCAAAACCATCGACCGCCAGAAAACCGGTCGTTTTTCTGGCGGTTGGTGTGCGCTGTGAGTGCCCCGTCGCTTCACGGCCAAAGACAGTTACGGTGGAGGCTTCGGGAAACTTCGGCAACAAATTAGCGTGGTGCCGGATACGATCAGCTTTGCGAAAGGGGGGGCTGACCATAGGCGTGGGTGGCGATGCGTTTGCTTACTCGTTTTCGGGACGTAGCGGTGCGGACTAGTGTCGCATCGCCGCGGGCAACGAAAAGCTTTTAAACCACCGTCCCGGTGAAAGCCCCAATAAGGGCCGTCATCCCCATCGCAAGGACACCCAGTAAAACCACCCGGATCATGGCGCGCCCGATCGGGGCGCCGCCCGCCTTCGCTCCAAGCGCACCCAGCACGCCAAGCAGCACCAATGCCGTTGCTGGTACCGCATAAAGCACAGCGCTATGCGGTGCTAATGCAGCGATCACGGGTAGGATCGCGCCGGCGGCAAATGCCAAGGCCGAGGATACCGCGGCCTGCATCGGCTGCGATGCGCCGTCGTCAGCAAGGCCAAGCTCATCACGGCGATGCGCTCCCAGAGCGTCATGTGCCATCATCTGTTCGGCCACCTGAATCGCTAGCGACGGCTCGACGCCACGCCCTTCATAGATTGCGGCCAGTTCCCGCGTTTCGGTCACGGGCGAACGTTCCAACTCGGCCGATTCCCGCGCAAGGTCAGCGTTCTCGGTATCCGCCTGCGAACTGACCGAAACATATTCGCCCGCCGCCATCGCCAGTGCACCCCCGACCAATGCTGCTACCCCCGCAACAAGGACTGTGCTCGCAGTCGAGCCTGGCGCGGCTGCGACACCGACGATCAGGCTTGAAACAGAAATGATTCCGTCGTTGGCACCGAGCACCGCTGCGCGAAGCCAGCCTGTACGGTGGACGAGATGATGTTCTCCTGGCGCGTGATCGATGGCGTCGGTCGTCATTGGCTATCCTAAAGTATGTCGAACTCGGTGAGCCGCCGAGTGGGCGGGAATTGGATTGTATTTGGCTCCGGACAGCAGTGCAGGGATGATGGAGCGATGTAGCTACGCCAGGTGCGTTGCGGCACGGGCCTGACGAACAGCTGACGAAAGCGATGGCTCCCGTAATTTCAAGGCTAGACCTCGAGTCGGACGCGAAACGAAGCACCCCCGCCTGTCGCGTTTTCGACGCTGACCGTTCCACCATGCGCTTCGGTCAACCGTTGCACGATGCCAAGGCCTAGGCCCGCTCCGGTAGAGCTGCGGCGATCCTTGCGCCAGAAGCGGTCAAACACGTGCGGAAGATCGACCTCTGCAATCCCCGGCCCGTAGTCACGGACCGTCAGCTGTGGACCGGGTCCCGCGCTTACGTCGATGGGCGTGACGCCGGGCGCGTGTGACAGCGCATTGTCGATCAGGTTGCGATAGATGCGGAAGATCGCTTCCGGGTGCCCGATCGCCGCGGTGTCGCCGAAGCTCTCGAAACGTAGATCACGCTGCGCCGCGAACACCTTTGGCGCCATCGCGGCCACGACGTCCCGGCCGATGTCGGCGATATCGATGGCAACGTGGCCATCGAGGGCCAGCGCGTCGGCTTGGGCGAGATCGAGCATCTGTTCGACGAGACGGGTCAGGTGCCGCGCATCGGCCTGCAGTTCGTCCCGTTGCTTGCCTGCGGGGAGCCGATCGAGCGATAGCTGCATGATCGACAACGGTGTGCGCAGCTCATGTGCGGCGTTGGCAGTGAACTCCCGCAGAGTCGCCATCGCTGCATCGAGCCGACCGAGCGCCCGATTGACGGCACTGACGAGCGTGTTGACCTCTCGCGGCTCACTCGGCTCCGAAAGGCGAAGCAGGGTGTTGTCGGGTTCCAGCGCGTCCACTTCGCGCTCGGCATGGCGGAGCGGTTGGAGCACCCGGCGGACGGCGAAGACGTTGAACAGCAACAGCAACAGCGACAACGGGATCAGCGGCAGCATCACGTGCTGAATGATCTCGTTCACGATCACCGGCACATAGGGGCGGATGCCGTCGCCCTCGAACTGCATCGCCAGCCATCGCCGCTCCTCGCCGCGATCGATCGCGCGAACGCCCGATATCCGATAGCCGCGAGGAGTCTGTTCGCGCCGCGTCCAGTCGACCAGGGTTGACGCGCCGTCGATCCCGGTTTCCCCTACCCGCCGGAGTTCGGGTGATCCCGGTTCGACATAGCGCGCGGACCAGGATTCGGCCCCCGGCGGTCCGGTTAGCAGGTCGGGCGACAGCACGCCGCCTGCCTGAGCCTTCGTCGCTTCAAGCGTCAGCAATTCCTGCGCGAGCGATTCGGGCTGGCGACTGTAGGTGAACACGACGATCCCGACGTCGAGTGCTGCGAACAGCAGCGTGAACGCCGCCAGACGCGCCGCAATCTGTCGGAACAGCGTAGGGGGCCGTCGCCTTGGCCGAACCGCGTCCATCCTATTCACCAGATACGCTTGGCGCGAACAGCGCATAGCCGACGCCGTGCACGGTGCGGACCTGCACGTCCGCCCCGGCGGCGGTCAGGCGCTTGCGCAGCCGCGATACTGCCGCTTCCAACGCATTGGGCGTTACCTCGGCGTCCATCGCATATAGCGTATTCTCAAGCGCCGGCTTGGCGACGACGTGTCCGGCGCGGCGGAGCAGAACTTCGAGCAGGTTGATTTCACGCGGCGTCGCGTCGATCGCGACGCCGCCCACGTCGGCCGACCGTGAGGCACAATCGAGCACGACGTTGCCCGCGGCGAGCTGGGTGCCGAGCGACGCCCCGGGTCGTCGCAGCAGGGCACGACACCGCGCCGCGAGCTCGGGAATCTGGAACGGCTTCACCAGATAGTCGTCAGCGCCCGCGTCGAGTCCGGTGACGCGATCGTCGAGGCCACCTCGCGCGGTCAGGACAAGGATCGGCGTCGCATTCTTGTCCCGGCGGGAACGGCGGACGATGTCCAAGCCGTCTCCATCGGGTAAGCCAAGGTCGACCAGTAGCAGGTCATATGTCGCCACCTTCATCGCCAGCTCGGCGTCCTCGACGGTCTCGACCCAATCGACCGCGAAACCCTGCGGGATCAGGCCGTCCCGAACCAGGCTGCCGAGCCGGGCGTTGTCTTCAATCAGCAGCAGGCGCATGGTCGATGTCGGTCCCCGTTGGTGCACGTTTGTAGCCAGTGACCATCGCCAGCGGCAGGTTTTCCCGGTGCCGCACGCTCTCGACGATCGCACCGATGACATGCAGGGCTACCGCGCCGATCAGAACATTGGCGGCGGTTTCGTGCAACGTCTCGACCCAGCCCACACCCCAGAATTGGTCGAGCCCCATCATCCATCCGCTGGTCCCCACCGTCGCCAGCAGGACAAGGAGGACGACGATCATTGCGCCTCCGGCCGGGTTGT
The DNA here is from genome assembly GCF_028607085.1 of Sphingomonas naphthae. Taxonomy (NCBI): domain Bacteria; kingdom Pseudomonadati; phylum Pseudomonadota; class Alphaproteobacteria; order Sphingomonadales; family Sphingomonadaceae; genus Sphingomonas; species Sphingomonas naphthae. The sequence goes on along the minus strand of NZ_CP117412.1, from coordinate 111,759 downwards.
GCCCGATGTAGCGCGGCTCGCGCCGGGCAGCCATCGCGCGAAAATAGCGCAGCAACACGAACGGGCCTGGCACGAAGCTGGCGAATTGCGCGTAACGCCGGCCGATAACACCCCAGATCAGCCGGATCGCCAGCGCCGTGACGACAACGTAGCCGACATAGATATGCGGCGGCTCCTCATGCCGAAGGAACGTCAGGTTGGCGATCACACCTCCTACCACGGTCCAGTGAAAGATGCGGACGATCGGGTCCCAGACCTTGACCCTGCCGCGGTTGCGAGCAGGGTCTCGGGAAGGAGCCGCTGGAGCGACGTGGCTCATCGTCAGTCGACGTTGTTCTGAACGACCGCGCCGTTCACCGGGTTGAAATAGACCTCGGCGCGCTTGCCGTCCTTGGTGTGGGCGTAGATTTCGTAGCAGCTGCCGGACACCTGAAAGACCTTGACGTCGCGATAGCCCATCTTGGCGACGCGGCCTTTCATTTGTGCCGGCGTCATCCATTTGGCCTGAGGCGCCTTGGTGCAGACGGGCGACGCCATCGCCATCGGCGCAGCTGCGACGGCGGCGAGAAAGGCTGCGACCTTCAAGGGGGCAAATCGGATCATCGAACGAGCTCCTGTCAGAGGCGGGATAGCCTCGATGACCGGGAGATCGCAGCACCGCCTGACCGAAACCTGACGGCACAACGAGTTTTTCCGACGGCTCGAGAATGCGGTTGCCGCGGACCTGTCAGGTCGTCGTCAGGACCGGGGTCGATAGCGGGGCAGCCGCACTTCCGGCGGCAATGGAGTATCGACCATGATGAAGTCCCTGATCGTCGCTGCCGCCGGTGCCGCGACCATTTTCGCCGTCAGCGTGACCGCCGCGCCGTCGGCGCCGACCCGCCCGCTAGCCGCCAGCACGCGGGCGAACCTCGAAGCCGCGATGCACGGGGAGGCTTATGCCAACCTGAAGTATCTGCGGTACGCCGACCAGGCGCAGGCGGCGGGAAAGCCCGAACTCGCCAAGCTCTTCCGCGCATCGGCCAACGTCGAGGCCAACGAGCACTTCGATCGCGAAGCGCAGGCGCTGCGGCTCGGCAGCAGCAACAATGTGAACCTCGAAGATGCCATGAAGGGCGAGCACTACGAGAATGTCACGATGTACGTGAATTTCGCCAAGGAGGCGGAAGCGGCCGGCGACAAGAAGGTGGCGCAGATGTTCCGCCAGATCGCGGTCGACGAAGGCACGCATTACGCGGCTTACAAGGCTGCCCTGGCAAAGCTCCCCCGTCGCTAAGCCAGCTGCAGGCGCCGGCCCGGCCATCCCCCCGGCGGGCCGGCGCATCAAATCGGGATCGTTCGATAGGTTTTTAACACACGCCCGCCGAATGGGGCCTGAAAGAGCGCTCAGTGCCCTAATCGCGCAACATCAATTCGAACGCGAGATTTTCAACAGCCACGATCGATTTTGAGCCGAAACCATGTGAGAAGCTTTAGCAGGCAGCGAGGACGTATCAAAACACATTCTCGATTGCGACCGGTCGTGTTAGGCGCGGAAGATGAGTTTTGAGAACGATTCATGCTGATCGGCTATGCGCGGGTTTCGACGCCCGAACAGGATTTGACGCTCCAGCTCGATGCGCTGCGCGAGGCAGGTTGCGAGCGGACCTTCACTGATAAGGCTAGTGGTGCCAAGGCCAACCGCGCCGGCCTAGCGGAAGCCTTGTCCCACGCTCGCGCCGGCGACGTGATCGTAGTGTGGAAGCTCGATCGCCTCGGCCGAACGATGAAGGGGCTCGTCGACCTGGCGGCCGAGCTAGCCGATCGTGGCATAGGCTTTCGCTCGTTAACGGACGGGATTGATGCCGCCGGCACAGCCGGCAAGCTCGTCTTTCACATCATGGCGGCGATGGCCGAGATGGAGCGGAATCTCAATCGTGAGCGGACGACGGCCGCTCTGATCGTAGCTCGGCGCGAGGGGCGGGTAGGGGGCCGAAAGACGGTCATGACGCCCAAGCGCCTCGACGCCGCCCGCAAGCTCCTAGCGAGCGGGATGACGATGCGAGACGTGGCGCCGGCGATCGGAGTGTCTGTTCCAACGCTTTACCGCCACTTTCCCGCGCCGATTCAGGATGCAATCGTCGCGGAACTGGAAGGGGCCGCGTACTCAACCCAAGAATGAAGGGAGGATCCAATGGAAAACAAAAGAGCTTTGGTTCTCATGCGAAAGGCGCTTGCGCTCTACGATCAGGATGGTGAGCACACGACGACTGCAGCTTGTCATCTCCAGGCCGCGATCGATGCGGCAATTGGAGCGAAGCGGCTTCAACCAGGCGAAGAGATTGATCCCGATGTATTGGAGGCATTCGCTGCGCGAGTCAGACCTCCTCTCGATACTCAAGGCTCTCTATGACCCGACTAGCGGTTAGTCGATGTACCGTCCTTCTCATGTGAATCCTCCTCGCTTTGCGTCGCGTACCTGGAAGCCAGATTAAGATGGATTGCCTTGACTGCCAGGTCTGTAGCGGCCGCAGCCAAGTCGAGCTGCTGACGCGCTCTACGTTTGTAGTATTGGCGATCGTTCTCGGTATTTTCCATTGAACGATCCTCGTTGAGGTCTCCCATACGGCCTCCGACCCTATCGGAATGTGAGGCCGGTGACCAGTTTTGAGGTAAGCCACCGTCCTGCCGTCGGAGCTCGCTAAGCCATATGGACTGGTAGCGGCATGTAGAAGCTGGCTGTTAACCTTTTTCCCTTAATCTGCGGCGATGTCAGCGACCTACCTTTCTCGGGATTTTCGCCGGCGCCTCGTGCACGTGGCCTTCCTTGGCATCTCCTATTTCGTCGCAGCCAGCTTAACGGTGGCCTACACCCGTTTCGAGGGGGGTGTGGCATTCATCTGGGGTGCAACTGCAATCCTCCTTTCCGATCTGGTGGTGCGACCACGCGGCGAGTGGCCGCTACCCTTGGCAATCTGCTTCGTCGCCGGAAGCGCAGCTACGACATGGTTCGGCCTCGGCATCGCTGCTTCCCTCCCATTTGCCGTGGTGAATGTGGCGGAGGCAGCCTTGGGAGCGCTCCTGCTGCGACGATATGTCGCGAACTGCTGCCACTTGGAGTCGATTCCCGAGATCACCGCATTCTTCGCGATCGTTGGTCTGGCGGTGCCTTCGGTGCTCGGAGGAGCCGCCGGTCTGACCGCGCACCTGATCACCGGCGGTCCCTTTCTGTCCAACTGGCTACATTACTCGGCCGGTCATGCGCTGGGAGCGATCACCTTCACGCCGCTGTTGATGTTGGCCAGAGGCGGTGATGTGTCCGGCTGGATGCGCAAGGCCGAGGCCAGCGATTGGGCGGAGGTAATCGTCCTCCCGTTATTAGTCGGAATTGTCGCCTTCCTTGTGTTTTCGCAGACACGTTTTCCGCTGCTCTTCCTGCCCTTTTTGCCGATGATGGTGGCGGTGTTCCGGCTCGGCCGGCTCGGCGCTGCGGCATCCATCATTTTTCTTACCGTTCCAGCGATAGTTGCGACGCTCAACGGCACCGGTCCGATCGGCCTCATCGACGGCCAGAACGGCGACAAGGCGCAGTTCCTCCAATTCTATCTGGCGACGGCGGTGCTGACGATCCTGCCGGCAGCGGCAGAGCTGCGCCGGCGCAAGCAGCTCTTCGCCTCTCTCCAGGAAGCGTCGGCGCTCTCGCGCCTTATTCTTGATCGAACCGGGGACATCATCATGCGCCTGGATGTTGATGGGGTCATCCGGTATGTGTCTCCCTCGCTCCTCGCGATCGCCGGCTACCGACCAGAGGACATGCTGGGGCAGCTCCCGCACGCGATGATCCATGAGGACGACGTCCCCGAGGTGGTTCGGGTTCACCGCATGGCGCTCGCTGCGCCGAACGACACGTTCATCGTCGAATATCGCGCTCGACGCGGCGATGGCAGCCTAGGTTGGTTCGAGACCCACACACGAGCAACGATCGATCAGCAAGGTACGCCCAGCGGGGTCGTCAGTATCCTTCGAGAGATCACGCGCCGCAAGGAGCGAGAAGGCGCGTTGACTAGGGAAAGCCTGACCGACCCGCTTACATCGCTTGCCAACAGGCGAGCGTTCGATCTCGCGCTGGATGAGCAGATCGCTCGCTCCCGCACCGAGCAACGCCCCGGCTGCATCGCAATGTTCGACCTCGACCATTTCAAGTCGATCAACGATCGCTTTGGCCACGTCTCGGGCGACGTCGTCCTCCGCGCGTTTTCGGACCTTCTCCGGTCGACGCTTCGAACATCCGATGTGGTGGCGCGGTATGGCGGCGAAGAATTTGTTGCCATTCTAGACGGTGCATCACTGGAGCAGGCGGAGCTGGTCTGTGAACGTGTTCGCGCGAGCTTCGCAGAGGCCCCCTGCACGGCAGATGATGGACGAACCATGCGTGCTACGGTCAGCGTCGGGATCGCTGCTGTCATGCCCGGGACGACAGCGGATCAGCTGCTCGGGGTCGCTGACCGGGCCTTGTACAATGCCAAAGCGAATGGCCGAAATCGGTTGGTGCTGGCGGCGTAATCGCAACCAGTTGCGGCATTCGCGGGATGGTCGGTTGGGAACTTGTTTGAGCGACGCTTCAGTCGCGGCGGTTATCGCCCTCGCCATCCAGAACCTGACGAACCTTCACCGCGAGCTGATCGATCCCGAACGGTTTCGAGATGAACGCAACGCCTGGATCGAGCACGCCGTTATGGACGACTGCATTGCGGGTGTAGCCGGTCGTGAAGAGCACCTTGAGAGTGGATCGCTGCTCGCGGGCGGTGTCCGCCAACTCCCGTCCGTTCATGCCCGGCATGACGATATCCGAAAACAGCAGATCGACCCGTGGCTGGATCGCGAGCACGGCGAGCGCCTGCATACCGTCCGACGCCTGGACCACGGTGTAGCCGAGGCTTCTAAGGGCATCGACCGACATATGCCGCACGCGCTCTTCGTCCTCGACCACCAGCACGGTCTCGCCGTCCCTCGCGCGGGGGATTTCAACGGTGCCAGCCTTTGCATCGGACAGCGTGCTTGCCGCGCCGAAGTGGCGTGGCATGTAAAGCTTTACCGTCGTTCCCTGATCGGGCTCGGAGTAGATCTTGATGTGACCACCCGACTGCTTGACGAACCCGAACACCTGGCTGAGCCCTAGCCCGGTCCCCTTGCCGACACCCTTGGTCGTGTAGAAGGGATCGAACGCGCGTTCGATGACGTGGGGCGGCATGCCCGTGCCGGTGTCGGTGATGCAGAGCACCACATATTGGCCGGCGGTGACCTCGTCATGCTCGGCCGCATAGCGCTCGTCGAGATGCGTGTTGTTGGTTTCCAGTGTCAGCTTGCCGCCATCGGGCATGGCGTCGCGGGCATTGACACACAGGTTCAGGACGGCGTTTTCGAGCTGTCCGGCGTCGATAAAGGCAGGCCACAGCCCGCCCGCCAGCACCGTTTCGATCGCGATATGCTCGCCGATGGTGCGTCGCAGCAGTTCCGACATTCCGCCGACCAGCTTGTTGGTGTCGATCGCTCGCGGCTCGAGGGGTTGCTGACGTGAGAAGGCCAGCAGCCGCGCGGTCAGTTGGGCGGCACGCCGAGCGCCATCTATGGCGTTGTCGATATAGTCCTTGGCCTTGGCGGGTGCTTCGTCAAACCGCCGCTGCGCCATGTCGAGCGAGCCGATCACGATCGCGAGCATGTTGTTGAAGTCGTGCGCAATGCCGCCGGTGAGCTGGCCGATGCTCTCCATCTTCTGCATCTGACGGACCTGTCCCTCAGCCGCGGTGCGCTCCGCGACTTCGATCGTCAGCCGCTCGTTGGCGATACCGAGTTCATCGCGTGCTGCGATTGCGTCATGCAGGCGCTTGCGGGCATCCCGGATCGCCAGAAGCGCAAGCAGCACGATGGCTATGCCGCTCGCCAGGAGCGCGAGCTTTACGAGGCGCGCTTGACGGTCGGCTGCTGCACCCCGCGCGGCAAGGAGCCTTTGTTCCTCGCGGTCCATCGCCGCCACGACAGATCGAAGCCGGTCCATCATGCGCTTCCCGCTGCCCTCGCGCACGATTGCAATCGCACCGCGGGCATCACCGAGCCGGTAGCGTTCGATCGTGGCGCGCAGGATGTCCTGTCGCTGGTTGGAAACCGCGTTCAGGGTTTTGGCTCGCGCCAGTTGGTCGGGGTTGTCGGCGATTGCGGCGTCGAGCGCGATGAACTCTCTGCCCAGTCCGGCCAACGCGGCCTCATAGGGTTCGAGATAGGCGATTTGGCCGGTAAGCAGATATCCGCGCTGCCCCGTCTCGGCATCCTGAAAGCGCGAAAGGATCATGCCGAGGCGCTTTTGCACCTCCAGAGTGTGGCGGACGGCCTCGAACGAGCGCTCCTGCCGCTCCGCCAGCCACAGGCTGCCGAGCACGGTCAGCGCGAGCAATGCGAACCCGATAATGAGGGGTAGAAGGGATCGATATCGAAGGCTCATGCACATCGCCGTGTCATGCGAGGGGGCAACGGCCGCCACAAGTCGCAAATCCTCTTTACAGGTGAGCCAAAACCCGTCGAGCGCGTTGAGCGCCTGATAAGTCTCATCTAGTTCAGCGTTCTCCCGTAGGCATACCCATATGGATCATACCGGACCGACTGCGCCGCACCCCCGGCCGCATAGCGACAGGATCGCGCGCTTGGTTCTCGACAGCGCGACCGATTTTGCCATCATCTCGATCGATCTGGACGGCAATATCACGAGCTGGAACCCAGGCGCCGAGCATCTGCTCGGATGGAGCGAGGCTGAAATCATCGGCAAGAACGCCTGCATCTTCTTCACCGACGACGACAAGGTGAACGGGGTGTGCGATGCCGAGATGGCCGGCGCAGCGCGTAATGGTCGGGCCGAGGACGAGCGCTGGCATCAGCGCAAAGACGGAAGCTGCATCTGGGCGTCCGGCTTGATGATGCGCTTCGAGGCCGAGGATAGCGACGAGCATATCGGCTATATCAAGATACTGCGGGATCGCACCCCCCAGCACCTGGCCGAACAGCGCCTGCGCGACAGCGAGCGGCAACTGGCGACGGCGCTGGATGCTGGGAGGCTTGGCACCTGGCAGCTCGACGCGGCAACCTTGCTTCTGAGCTGCGACGATGCGTGCAAGGCCAATTTCGGGCGTGGTGCCGAGGATGCGTTTTCCTTCCACGCGCTTCTCGATGCGGTTCACCCGGAGCATCGCGACGAAGTCAGCGCCGGGATTGAGCACGCGCTGGCAAGCGGCGACACCTACGATACCGACTATCCGATTTGCTGGCCCGATGGCAGCGAACACTGGATACATCTGCGTGGTACCGTGCAATGCGCAGCCAGCGGGGCATCGATGACGATGACCGGGGTGACGCTTGAGGTAACCGACCGCAAGCGTACCGAGGAAGCCTTGGGTCAACTCGCGCTCAATCTCGAACACGCGGTTGACGAGCGTACCGCCGCTCTCAAGGCTGCCAACGATCAGTTGCGGCAGGAGATCTCCGAGCGCCAGCACACCGAAGAAACCTTACGTCAGGCGCAGAAGATGGAGGCGGTCGGTCAACTTACCGGCGGGGTGGCGCACGATTTCAACAATCTGCTGACAATCATCCGCGGCAGCACCGATCTGTTGCAGCGCGACGATGTGACCGAGGAAAAGCGCAGGCGTTACATCAAGGCGATCTCCGAAACGGTCGATCGTGCGGCATCTCTCACCGGACAACTGCTCGCGTTCGCGCGCCGTCAGCCGCTCAAGCCGCAGGTGTTCGAACCGAGAGCACGTCTCGCGTCGATCGACGATATGCTGCGCTCGACTGTCGGTTCGCAGATCACCATCGAGCGTGACGTCGCACCCGACGTTTGGCCGGTCCTTGCCGATCCCGCGCAGTTCGACACCGCCATGCTCAATCTGACGGTCAATGCGCGCGACGCCATGCCTGAAGGCGGAGTGCTCCGCTTTGTCGCGCGCAATGTTGATCAGATCCCGGCGCGGCGAGGCCATGATGCGACGCTTGGCACGTTCGTTGCGATCGAGGTCAGCGACACCGGCACCGGTATCAGCGATGATCTGATCGACCGCATTTACGAACCCTTTTTCACGACCAAGGATGTCGGCAAGGGCACCGGCCTCGGCCTCAGCCAGGTGATCGGCTTCGCCAAGCAGACAGGCGGTGATATCGTCACCGCGAGCGATCCGGGCCAGGGGGCCCGGTTCACGCTGTATCTGCCTCGTGCGCATGACGAGATGTCGGCCGACAAACCGATAAACGCCGAGGAAGGCGTGAGCCTGAGGGGCCATGGCTGCATTCTAGTTGTCGAGGACAATGTGCAGGTCGGCGAGTTCGCGACCCAGATGCTGCACGATCTCGGGTTTGGAACGACGTGGGCTGCCAATGCGCAGGCGGCGCTCGACCTGATCGACCAGCACCCCGAAAAGTTCGACGTAGTGTTTTCGGACGTGGTGATGCCCGGCATGAATGGGGTCGAGTTGGCGCAGCGGCTGCGCCGCGACCATCCCGCTCTCCCGGTCGTCCTCGCGAGCGGCTATAGCCAGATCATCGCCGAAGAAGGCTCGCATGGCTTTGAGCTCCTTCAGAAACCCTATTTGGTCGACCGCGTGGCGAAGGTCCTCAATCGGCTGCTGGCAGCTCGACCATGATAGCGTCATACCCGCTTCGGCTATCCCGTAAGGTGTTCGTAGCCAGTAACTTGCGCTTTAAGCTCCACGCCTGCTCGGTCCGGAGCGCGTAGGGTGAAAAGCCACGAAAAAAGAGTCTTCCATGGGGGCCGGTGAGAGAAGGCCCGAAAACGTACGCTAACGATTCTCGCTGGTTCGCGGCACGCGCAACGGCCTGAGCCGCTCGCGCGGGCGGTCGATCTCGCTCCAGAGGTAGTCGCCGGTCAGCCCGACGTGCTCCCAGCCGAGCGGGGCGACATGGGCGAGCAGCTCATCGGGGACGTCGATGCCGGAATGGCGCAGGTGCTGGACGGCACGGTCGAGATAGACCGTGTTCCATAGCGTCACCGCGGCCGTGACCAGGGTCAGCCCTGACGCGCGGTGCCGCTGGTTTTCGAACGTGCGATCGCGCAGCTCTCCTGTCAATCGGCGTCCAAAAAGGACCCCCTATCGGCGTGCAAAAGGGACCCCCTTCGTCGAGCAGCGTAACGGGTATGACGGGCGCACTGTTCGTGCTGGTTGCGGCGTAGGGCGGGCGTAGCCCGACCGGAGGCGCAACCAGCACGAAGCGTTCTCTGCCGGTGCCCCAGGCTTCAGCTTCGATGTTTGAAGCGCCAGCTGTCGTTGCCGGTTTCGACGATGTCGCAATGGTGGGTAATGCGGTCGAGCAGCGCGGTGGTCATCTTGGGGTCGCCAAAGACGGTCGGCCACTCACCAAAGGCCAGGTTGGTGGTGACGATGACCGAGGTCTTCTCGTAGAGCTTGCTGACGAGGTGGAAGAGCAGTTGACCGCCCGAGCGTGCAAACGGCAGGTAGCCAAGCTCGTCGAGCACCACGAGATCGAGGCGCGAAAGCTGGGCCGCCAGCGTGCCGGCCTTGCCGAGGCGCGTTTCCTCCTCGAGCCGGTTCACCAGGTCCACTGTGTTGAAGTAGCGTCCGCGGGCGCCGGCTCGTACCACATTGGCAGTGATGGCGGTGGCGAGATGCGTCTTGCCGGTACCCGTTCCACCGACCAGCACGACGTTGCGTTGGCCCGGAAGAAACGAGCCGCTGTACAGCGAGCGCACCAGTCCCTCGTTGATGGGAGTGTCGCCGAAGACGAAGGCGTCGAGGTCCTTCACCGCGGGTAACCTGGCGGCCGACATCCGGTAACGGACCGAGGCTGCATGGCGGTGCGTCGCCTCGGCACGCAGCAGGTCGGTCAGGACCTCCATGGTCGTGCGCTTGCGCTGGAGACCGGTAGTGACCGCCTCGTCGAAGGCGCCAGCCATGCCCTTCAGCCCCAACTCGGCCATGGCCGTCATCATCTCATGCCGCTGCATGGAGACCTCGCAGGCTGTCATAGCGGTTGCAGTCGGCACGGGGCGGATGGCGCAGCGCCAGATCTTCTGGCGTGACAATAGTCAGCGGTCGCGGCGGTTCGCGCCGGCGGGCCAGGATGTTGACGATGACGTCGTCGCTGGCGACGCCGGCCAGCAATGCTTCGCGCACGGCCACTTCTACCGCCTCCAGCCCGTCGTCGAGCACCGCTGCCAGCACCCGCACGAACCGCCGGTCGGCATCGTCGCCGGTGCCAAGCTTGCGCCGCAGTCGTGCCAGCGCAGGCGGCAACTCCCAGCCCTGGAACGGTGCGCCGTTGCGCAGGGCACCCGGCTTGGTCACCAGCACCGGCAGATAGTGCCACGGGTCGTAGATGGTCCGGTCGCGGCCGAAGAACCGGGGATGGTCGGCGACGACTTCACCGTCGCAGCGCACGACGATGCGGTCGGCATAGGCGCGGACCTGGACGGCACGTCGCACCACCCTGGCAGAAACGGAATAGCGGTTGCGGTCGAAGCTGATGAGGCATGTGCCGCTTACCGCATGCTCGCTCTCGTGGAAGCCGTCGAAGGGTGCGACAATAGGCTGGAGCACCGCCCGTTCTGCTGCCCATGCCTGGGCGACTGTCAGCTCCTTCTGCTCGGGATGCTGGTGCAACTCTGCCCAGCGCCGACACTCCGCCTCCAGCCAGCCGTTCAACTCCTCGAGGCCGGTAAATCGCAGGCGCGGCTGGAAGAAGCGACCGCGTGCGGTCTGCACCTGGTTCTCGACCTGACCTTTCTCCCAGCCCGACGCCGGCGAGCAGGCGGTCGGCTCGACCATGTAATGGTTGGCCATGACCAGGAAGCGACGGTTGAAGACCCGCTCCTTGCCGGTGAACACGCTCGTCACCGCCGTCTTCATGTTGTCGTAGATGCCGCGCGTCGGCACGCCTCCGAAGAAAGCAAACGCCCGTGCATGCGCGTCGAACAGCATCTCCTGTGTCTCGCGGGGATAGGCCCGCACATACATTGCCCGCGACGCGCACAGCCGGACATGCGCGACCTTCACGCGCATCGGCTTGCCCGAGATCTCGACGTCCTCGTGGCTCCAGTCGAACTGGTAAGCCTCGCCCGGCCGGAACAGCAGCGGGATGAACGCCGGCGCATTCATCACGTCGCGACGCTGCGCCTGCCGCCAGCGCGCCGCATAACGGCGAACCGCGTCGTACGAGCCATCGAACCCCTCGCGTAGCAGCAGGTCGTGGATGCGCGTGAGGCGCAGCTTCTCGCGCCGCGGCCGTGCCTCATCTTCCTCCAGCAACGCATCCAGTCGCGCCTGAAACGGCCCCAGCTTCGGCAGCGGCTGCACCTCTCGCCGATAACCCATGTCCGCTTCCGGCGCCCGGATCGCCTTGCGCACCACCTTGCGCGACAGGTGCAGGTCCCGCGCTATCGCCTTGATGGCCTTGCCCGACGCGTGCTCGCGCCGGATCCTCAACACCGTCTCCAATACCAGCATCCCGATCTCGCCGCCTGACACACCGCCAAGCGAACAGCCTAGAACACCAGGATGAGGGGTCCCTTTTCGACGCCGATCACCCCGCTAACGGGGTCCCTTTTCCACGCCGATCCACACCTCCTTCACGACAAAGCGGGAAGGTCAGTCTGCCTCAACCGGCGCCAGCCCGCGCCCATGGGATCTTTTTACCCGCAGGCTCGATGCCGTGCGATGCGCCTTCAGGTAGGTCGCGTCGATCATGACCGTTCGTGGCTCCGCGACCGCCGCAGCCAGACCTTCCTTCATCCGCGTGAACACGCCTGCCGCCCCCAGCGCTTCCACCGGTTGAAGAGCGTCCTGGGTGAGCCGCAGGCGCTCGGCGCATCACGCCAGCGCAGACCGTTCTTGTTGACGAACACGATGCCGCTCAGCACCCGCCGGTCATCCACCCGAGGCTTGCCGTGGCTCTTGGGAAAGAACGGCCGCAGCCGTTCCATCTGCTCATCCTTTAGCCAAAACAGGTCCGCTCATCCCGGTCTCCTCGCGGAGGCTGAATCAGATCGCGATGCTGACATCAATGGGTCCTAACCCTAGATGGGCCGTTCGAGTGCGCCAACCGACTTACGAGAGGTCCTAAGTTGTCGAATTCAAAGTGCCCCCGCTGACGCGCCGCGAACTGCGCCAAAACACCATCACGGAAGTGGCGAGGCGCCTGTTCGTTGAGAACGGTTTCCACGCGACCGGGATCGCGGCGATTGCCAAGAAGTCCAGGGTCGCAGTCCAGCAGCTCTACCGCGATTTTCCTTCCAAAGAGGACATCATCGCCGCCATCGTGACGGTGGATTGCGAACGCATAGCGGACCAGAAGACCCTCAACAAAGCGCTTGCCGCCAAGGACCGTGCCGGCATTATCGGGTGGCTGGTCGCAACGCCTTGTCGCAAGGATGAAGAGGGCGATCGCCTGTTCCTTGAGATTGCCGCGGAAGCGTCGCGCAATGAGCGGATCAACAGAATTTTCTTGGACGTACGCGCGCGGATGTCTGAAAATGTCAGCCGGGCTTTCGCCGGATTGATGGGCAGCGACGTGGTCGCAGACGAGCATCGCACCCTTGCTCAGGCATTCATGATCATCTCGCTTGGTTCAGTCTGTGCGAGAGCGCTGCACAAAGAGGATGTCGAGCCGGCACGCGACAGGCTCATCCACTGCTTGATCGATGGTACGCGGTAACAATGCATCGAGACCGGCAGAACGTGTGGCGTGACTCATGGCTTGGCTAAGGTTGCCACCGCAACCCATCTATTCGTATTTGCCGCGCTTTGACGTGATGGGGTGGACGGCCCCTGCACCAGCGTAGCTGTGCGATGATGTGATCGTTGAGCCATGTGTGGACGACCCCTCCGGTGCAAGAGCTTTCGTGCAGCGATGAGCACCGGTCGGGTGCATCCATGTGTTCGGCCTGTTCGTGCAGCACCGCATGGCTGCTGGCCCCGATGAAGTCCACGGATCGGATCCCTAATCACGTCATCGCGCTCGAAGCGCTCTGCTCCCCTGGGCTTGTTCGATCCCCGGTCTGACCGGTCTGTCATCACCACTCAGCTGCCCTTACACCATCCTGCCGACCGCTCAGCGGTCGGCGAGGACAGCGGTCACGCGGCAGCCACCGCGTAGACCTCGTTGCGCGCCATCACCGCCCAAGCGATGCGCGCTGTCTTGTTGGCAAGCCCGACGGTAGCGATCTTCACCGGCTTGCGCTCGAGAAGCTGCGCGGCCCACGGTTGGCGAGCCGCGTCCTTCCTTGCCATGCGCATCACCGCGGTCGCGCCGACCACCAGCAGCTTGCGGAGATAGCCGTCGCCCTGCTTGCTGATGCCGCCGAGCCGCTCCTTGCCGCCCGAACTATGTGGACGCGGTGTGAGCCCCAACCATGCCGCGAACTGGCGGCCGGAGCGGAACAGCGACGCGTCGGGCACAGCCGCGGCGATCGCCGACGCCGTGATCGGGCCGATGCCGGGGATCGTAGCGAGCCGGCGGCTGGTGTCATCGGCGCGGTGCCAAGCGAGGATCTGGGCCTCAAGCCGATCGACCTCGCTCGCGAGCGATCAAAGTTGGGCGCCGATCGTATGGAGTGCCGACCGCGCATGCGCTGGCAGCTTCTCCTGCTCCTCGTGGAGGAGCTTCATCAGCGCGGTGACGCCGCCGGGCCCCTTGCTGGTGACGATGCCGTACTCCGACAGGTGCGCTCGCAAGGCGTTGATCAACGCAGTACGCTGCCGGACGAGCAGGTCGCGGGTCTTGTGAAGCATCAGTACCGCCTGCTGCTCGACGCTCTTCACCGCTACGAACCGCATAGTAGGGCGAGTTACCGCTTCGCAGATCGCTTCGGCGTCGGCGGCATCGGTTTTACCGCGCTTCACGTAAGGCTTTACATAGGCCGGCGGCATCAACCGCACGTCGTGCCCGAGCGCTAGAAGCTCGCGACCCCAGTGATGCGCCGAAGCACATGCCTCCATACCGACTAGGCACGGCGGCAGCGAGGAGAAGAACTTCAGCACCTCCGCGTGCCGCAATTGCCTGCGGACTACCACCTTGCCACCAGCATCGATCGCGTGGACCTGGAAGACGCTCTTCGCCAGATCGACTCCGACGGCCACGATGTCCTGCTGCATGGATCGCCCCTCCTAGACGTGGCTCAACGACCACATCATCGCACAGCTACGCTGGTGCAGGGGCCGTCCACCCCATCACGTCACAAGCGAACCTCCTGTCGTCGAAAGCACGAGGTCCGTGTTAGGCAGTGAGATCGTCGCAGCTTGGCTTACCGGATATGTTCAAGCTTCAGGTTTTTCACCTTCACCTTTTTCCACTCACGATCGGCAGTGAGGGCAGGGACCCCAAGCTGCACAGCGAGCGCGAGACATGATCGGTCACCCAGTCCACGACCATATTGGCGCGTCTGGGCATGGAGAGCCGCGGCGGCATAGGCCGCTTCGGTATCGTGGGCGCGAACGTCTAGTCGAAGCTCGTCGAGCAATTCGCGGGTGGTCGGCTCGTCGAGGCCACTGAGCAGCAGCTCCTTAATCACCTCCTGGAGGTTGACCGCCGATATCGCTGCGCGCCCGATGTGGGGGGCGACCTTGTCGGCACCGGGTTCATCTCGGACCAACGCCAACACTGCGGATGCGTCGAGAACGACGAATGCCATTATGCGTCTCGATCCGATGCAGCGGACGTGTCCTCACCGTGATCAGCGGCGGCTTCCGCCTTCCGATCTTCCAGGAAGTCGTCGGTCGTGCGAGCATGATTGGCATGTGCTCGATAGAGTGCCTGCGCGCGTGATACGCCATGACCAATAGGGGACAGGCGCACCTGATCATCCTCGACAGTTAGGATGATCTTCGTATCGCCATGCAGACCCATCGCCTTTCGTACCGATGCCGGAAGAACCATGCGGCCATTACCAGCAACGTTGATATCTATGGATTGTGATGCCACCTTCGCACTCCTTCCATTTGGTATCGATCTAGAACATGCCAGAAGAAAGAACGTGACACAACTAGGCTGTGGGAAGCTACTTCCGGGGTGTCATCGTGCATATGTCAATGTGGGTACACCCGTATCGTACAGCCGGGATGAAACGCTGGTAGCGTCTCATCAGGGTGGTTTGCAGGGATATTGAACAGGCGCACTGGTGGGTCTAGAAGCTGTTCGAACAGAATGAGGGTTCGATGGCGCTTTTCGGATATGCCCGCGTTTCTACAACGGATCAGGATCTCGGGATCCAGGAGGCCGCCTTGCGAGCCGCGGGATGTCAGACGATCCGATCGGAAAAAAAGTCCGGCGCCGGCCGAGAGGCTCGAACCGAGTTACAAGTCCTCCTCGATTTCCTGCGCGAAGGCGACACCCTGGTCGTAACGCGGATCGACCGTCTCGCACGATCGATGAAGGACCTTCAGGACATCGTGCACGAGTTGAAGGGCAGGGGGGTAGCCCTGAAGGCGACAGAGCAGCCGATTGATACCCGCACTGCCGCCGGTAAAGCGTTCCTAGATATGCTTGGCGTCTTTGCAGAGTTCGAGACGAACCTGCGTAAGGAACGGCAGGCGGAGGGGATCGCGGCTGCCAAGGCGCGAGGCGTCTATAAAGGCGGTAAAACGCGTATCGACCCGGAGGCGGTGCGCCGGCGCGCGGCAGAGGGCATGCGCCCTGCACATATTGCCCGTGAACTGGGGATTTCGCGAGGGACGGTCTACCGTTTTCTGCCTGCGGCGTCTCTCGGACCAAACGATGCCTTGCCATCGGAATCCGCTCTACTGCATAGTCCGGCTACCGATGCCGATCCGTCCTGAGCATGTTTTCCTCTACCCGATCGATTGGCGGCATATTTCCAACTTCGTTCGGTTTGTCCGGGTCGTGTCCGTCAACGTGGTGTAATTTGAGGTGTGGCACCGGGCCGCATCGGTTAGGCGGCCTTGGGTGTAATTTGTAGCGGCGTCACCTCCTCGATCTGTGGTGTGGCGAGAGCGACCATGCCCTCGATCTGCATGTAGCGGTTCTGGAGCTGGTACTCGTCGTTCTGCTCGAGGAGCACGGCGCCGATAAGGCGGGTGATGCTGTCCTCGTTGGGGAAGATGCCCACCACGTCAGCGCGTCGCTTCACCTCCTTGTTCAGCCGCTCCAATGGGTTCGTCGAGTGCAGCTTCACCCGGTGCTGTTCGGGGAAGGTCATGTAGGCGAGCACGTCGTGCTCGGCGTTGTCCATGCAGGCGCCGAGCTTGGGCCACCGGCCGCGCAACTGGTCGGCGACGTGGCGCCAGGTCTGGGTGGCGGCGGCATGGTCGGGCTGGAGGAAGACCTGCCGGATCGCGGCGGCGACGACGGTGTTCTGGCCCTTGGGCACGTGCGCCAGCGCGTTCCTCATGAAGTGGACGCGGCAGCGCTGCCAGGTGGCGCCGACGACGCGGGTGATGGCGGCTTTGAGCCCCTCGTGCGCGTCGCTGATGACGAGCTTCACGCCTTTCAGGCCGCGGCGCACCAGGTCGCGCAGGAAGGTCGACCAGAACGGCTCGGCCTCGCTCGGGCCGATGTGCAGGCCGACGATCTCGCGCTTGCCCTCGGTGGTGACGGCGACAGCGATTATCGCCGCGACACTGACGATGCGGCCGCCCTCGCGGACCTTGAGGTAGGTGGCGTCCAGCCAAAGGTACGGCCACTCGCCGGCTAGCGGACGCTTCAGGAACGCGTTCACGCGCTCGTCGATGTCCTTGCACAGCTTCGACACGCTGGACTTGGAGATTCCGCTCATCCCCATCGCCTGCACCAGATCGTCGACACGGCGGGTGCTGACGCCGGCGATCCAGGCCTCTTGGATGACGCTGACCAGCGCCTTCTCGACCGTCTTCCTCGGCTCCAGGAACCCTGGGAAGTAGGCGCCGGTGCGCAGCTTGGGGATCTTCAGGTTGAGCGTGCCCAGCCGGGTGTCCAGGCTGCGGTCACGGTAGCCATTGCGCCACGTGCTGCGCTCGCCGGACCGCTCGTGCCGGCCGGCACCGATCAGGCCGTCGACGTCGGCCTCCATGATGATCTGCAGCACGCTCTCAGCGACACTGCGCAGGAAATCGCCGTCTCCGGTCTTCGCCATCAGCTCGGCAAGCGGTAGTCTGTCGTCGGTCATCGGGAACTACTCCTCGGGTTGGTGAAGCTCGACACTTCCACCTTAACCGATGAGCCCGGTGGCCACCGAGACGCCGACGCCGGGGTGGGGCCTCGGCCCCACCCCGGCATACACCGTCATCTACACCGGGAAATTACACCACGACCGTGGACGCTAGCTTTGTCCGTGCCAAAGGCTGCTGCGAGCATTGTGGTCGGAGACATCTGAAGCGCGTCTTTCACATGGGCGACGGACGGTGGTGGGACGCGGAACGTGGCTATTGGCGGAACGGGCAGGGCAGGCGGGTTCGTCGTCCGACCAATGATATCCTCCACGTGGGCAGGTGGACCTCGGTGGTTCTGGCGTGCGCGCATCTCCATCACGATCCAAGCGACAGTCGCTTCGAGAAGCTGGCTGCCCTTTGCCAACGATGCCACATGATTCATGATGCGCCTGAGCATCGCCGACGCCGTTGGATGAACGCGCATTTCCGTCGGGCGCTGGGCGACTTGTTCCACGGCCCCTATCCCGAACTTGGTGCCGATTGGATCACCCCGACACCGGCCAGTATGCTCGATGATCCACGGCTGCTTTACTTTCGGGTCTGAGTTGAACGGCGTACTGCGCTAGATCTCAGGCAGCATTCCGGCAATTTCGTGCTATCGAGTAGGAATCTGCCGGGAGCCTGATTATGCCGCAGCGGACTGCTGCCCATTAGCTGGCATGGCAGCAATTTGCAGGTGCCTGGTTGCCTGATCCAGAAGATCTTCGTTCGCCAGGTCCCGATGATCGATCCACCACTTGGCGTCGTAGATGCGCAGGCAAAGGTTGCAGTCGGCGTCGATGCTTGTGTGAGGACTTACCGTCAGTGCGGCCAAGCGCTTGATGCGGATAGTTTCTGCCCAAGCCACCTGCCGCTCGCTGCCGGTCAGAGGCGGCAGGATGAGATGCGCTACCGTCGCGGTGTCACGTGCCGTAGCCTCGATCTGTTCGGCTTTCTTGTCTGCGAGGAAACAGGCGCGGCATTTGGTTGTCCGCAACCAGCGTGCCTTGCGCGCAACTTGAGAGTCGAAGCCGTAAAGCACATGAGCCTGCTGGTGGCCGCAGGCATGAATGATCTGCTGTTCCATGGTTTCGAGGCTGCCGCATCACCCACCTGCCGCCAAATCCTATGAGTCGATATGAATCGCTCGTGCGACGAACGGTTGTGGCCAAGCTGGATAGGTTCAGGCGCGGGGAAACAGGCGTACATTCATGGTGGCGATCAACGAGTCCCGACACCAAGCCGATTGGCCCGCTATCGCCGCATCATCGGCCTTGCGCGGGGCGGGGATGAGCATTGCCAGGGGTGACGGTGTCCACAGCGGTTTGCCCGACCGCTGCGCATCCATGCGATCATTCGCCGTCGGCTTTATGCTTTCTCTCACCGGGCTTGCGCCCCAGGCCGATGGTCTTGGCCATGGCGCTGCGGCTTTCGCTATAGGCCGGCGCTACCATCGGGTAATCGGCACGCAGGCTATAACGCTGGCGGTATTCGTCTGGGGTCAGGCCGTGCGTCGAGAGATGGCGGCGCAGCGTCCGGTACGGCTTACCATCGATCATCGAAATGATGTGCTCGCGCGAGGAAAGCGACTTCCGGGCGGTGACCGCCGGCGTATAATCCTGCCCGCTGGCTGGCGCTGCGTCATCCACCGCGGGAGCGGCGAGCCTGGTCACCGCGGCATGCATCGACTGAAGGAAGAGGGGGATGTCCGCGCTTGCCGCGCGAGTGTTAGGATTGCCCAGCCACGCGATGGTCAGTTCGACAGCGAGTTCGACGGGATTGGTTTCATCGTTCAATGTATGTCACTCACGCTTGCAGGTAGATGTCCCGGATACGTCATATGCAGCGCCCCTCGTGTGCGGGGTCGTCGCCTGTCGTACCCGATGGATTACAGCTTGATATTACGCTTGGCCATCTCGCTGCGAGCCATTTCACCCAAGGGGCTGGCAGGTGACGCTTTGAAGATGTCCGCCAGGTCTAGAAGATCCTCGTCGATCAGGTTCGTGATCGACAGCGCGATTTTGCGGAGGCGTGCGGCTGCATCGTCGTTCTGTGCCACCAGTCGGCGCATTCGGGTCTTCAGCATCGCTCACCTTCTGGCATGGTCACTCCGATGTGCGGCCGGATGATCAGCGATCCCGTTCGGCACGCTTGCGGTCCGCCTTGCGAGCGCGGTTGATCGCGGCAGCCCGCTCCCGGGCGCGCTGCTCGGACGGCTTCTCATAATGCTGGCGCAGCTTCATCTCGCGGTAGACGCCTTCACGCTGCAGCTTCTTCTTGAGCGCACGCAGCGCTTGATCGACATTGTTCTCGCGGACGATGATCTGCATGGGCGAAGAGGCTTATGATGGAGCGGGAGCGATAACTGGTTCCAAGCTCTATGGCGCAAAGCCCGTCAAGCCAAGCTAGAGCCGCACGAATTCGCGAGCCGGGTCCTGCGAGCGACGGGTTCCAGCGTGATGCGCAAGACGATTGATCGTCGCACGTTCAGCCCGGTAAGGGGCTCCCTCTTTTGGAGATGATTGTCATGAACAACGCCGAGCTTGCCGAGACCTTGGTCGCCGATCACGCCCTGAGCAAGGCCGATGCGCGCAAAGCGGTCGATGCCCTGATGGCTGCGATTGTGGCTGCGGCCGGGAAAGGCGAAGAAGTCTCGCTCGCTGGCTTTGGCAAGTTCAAGGTCAAGGATAGCCCGGCTCGCGAGGGTCGCAACCCCGCGACTGGCGAGACCATCCAGATCGCGGCATCGCGCAAGCTGACCTTCGTGCCCGCCAAGGCAGTCAAAGATGCGCTAAACGGCTGATCGGATCGGAAGCGACGCCGCTGCCCGACGCTTGGGGCAGGGGCGTCGCCCCATTCGACAGGCTGATAACCGATGGCTGCCCTATCCCCGCCCGAGCAAGCCGCGGCCTTACTCGACGAGCATCCTGACTACCGGGTGCTGCGCGCCCTGCCACGCCCGGAATGCTATCCCGTCGCCCAGCCACAGGGCCTCGTACGCACCGCCGTCGTGATCGACGTCGAGACGATGGGCCTCGAGGCGGATCACCCGATCATCGACCTGGCGATGCAGCGCATCGCATTTGACGAGCGCGGAGTGATTATCCGGGTCGGCCAGCCCCGCCAATGGTTCGAGGATCCGGGGATGCCGATCCCCGCCGAGATTACCCGGCTGACCGGCATCACCGATGCCGATGTCGCCGGCAGGCGTATCGATGCCGACGCAGCAACGAGCCTGATCGCCAGCACCACCCTCGCGATCGCCCACAATGCCGCATTCGATGCTCCCCGCGTCGAGCGGCGTCTGCCCGACGTGGCCGGTCATGCCTGGGCCTGCTCGTGCAACGAGGTGCCCTGGCCGGATCTCGGCTTTGACGGCCGCAAGCTTGGCCACCTCCTCATGCAGCAGGGCTTGTTCCATCAGGGGCACCGGGCTGCGGTCGACGTCTGGGCGACGATCAATCTGCTCGGTCGCGTCATGCCAGACGGCGAAACGGCTTTGGCGAAGCTCATCCGCCAAGCTGAGCAGGCCAGCGTTCGGATCGAGGCGACCAATGCCCCGTATGATGCCAAAGACGCCTTGAAAGCCAGGGGATATCGCTGGCATGCCGAAAAACGCACGTGGTGGACCGAGCTCCCCGCCGTAAACGAACACGCCGAACTCGACTGGCTGCGCGATACCTGTTTCTGCGCCCGACCCTCTGTCATATCCGTCACCTGGATGCAGCGGCATCGGGGATGATAGCCGACCGTCGGCGTGCAAGCCTGGTGGAAACCAGACTGGCCGGCTTGGGGCGGGATGCTGAGCTAAGCGGTCCTTCGTTCATCAGCAGCAGATCGGCAGCTACCCGCGGGTTCGCGCATGTGATCTTCCGCGACAATCTCGTTTTCTACACAGAGGAGATGAAGCCTGAGGACATGGCGCAACTCTTCGGTTTCAAGCGGCTGATGCACACGGAGGTCGCAACCTGATTGCGTATCTGATCCAGGTCGGGCGAGCGGTGTTCGCGTGCGAGCCCGACAATCCAGCTGCGCTCGTTGCCCGGGTACTCCCAAGGCGGTTATTAATGGCTGCCCCTGCCGTTGCGCCTGGTCCACCAGCGCGATAGCATTGCCGTCCCAGGGGGAGGGGAACTGCTCATGCGTCCGATCGCTGCTTGAAGGTCAGGCTAGATCGTCTGATCCTGCAAATGGACGACGCGGAGCTCGAGCAATTCTGCCGGCAGTGGGTCGAGCACCGCTCGGTGGACTATTACGAGGTCAAGCGGTTCGGCGGTGCGGGCGACAAGGGACGCGACGTCGTGGGGTTCTGCACCGACCAGCGCCATGACGGTGACTGGGACAACTACCAGTGCAAGCAGTATCGCTCCAAGCTGGGCAAGGCCGAAGGCCTCCTGGCTGTCGGCAAGATTCTTTACTGGGCGTCGCAAGGCGAGTTCACGTCGCCACGTCGGTTCGTCTTCGTCGCGCCAAAAGGATTGAACTCGACCCTCTTGAAGCTCATCAACAAGCCGGCAAGCTTCAAGGCCGACCTGGTTGCGGGCTGGGATGCCGCCTGCGCCACGAAGATCGTGCAGAACAAGACGATCGCGCTCGCGAACGAGGTTCTGGTCGCGGTTGAAACGTTCGATTATTCCACGATCTCGTTCGTCGACGTCGATGAAATGATCGCCGACCCGGCCGCCAAACCGCTTCTTTTCGCCTTGTTCGGCAATGATCCCGGAGATTATCCCAAGGGGTCGGTGCCGCTCGCCGTGCAGGCGCATGAGATGGTCTACATGGATGCGCTGCTCGGCGCCTATAATGATCGTGAGAAAGGCAAATTCGGCAGCCATCAGGATGTGTTCGACGATGCCGGGCATGGCGAGGACTTCAAAATCCACCGGCTGCGCTTCTACGAAGCCGAAGGCTTCCAGAAATTCTATCGCGACAGTACCTCGCCGGAAACGATCACCCAGTTTCGGCTCGGCATTCGCCTCGGTATCCATGAAACGCTGAAACAGGCCGCGCCGGATGAATTAGCGCGCGTAGAGGCGACCATGTCACGCGCCGGTGGTCTTGAGCCGGCGGGGCCGCTTGCGAACTATGCCTATATACCCGTTAAGCAGGGCATCTTTCACCATCTGATCAACGACGGCGAGATCAGCTGGAAGGCGCCGAAGTGACCACGGCCGCGCCGGAACAGCTATTTAATAGCCCGCTCGAAACGGGCGTGCGCAGCGTCCTGCTGCTCAGTGTCGCGCAACCGCGCGCGTTCGACCTGACCCATCTGACCTGGCTTGATCATCTGGTGGTGCATACTGCTGACATCGGCGGACCCGCGAGCCTTCATCCCGATATTCCGCAGCGTGATGGCGAACTGGTCGTGCGCCGACGCAATGTAGAGGATGGCCTGAGGCTCATGCGCCGGCTGCATCTTGTGGCCACGAACTATATGACATCCGGTATCCTGTTCTGCGTGACCGAGGAGGGCGCCCAGTTCGCGCAACTGGTGCGGTCCGATTACGGGCGGCGGCTGAAGGAGCGGGCAACCTGGCTCATAGATTACGTCGGCCGGGTTGACTCAACCGAGTTTGTGCAATTGATCAGCGACAAGATCGGTCGCTGGAGCATCGAGTTCCAGGCTGAAGGTGGTCGGGCGCATGGCTGAACCGTCGATTCTGCTGAACCGGCTCATATTCACCAATTCGACCGGTGATACGCGCGCCGAGCTCAAATTCTCGGACAGTTTCTCGTTCGTGTTCGGCGCGTCGAACACGGGGAAGTCGTTTGCCGTTAAGTCCCTCGACTTCATGCTCGGCGGCAATCGCGAACTTCCCGACATCCAGGAGCGACGGCCCTACGACCGGGTCCAGCTCGATCTGACACTCAAACCAGATCAAAAGCTGGCTCTCGAGCGGGCCCTCGCAGGAGGTGAATTCCTGGTGTCCCTCAATGGTGCGGAGCCGGTGGTACGGGGCGCACGGCACAATAGGAACAATGACGACAATCTGTCGAACAATTTACTCAGCCGCCTAGGCATGGCCGGCAAAGAAATCGCGCAGGACAAATCAGCGACCAAAAAACCACTCAGCTTCCGGGACATCGTTCGGCTGTGCATCGTCGATGAAACGTCGATCCAGTCAGAGGCGTCGCCCGCGCAGACCGGCGAGGTCCAGTTCGCGGCGCTCGAGCGCAACATCTTCAAATATATGTTGACCGGAGAAGATGATTCAGCGCTCGTCACCCAGTTGAAGCCCAAGGAGTATAGTGCCGGGCGGTCAGCCCAGGTCAGCCTGCTCGAACAGATGCTGATTGAGGTCGAAGCCGAAATTGCGGACAGCTTCCCCGATCTTGATAAATTGACCGATGAGCTGGAAAAAGTGCGAGGCGAGTTGGCTAATCTCGAGCGGCAGATCGCATTCGTGCGTGAGTCAGCGCGCACGAAGCTCGAAAACAAGGCGAATCTGGTCAAGCTCATCAATCGCGATCAGCAGCGTGTCACCGACATCGTTCTCGCGCTGGACAATTTCTCGCAGCTCAAGCGGGTGTACGATAGCGATGTTGCCCGGCTCGAATCGATCGAAGAGGCGGGATTTCTTCTGGGCCTCACAGGCGATGACAGCTGCCCGGTCTGCGGTGCGCCGCCCGAAGCGCAAAAGCATCGGCACGCTCTTGCCGAAATTGAGGCGGCGCGCGCCGCCGCTGAAATCGAGATCGCTAAGGTCAAGGCGCATGTTATTGAATTGGCTGCGACGGTCGGTGACACGTCTGCCGAACTCCGGCGCACTGGCGACCGACTGATGGACAATCAAAAGAGCTTGGCGGCCATCGAAACCGAGATCGTCGTTGGCCTTCCAGGGGCCGATGATAATCTACGTCGCCTGTCGGAGATCATCCCGCGGCGCGACCGCATCAATCGCGGCCTTGAACTCTCGAAGCGAAAACTCGAACTCGAAAAGCAGATCGCCGAGCTCAAGAAGAGACGGCAAAAGCGGCTACCGTCTAATGCCCAGGCCGGATTGTCCATCCATACCGCTACCCAGTTCGCGGCTGAAATCGGCTCGATCCTGAAGGCATGGGGTTTCCCCGGCGAATGCCGGACCTTCTTCGATGTCGAGAAGACGTTTGATCTTATCATCGACGGCAAGCGTCGCATGGATAACGGCAAGGGCGTGCGGGCCATCACCCACGCGGCGTTTAAGGTCGGGCTGATGACCTATTGCCGGAGTCGCGGGTTGCCGCATCCAGGCTTCGTCGTGCTCGACAGCCCGCTCATCACCTATCGCGATCCGATCCGGTCACGGGACGGCGCGCTCTCGGCCGACGAATCGGCCATCAAGAATTCCGACCTTGCAGAGCGAATGCTCGCGCATCTGGGATCGCTTGGCGCACTGGGGCAGGTCATCATTTTCGACAATATCGATCCGCCAACCAACGCCGCGACGTATGCCGACATCGAGATCTTTACGAACAACCCGGTAGAAGGCCGGCAGGGACTGCTCTAGCCGACGCGGCTAGGGAACATCGCCTGGCAAAAGATCGGGTTTGAAGCCTGGGCTCCACTCCAGACCGGCGTGGACACGAACCCATGTGCCGAGAAGACGTTCTGGCCTCTCAGTCTCAAACGTGACGAGGCTCAGATTTCCGTATTCACTTACGGACACAGTGTCCCAGCGCTGGAGGTGCGGACCTTCCATCGCCTGTCAATCGGCGTCCAAAAAGGACCCCCTATCGGCGTCCAAAAGGGACCCCGTTTGTCGAGCGGTGTGACGGGTATGGCGGGCGTGCCGTTCGCGCTGGTTGCGGCGTAGGGCGGGCGTAGCCCGACCGGAGGCGCAACCAGCGCGAAGCATCTTCTGCCGGTGGTCCCGCGCGTCAGCTGCGGTGCTTGAATCGCCAGCTGTCGTTGCCGGTCTCGACGATGTCGCAATGGTGGGCAATGCGGTCGAGCAGCGCGGTGGTCATCTTGGGGTCGCCAAAGACGGTCGGCCACTCACCGAAGGCCAGGTTCGTGGTGACGATGACCGAGGTCTGCTCATAGAGCTTGCTGACGAGATGGAAGAGCAGCTGACCGCCCGAGCGTGCAAACGGCAGGTAGCCAAGCTCGTCGAGCACCACGAGGTCGAGACGCGAGAGCTGGGCCGCCAACGTGCCGGCCTTGCCGAGGCGCGTTTCCTCCTCGAGCCGATTCACCAGGTCCACCGTGTTGAAGTAGCGCCCGCGGGCGCCGGCTCGTACCACATTGGCGGTGATGGCGGTGGCGAGGTGCGTCTTGCCGGTGCCCGTCCCACCGACCAGCACGACGTTGCGCCGGCCGGGGAGGAACGAGCCGCTGTGCAGGGAGCGCACCAGTCCTTCGTTGATGGGAGTGTCGCCGAAGACGAAGGCGTCGAGGTCCTTCACCGCCGGCAGCCTGGCGGCCGACATCCGGTAACGAACCGACGCTGCATGGCGGTGCGTCGCCTCGGCACGCAGCAGGTCGGTCAGGACCTCCATGGTCGTGCGCTTGCGCTGGAGACCGGTGGTCACCGCCTCGTCGAAGGCGCCAGCCATGCCCTTCAGCCCCAACTCGGTCATGGCCGTCATCATCTCATGCCGCTGCATGGAGGCCTCGCAGGCTGTCATAGCGGTTGCAGTCGGCGCGGGGCGGATGGCGCAGCGCCAGGTCCTCGGGGGTGACAATGGTCAGCGGTCGTGGCGGTTCTCGCCTGCGGGCCAGGATGTTGACGATGACGTCGTCGCTGGCGGTGCCGGCCAGCAGCGCCTCTCGCACGGCCGCTTCCACCGCCTCCAGTCCGTCGTCGAGCACCGCTGCCAGCACCCGCACGAACCGCCGGTCGGCATCGTCACCGACGCCGAGCTTGCGCCGCAGTCGTGCCAGCGCAGGCGGCAGCTCCCAGCCCTGGAACGGTGCGCCGTTGCGCAGGGCGCCCGGCTTGGTCGCCAACACCGGCAGATAATGCCACGGGTCGTAGATGGTCCGGTCGCGGCCAAAGAACCGGGGATGGTCGGCGACTACTTCACCATCGCAGCGCACGACGATGCGGTCGGCATAGGCGCGAACCTGCACCGCGCGTCGCGCCACCCTGGCAGAAACGGAGTAGCGGTTGCGGTCGAAGCTGATGAGGCATGTGCCGCTTACCGCATGCTCGCTCTCGTGGAAGCCGTCGAAGGGCGCGACAACAGGCTGGAGTACAGCCTGTTCGGCTGCCCATGCCTCAGCGACCGTCAGTTCCTTCTGCTCGGGATGCTGGTGCATGTCGGCCCAGCGCCGACACTCGGCCTCCAACCAGCCGTTCAGCTCCGCGAGGCTGGTAAAGCGCAGGCGTGGCTGGAAGAAGCGGCCGCGCGCGGTCTGCACCTGGTTCTCGACCTGACCCTTCTCCCAACCCGACGCGGGCGAGCAGGCGGTCGGCTCGACCATGTAGTGGTTGGCCATGACCAGGAAGCGCCGGTTGAAGACACGCTCCTTGCCGGTGAACACGCTCGTCACCGCCGTCTTCATGTTGTCGTAGATGCCGCGCGTCGGCACGCCTCCGAAGAAGGCAAACGCCCGCGCATGCGCGTCGAACAGCATCTCCTGTGTCTCGCGCGGATAGGCCCGCACATACATGGCCCGCGACGCGCACAGTCGCACATGCGCGACCTTCACGCGCATCGGCTTGCCCGAGATCTCCACGTCCTCATGGCTCCAGTCGAACTGATAGGCCTCGCCCGGTCGGAACAGCAGCGGGATGAACGCCGGCGCATCCATCACATCGCGACGTCGCGCCTGCCGCCAGCGGGCCGCATAACGGCGAACCGCGTCGTACGAGCCGTCGAACCCTTCGCGTAGCAGCAGGTCGTGGATGCGCGTGAGGCGCAGCTTCTCGCGCCGCGGCCGTGCCTCATCGTCCTCCAGCAAAGCATCCAGTCGCGCCTGGAACGGACCCAGCTTCGGCAGCGGCTGCACTGCCCGCCGGTAGCCCATGTCCGCCTCCGGTGCCCGGATCGCCTTGCGCACCACCTTGCGCGACAGGTGCAGGTCCCGCGCTATCGCCTTGATGGCCTTCCCCGACGCGTGCTCGCGCCGGATCCTCAACACCGTCTCCAATACCAGCATCCCGCTCTCGCCGCCTGACACACCGCCAAGCGAACAGCCTAGACCACCGGGATGAGGGGTCCCTTTTCGACGCCGATCACCCCGCTACCGGGGTCCTTTTTCCACGCCGATCCACACGTTTGAACGGTACGACATCGAGCGTCTTGGGGTCGTCGATGAGCGCAAAACGTCCCTGCGGGGCGATCAGCTCGGCGATCTGCTCGATATGCTCGTCGGTGTGCGTGGCCGAGAAGATGAAAGCCGGCGCGCCGATGCCCAAATCCGCCACTTGCCGAGCCAGCGGCTGGCGATGATCGATGACATGATGCGCACCGAGCTCACGCACCCAGGCTTGCGTCTCGGGGCGTGATGCCGTTGCGATGACGGTGAGATCGGGAACCTGACGGGCAAGCTGGATCGCCATCGAGCCTACCCCGCCGGCACCCCCGACAATCAACAGCGCATGTGCTGCACCGGCTACAGGAGTACGCACGGACAATCGCTCGAAGAGGGCCTCCCACGCGGTGATCGCCGTCAGCGGCAACGCCGCTGCCTCTGCCCAATCGAGGCTGGCCGGCTTCTTCGCGACAATGCGCTCGTCGACCAGGTGCAACTCGGCGTTGGTCCCATCGCGGCCGATACTGCCCGCGTAGAACACCTCGTCGCCCGGTTCGAAGCCGCGCACTTCAGGGCCAACGGCGCGAACGGCACCGGCGGCATCCCAACCCAGGACACGCCAATCACCGTGGATCGAACCCGAGCCAGCGCGCACCTTCGTGTCGACCGGGTTTACCGAGACAGCCTTGACCTCGACGAGGAGATCACGGCCGGTAGCGTTGGGATCGGGAAGTTCGATATCGACGAGAGCTTCCGTGCGATCGATCGTTCCGGGCTGCTGGTAGCCGATTCCGCGCATGATAAATCCTACCGTCAGGGGCTGTATAGCGAACTTTGTCGCGTACGGGATACGCACAGGCGACATCGCGGTTCGACATCGTCCTCAGGCTGGCGACGGCGTGATTGCCGCTGCCGTATTCCCCGTGAGGTCGGCGATGACCGCGCCGATCAGCGCCCGTAACCAGCGGTGTGCGGGATCATGCCGATAGCGGACGTGCCAAGCCATTTCCACGGGAAAGCTGCCAAGGTCGACCGGAGCCGGCAGGATCTTCAGCCGGGGGTCGTGCATCAGTCGCCTGCAGATGAGCAAGGGCAAGGTGGCGCAATAGTCGGTCACGGCCACCATCTCGGCTACCGCGAAGAAGTTTGTCACGGAGATTGCGACGTCGCGCTTCAGCTGCTGCTGCGCCAGCGCCTGGAACAGCCCGGCGCGCATCCGTCCGGGCGGCACGATGTTGACATGCTTCATCGTCTCGAACTGCTCGCGCGTCATGACATCGCCGACGCCCGGATGGTCGGCACGGACGGCGCAGGCGAGCCCTTCGTCCATCAGGTGCTGGACGACGAGGTTGTCGGGCGGATCGACGATGCGGCCCAGCACGAGCGCCGTCGTGCCTGACACGACGCCTGTTTCCACAAGATCGTTCCCGTAGGGCGTCAGACGAAGCTTTATGCCGGGGGCGACCTTCTCGAGGCGCGCCACAATAGCGGGGACGAGGACGAACTCGACATAGCCGTTTGGCGCGATCGTGAAGAGCCGTTCGGCCTGTGCGGGGTCGAAGGCCTGCTGACCGAGGACCGCGTCGTCGAGCTGGGCGAGTGCCTCGGCGATCAGCGGTGAGAGTTCAAGCGCGATCGGGGTCGGCTGGATGCCGTAGCGCTCGCGGACGAACAGTTGGTCCTGAAGCATCAGTCGTAGACGCGATAGGGCATTAGACAGGGCGGGCTGTGTCATGCCCATGCGCGCGGCGGCCCGCGTGACGCTGCGCTCCTCCATCAACGCAACAAAGATCGGCAGCAGGTTCAGATCGTAGCGCATGCAGTCATCCTGTCAGGCGTATATCTGACATCAAAAAGATAAACTTCTAGAATATATCAACGCGGCCCATTTCCCATCCATCGGCGACGGGCGCCGCGAACATGGAGGTTCAGATGAGCAAGGGTCAGGTTCTCGTTCTTGGATCGAACGCGACACAGCTCGGTCTGCGTGGCGGCAGTACCGCAACGGTCGGTCAGTATCTCAACGAGACGGCAGTCCCCGCGCTGGCACTGCTCGACGCCGGCTATGATATTGTTATCGCTACGCCCAACGGGACCAAGCCGCACATCGACGCCGGCTCCGACACGAAGGACCACTTCGGCGGTGATGAGGCGGCATACCAGCGCGCCAAGGACTTCTTCGCCAGCCACCCGGCCATGAACGACGTCCGCACCCTGAAATCGGTCGTCGACGAGGGTCTGGACGGCTTCGTTGGCGTGTTCGTGCCGGGAGGTCACGCGCCCATCGTCGATCTGATGCAGGACCGCGATGCGGGCACGATCCTCCGTCACTTCCACACGGCGGCCAAGCCGACCGCGCTCCTCTGCCACGGACCGGTGGCCGTTATCTCTGCGCTCGACGATGCTCCGGCCTTCCGCAAGGCGCTGGAGGAAGGCGATGACGCCGGGGCGGCCGACCTGGCGCGAGACTGGATCTACTCAGGTTACCGCATGACCGTCTTTTCGGCGAGCGAGGAAAAGATCGCCGAGGAGCAAGTGCTGAAGGGCGAACTCTACTTCGACATGGAAAAGGCGCTGCGGTCGGCCGGTGGCGACGTCTCTGTCACCGACGAGAACTTCGCTTCGAATGTCGTCGTGGACCGGGAATTGATCACGGGTCAGAATCCCGCGTCGGACCGGGCCATGGCCGACGCGTTGATCGAAGCCCTCGATCGCGCCGCTGCGTGAGTACCAGGATGACGGGCGGGGCGCTCAGGATGCGCCCCGCTTCGCATGTAACCATTATGAGGAACGGTACCATGACCTCCAACGTGAAGATCGTCGCCGTCCTCACCGCCCGTGCGGACACCGTCGACCGCCTGCGCGCCCTGCTCGACGCCATGCTAAAGCCGAGCCGTGCCGAGCCGGGCAATTTGCGCTACGATCTCTGGCAGGACCAGAGCGATCCGAACCGCTTCGTCCTCGACGAGCTGTACGTGGACGCGGATGCGGTTACCGCCCACCGCGCGACGCCCCACTTCCGAAACTACCTCTCTCAGATCGGCGATCTGGCCGAGCGCGGCGCGTTCGTCCTCAACCCCGTCTCCGCGACCTAGGGGTGCTGCCATGGGCAAGCTTAAAGAATGGGTGGGGTCGGCGCTGCTGGCACAACCGTTCCACATAGAGGAGCTGCGGATGATCGGCCTGTCGGCACCTGCGCTTCGCGCGGGCCTTATGGGCCTCGTTCATCCACGCGGCTACCGCTGGCGCGGGGCCGCGACCCAGCGAAAAATCAACATCTGAAGTGAAGGAAACACAGTCATGACCAAAGGTATCGAAGGCAAGGTTGTTCTCATCACCGGCGGGAGCACCGGCATCGGCGCAGAGACCGCGCGTCTTCTCGCCGAACGCGGTGCGAAGGTCGCCATTGCCGCACGGCGCAAGGACAAGCTCGACGAGGTCGTCGCGCAGATCGCCGAGAACGGCGGAACGGCACGCGCCTATGCGCTCGACGTCACCGACAAGTCGGCGGTCCAGTCCGTTGTCGCCGCGATCATCGCCGACTTCGGCCGCCTCGACGTGCTGATCAACAACGCCGGGCTGATGCCGATCCGTCCGATGGCCGAGGTCAACACCGACGAGTGGGACCAGATGATCGACGTCAATCTGAAGGGTACGCTGTACGGCATCGCGGCGGCCCTTCCCGGCTTCCTCGAGCAGGGCAGCGGCCACATCATCAACCTGAGTTCGGTCGCCGGCATCAAGGTCTTCGCCCCGGGCGGCACGGTCTATTCCGGCACCAAGTTCGCCGTCAGCGCGATCAGCGAAGGTCTTCGCCACGAGGTGGGCGAGAAGGTCCGCGTCACGTCGATCGAGCCCGGAGCCGTCGAGAGCGACCTGAAGTTCACGACCTCGGGTACGGCTGCCGAGACGGTGCTGGACTTCTACAAGCAGGCCATCCCGGCGGCATCGGTGGCGCGTGCTATCGCGTTCGCTGTCGAACAACCTGATGACGTCGACGTCAACGCGATCGTCATCCGGCCGACCGCACAGCAGTTCTGATTTCGACGAGGAGGCGGGGCCGCATGCGCTCCGCCTCATCGGGAACGTACCGGCCCGCTCGTCCGTTACTTTGCCGAATAATATCTGTCCGTTTCACTTGAGGAGTGATTTATGCCCAAACTTGCCCTGTATGTTCCACTGAAGGCCAAGCCCGGAAAAGAGCGCGATGTCGCCGATTTCCTGACCTCGGCATTGCCGCTCGTTCAAGCTGAGCCGGGCACTCTGACCTGGTATGCGATCGAGGAAGGTCCCGGTGCGTACGCGATCTTCGATACGTTCGACACAGAGGAGGATCGCCAGGCCCATCTTGACGGCAAGGTTGCCGCCGCACTGATGGACAAGGCGGAAGAACTGTTTTCTGAACCGCCGCAGATTCACAAGTTGACCCTGCTGGCCGCGAAATAGCGGAGCGGTCGGCACCCCAGCGCGTCGCTCTCATCGCCCGGGTTGGGGGGGGGGCGGCGCGGCGGCGTGCGTTGAGCGGTTTTCCACGAACTGGCCAAGGAGATACTCCATGCGCACCACCCAGACGCTAGACCTGAACGACGCGCGGACGATCATCGATGCGGGGATCGCGGAGGCCGAGCGGATCGGCAGCCCGTCGAACATCGCGGTGGTGGACGCGGGCGGCTGCCTCCTGGCGTTCGCGCGGATGGACGATGCGTGGCGCGGCAGCGTCGACATCGCCATAAGCAAGGCGTGGACGGCGCGCGCGTTCGACGTCGAGACCAAGGCGCTGTCGAAGCTCGCCCAGCCGGGCGCCGACTTCTACGGCATCCATGCCTCCAACGACGGCAAGGTGATGATCTTCGCCGGGGGCGTGCCCATCAAGGAGGGCGAGACGGTGATCGGCGCGGTGGGCGTGTCGGGCGGCACTGGCAAGCAAGACCAGGACGTGGCCGAGGCGGCGGCGCAGGCGTTCGCGCGCGGCTGAGCCCTGGAGCACGGTGCCGGGCGCGGCGGCGCCGGCTCAGTCGACGGCGGTCCAGTCGACAGCGGCGGGCTCGGGCGCCGGGCGCGCCTCTCGCGCGACGCGGGCCGCCTCCGTTTAGAGCGCTATTCGCCCGTTCTGGCCCAGTCATTCAGAAAACCGCCGTAAATCGATCCTGGGACGGCCCTGCGGGTAGGAACCATCTCAGATGGCAGAAGGTTCAGGAAACTGAGCTCACTTGGAGGGGCGCGATGTCCTCCGTCGCTGCGACGGACCGGGATCATCAGCAAGCTCTCGATTTGATGACGCGTTGAGAAGATCTGCGAAAGGAAAAATCCGTGAAAGCTGTCGTGTATAACGGGCCCAAAGATGTTTCTGTCAATACCATCGATGATCCCAAGATCGAAAAGCAGACCGATGTTATCATCCGGCTGACCACGACCAATATCTGCGGGTCGGACCTTCACATGTATGAGGGCCGTACCAGCTTCGAGAAGGGCAGGGTCTTCGGTCACGAAAACCTTGGCGAGGTCATCGAAGTCGGCGCTGCCGTAGATCGTATCAAGAAGGGCGATCGCGTGTGCATGCCGTTCAATGTCGGTTGCGGTTTCTGCGAAAATTGCGAACGCGGTTTGACGGGTTTCTGCCTCACGACCAACCCTGGAACCGCCGGCGCAGCGTATGGCTTTGCCGAGATGGGTCCGTGGCAAGGTGGTCAGGCCGAGTTGATGCGTGTTCCTTATGCGGACTTCAATTGCCTGAAGCTGCCTGAGGACGCTGAGGAGAAGGAGGATGACTATGTCATGCTCTCCGACATCTTCCCCACCGGTTGGCATGGCGTCGAACTGTCGGGTTTTCTGCCTGGCGAAAGCATCGCGATCTACGGCGCCGGTCCGGTCGGTTTGATGGCCGCGCACTCAGCCGAAATTCGCGGTGCCTCTCAGATCTTTGTGGTCGATTCTCACGATGACCGCCTGAAACTGGCCGAGGCGATGGGCGCTATTCCGATCGACATGCGCAAGGGCGATCCCGCCCGGCAGATTCTTGACGCGACCGGCGGCCTCGGGACCGACCGGGGGGTCGAGGCGGTCGGGTATCAGTGTTGCGATCGCCACGGCAAGGAGCGCAGCAATTACACGATGAACTGCCTCGTCAAAAGCACGAAGGCCACCGGCGGAATCGGCGTCGTCGGCGTGTTCATTCCGGAAGACCCGAACGCGCCCGACGATCTCCAGAAGGAAGGAAAGATGGCGTTCGACTTCGGCAACTTCTGGTTCAAGGGCCAGAAGATCGGCACCGGCCAGTGCAATGTAAAGCACTACAACCGGCGACTGATGAAGCTTATCGAGCAAGGCCGGGCCAATCCTGCCCAAATCATCTCGCACCGACTGCCGCTTGATCAGGCACCAGACGCCTACAAGCATTTCGACGGGCGCGATGCTGGCTGGACGAAGGTCGTGCTCAAGCCGGGCACCTGACCTTAGCCTTCGACGGAATAGGAAATAAATTATGACTTTGGAAGGCAAATCGGTTGCCATTCTGATCGCACCCCGCGGGACGGAAGAACCAGAATTCTCGAAGCCCAAGCAAGCTGTCGAGGACGCTGGTGGCAAAGTGACCGTGGTCAGTTTTGAACCGGGCAAGGCTCGCACAGTCAATAGCGATCTTGACGAGGGCGGCAGCTATACTATCGACAAGACGTTTTCCGAGGTCAAAGCCGACGATTTCGACGGACTTGTTGTGCCCGGAGGGACTGTCGGTGCCGACAAGCTGCGCGGCAGCGTCGAGGCAATTGGTTTCATCCGGGCTTTCTTCGATCAGAAAAAACCTGTTGCGGCGATATGCCACGCACCATGGACATTGATCGAGGCGGGAGTGCTTGAGGGTCGCACCTTGACGTCCTACCCGACGCTGAAGGTCGATATCGAGAACGCCGGCGGTGCATGGACCAATGAGGAAGTCGTGGTCGACAACGGCCTTGTTACCAGCCGCGATCCCAATGATCTGCCCGCCTTCTGTGCCAAACTCGTTGAGGAAATCGCAGAAGGTGTCGGTGCAGCGCCCGCAGGAGGGAATTAAGGCGAGGCGGTTCGGCGAAACCGTGTGAGGGCCCTCTCCCTGGGGAAGATCCGCACAAAGCGAGCGTGGCGGATGGTCGGCGATTGGCCGTCCGCCACGCCGCGTATCACACGAACACGGCGCACCTGACGGGCACTCAAACCCTAATCCGCGTCAACCGCGGTGACACATCGCCGGCTCCCGCTTCCAGCTTCGACCCATTCCAACGTCTGGTCGAGATGCACCTGATCGAATGTGCGTTCGGCCAGATTTACGACCTATAGCGCCGCCTTGAGATAGCGGGCGGTGAGACTGCCCTCCGCTTCCGCTACGACGCCAGGGACGCCGCTGGCAACGATACGGCCTCCATCTTCGCCGGCCCCCGGTCCCAGGTCGATGATCCAGTCCGCCTGTGTGATGGCGCGCATGTCATGTTCGACGACTACGACGGTATTGCCGGCGTCTGCGAGGCCGTGCAGGTGTTGCATCAGCCGGTCGCCATCGGAGGGGTGAAGCCCCGAAGTTGGCTCGTCGAGGATGTAGATCGTGTTGCCGCGTTGAGCGCGTTGCAGTTCGGTCGCCAGCTTGATGCGCTGCGCCTCCCCGCCAGACAGCTCGGTCGCCGGCTGACCGAGCCGCAGATAGCCAAGACCGATCTCCCGCAACACGTTGAGAGAGCGCATCACAGATGCCTCGCCAGCGAAGAAATCGCACGCATCGTCGACCGTCAGTTCGAGCACCTGGGCGATATTGCGCCCGTTCCATTCGACTTCGAGCGTTTGCGGGTTGTAGCGAGAGCCATGACAGGTCGAGCACGGGGCAAAAACGCTCGGCAGGAACAGCAGCTCCACCATGACGTATCCCTCGCCCTCGCACACTGGGCAGCGGCCTTGCGCGACGTTGAACGAGAACCTTCCCGGGCTGTAGTGCCGCCGACGGGCGAGCGGCGTATCAGCGAAGATCCGTCGCACATGGTCGAACATGCCGCTGTAGGTGGATAGGTTCGAGCGCGGCGTGCGGCCGATCGGTTTCTGATCGACCCGCACCAGCCTGCGAACATGCTCCATGCCTGCGACAATGCGTCCTTCAGTGTCGTTCTGCGCAACATCGAGCAGCGGATCGATATCCTCCTCCTCGGCCAAGGGGGAGCCGCCGAGGTGTTCCGTGACGAGCTCGGGCAGCGCCTGACTGACAAGACTGGATTTGCCCGATCCCGAAACGCCGGTGACAGCGGTGAAGCAGCCGATGGGAAACTCCACGTCGAGACCATGGAGATTGTTCCGCCTGATCCCTTCCAGGCGTAGCCATGCCTTGGGATCGCGCGGTGTGCGCTCACTGCGGAGCGGCTCTGCGAACAGGTAGCGGCGGGTGATCGAATTCTCGACGTCGGCAAGCCCCTCTATCGGCCCGCTGTAGAGGACTTCACCGCCCTTTTCCCCGGCTCCTGGCCCGACATCGACGAGCCATTCCGCGCGGCGGATCACGTCGAGATCATGTTCGACGACGAACAGCGAGTTGCCCGCCGCCTTCAGCCGCTGAAGGAGGGTCAGCAGGGCTTCGCCGTCTGCCGGGTGCAGCCCCGCCGAGGGCTCGTCCAGCACATAGACCACGCCGAAAAGCTGCGACGACAATTGGGTGGCGAGGCGCAGGCGTTGCAGCTCCCCGGAGGAGAGCGTCGGCGTGCTGCGGTCGAGCGAGATATAGCCAAGGCCAAGATCGATCAGTGGCTCGAGCCGTTCGAGCAATTCGCAGGCGAGACGCTGTGCGGCGACCCGCTTTTCATCGGAAAGATTGGGCGTGCGGCGCACGTCGGGCGCAGCCTTGTGCGCCGAACCTCCTGCCGCGACCCGCCGTTCGACCGCCGCATCGCGGGCCGCCTTGCCGAGGACATGGCCCTTCGGGACCGCCGCGGCGCCCCCATATTCGCCATGCGCGACGGGCGTGAGCAAGTCCCGGAGTTTCATCACCGTCAGATCGCCGAACTCGGCGATGTCGAGGCCCGCGAACTTCACGGACAGGGCTTCGCGCTTCAGCCGCTTGCCGTCGCAGGTCGGGCAATCGCGGCCGATGATGTATTGCGAGACGCGCTTCTTCATCAGCGCGCTTTTCGTGTTGGCGAAGGTTTCCAGCACATAGCGGCGCGCGCCGGTGAAGGTGCCCTGGTAGCTTGGCTCCATGCGGCGCTTGAGCGCCGTCCGGGTCTGTTCGGGCGTCAGGCCCGCATAGACCGGCACCGTCGGCGCCTCTTCAGTGAAGAGGATCCAGTCGCGATCCTTTTTCGGCAGGTCGCGCCACGGCGTATCGACGTCATAGCCGAGCGAAACGAGGATATCGCGCAGGTTCTGCCCATGCCAGGCGGTCGGCCAGGCGGCGATCGCCCGGTCGCGAATGGTGAGGCTGTCGTCAGGAACCATCGTCTCTTCGGTCGCGTCATATACGCGGCCGATGCCGTGGCAGGTCGCGCAGGCCCCCGCGACCGTGTTGGGGGAGAAATCCTCCGCATAGAGCATGGGTTGATGGCGCGGATATTCGCCGACGCGCGAATAGAGCATCCGCACCAGGCTGGAGAGCGTCGTCACGCTGCCGACCGAGGATCGCGCGTTGGCCGAGCCGCGCTGCTGCTGCAACGCGACCGCAGGCGGCAATCCGTCGATCGCGTCGACTTCCGGAACGCCGGCCTGGTCGATCAGGCGGCGGGCATAGGGCGAAACCGATTCCAGATAACGCCGCTGGGCTTCGGCATAAAGGGTGCCGAACGCGAGCGATGACTTGCCCGAGCCCGATATGCCGGTGAACACCACGAAGGCGTCGCGCGGTACGTCGACGTCGACATTTTTGAGATTGTTCTGGCGCGCGCCGCGAACCTGCACGCAAGCGGGCGGCCCCGTATGCCCATGATCGGGGGCCGGCGTCGTCGCGTGAATATCCTTGCTCTTCAATTCAGTCTTCCTGCCCTATACGCCGGTGCGGCCCGTGGTTCATCACAGTCGGGTAACAGATGAATGCATTTCCGACTCAATACGTCCAGCGGCCAGTCTGGCCCGATGTTCGGCACCTTTGAAATATTTCTCCAGTATTGGACAAAGGTTACGACAAAACCATTTTTCCCGTTGGGTCGCGCGACGAGGCCACACACACTCCGCTGGTAAGCGCCTGGGCTGGGCGGCCCTGGTCCGTGCCGCTATCGGCATGTAACGACCGTACTTCGGCGCTTGTTACCGCATCGCGACGCGTTGCCCATTTGCCAGAGCGCGCTTCATCATGGCCGGGGGCCCGGCCATGATGACGGCCGAGTTGTCGATCCGAGCGCCTCGCGCCGCTTCGGATCGGCGGGTCAGTAGTGAATGACCGTGCGGATCGACTTGCCTTCGTGCATCAGTTCGAAGGCCTCGTTGATCTCCTCCAAACCCATCGTGTGGGTTACGAATGGGGCCAGATCGATATCGCCTCTCATCGCATCCTCGACCATGCCGGGGAGCTGTGTCCGTCCCTTGACGCCACCGAAAGCGGACCCCTTCCATACGCGGCCCGTGACGAGCTGGAATGGGCGGGTGGAGATTTCCTCGCCCGCGCCGGCAACGCCAATCACGATCGACTGACCCCAGCCACGGTGCGCTGATTCAAGCGCGGCGCGCATGACGTGGACGTTGCCGATGCACTCGAAGGTATGATCGATGCCCCAGCCCGTCTTCTCGATCAGCACTTGCTGGATGGGCTTGTCATGGTCCTTGGGGTTGATGCACTCGGTCGCACCGAACTGGCGTGCCAGCTCGAACTTGGACGGATTGGTGTCGATGGCGATGATGCGACCCGCCTTCGCCTGGCGCGCACCCTGAATCGCCGCGAGGCCGATGCCGCCGAGGCCGAACACGGCGACCGAGTCTCCGGGCTGGACCTTGGCGGTATTGTGGACTGCGCCGATGCCGGTCGTGACGCCGCAGCCGAGCAGGCAGACATGCTCGGGGTTTGCCTCGGGATTGATCTTAGCGAGCGAGACTTCGGCGACGACAGTATATTCACTGAAGGTTGAACAGCCCATGTAATGATAGAGGGGCTGACCATTGTACGAAAAGCGCGTGGTCCCATCGGGCATCAAGCCCTTGCCCTGCGTTTCGCGGACAGCGACGCACAGGTTGGTCTTGCCCGACAGGCAGAAGTCGCACTTGCCGCATTCGGCGGTGTAGAGCGGAATCACGTGATCGCCCGGTCCGACGCTGGTGACGCCTTCACCGACCTCGATAACGATGCCCGCGCCCTCGTGGCCCAGAACCACCGGGAAAACACCCTCCGGATCACTCCCCGCCAGCGTGTACGCGTCGGTGTGGCACACACCGGTGTGCGTCACCCGTATGAGGACTTCGCCTTTCCGGGGTGGGGCGACATCGATCTCGACGATTTCGAGTGGCTTGCCCGCCTCGAAGGCTACAGCGGCGCGAGATTTCATGTTGGGATACCCTCGTTGAGTTAAACCGATTGCTGGTGCGAGGCCGTTGCGTCAGCGCAAATTCGTCGACATTCTCATACTGGCAGGGAGTATCTTTATCATACTCCCTGCCAGTATGCAAGAGGTGTCCTAACGAGGATCTCAAACCAGAGAAGGCAGCAGGGGCTGGCTTCTAAGTGCGGGAGAACACGGGCAAGGAAATGAGCCTGAAATTGTCATTTAAGATAAGTACGCAGAATCTTCATTACGCCCTCCACGCCGTCATCGTGATCGCCACCTGCGCCTCCGCCGGCCCGATCTGCGCCCGCACCGAATGTTTCCCTGAGGTGACTCTCCATCACTTCTGCCATCAGTCCATTTGTCGCACCACGCATGGCGACAATTTGCTGCAGCAGGGGAGCGCAATCGGCCCCCGCTTCGATCGCGCGTTCCAGAGCGTCCGCCTGACCCTTGATACGCCGCAAGCGTGTGATGGCTCGCTTCTTGTCCTCTGATGAATGTGGCATAGCGTTTTCCCGAGAAATCGCTCCAGCATACTATACAGGGGGGGAGTTTCAATCCTGCACAGAGCCGGGCGTTTTTCTGATCGGGCGAGGTTCCGGTCATGCTCTCAAGCCTGCGCCACGTGCAGCCTTGGCATGGGCGCCGAGGGTCCGATCCTCCGTCGGGGAAGGGGGGGGGAGCGATCGCTCACCCCCCCCCGGTATGCCGGTCAGACCGTAACGACGACCTTGCCGATCTGGTCGTTCGATTCGAGGAAGCGGTGAGCGTCCTGGATGGCGTCGAGCGGGAAAGTGCGCGCGATCCGCGGCTTGAGCGCGCCCGATTCCAGACCCGCCACGATGAACGCCTTGGCGCGATCGAGGGCGGCATCGTCCGAGACGATCTCGCTGTAGAGATACCCCTTGAGCGTGAGGCTCTTGCCCAGCACGGAGAACAACGGGAACGGCGTCGGTTCGCCACTGAGCGCGCCATATTCGAGCAGGATGCCGCCGCGTGCCATGCTCTCGGTCAGCGGCTCGAACGACGGGCCTCCGACCGGATCGAGCACCACGCGCGCACCCTGACCATCGGTTATCTCCATCACCCTCGCTACAAGATCCTCTTCCCCGGTCGCGACGACATGATGTGCACCGGCATCGATCAGGGCCTGGCGCTTGGCGCCGGTACGCGTCGTCGCGATTACCGTCGCGCCGACCATCCGCGCAATCTGGAAGGCAGCAAGGCCGACGCTGCTGGAGGCAGCAGTGACGATGACGAAATCGCCCTTGCCGAGTTTTGCCTGCTCCACCAGCGCACCCCAGGCGGTGACATACTGCATCCACACGGCCGCCGCTTCCTCGAACGACAGCGCCGCCGGATGCTTGACGACAAGGCGGGCGGGCACGTTGGCGACCTCGCCATAAGTGCCCCAGCGCGCGATATCGAGCGGGGGGATGACGCTGACGGCTTCGCCTTCCGCAAACCCGGTCACGTCCGCACCGACCGTAACGACAGTGCCGGCAGCCTCATAGCCAAGGCGGCTCGGGAACTCGGCTTCCTGAAGGTAGGCATGGTTGCGGAACATCACCTCGGCGCGGTTTATGCCTATCGCCTTCACCGCGATCTGCACTTCGTCGGCCGCGGGCGCGGGGACGGCCACATCTTCAATCCTGAGGACGCTGGCGTCGCCATATTCGTGGATACGGACGATGCGGCTCATTGGAAAATCCTTGATTATTGAATGATCGTTCTGTAAGGGAGAAGACCACCCGTTTCAAGATATTATTTATCGATCGTTCCATATCGTGCACCAGAGATGACAGAGACGAAAGCCCGTCGCCGCGCAGGTCGCCCTCGTGTGTTCGACACTGACGCTGCGCTCGACAAGGCGGTGCGGCTGTTCTGGCAGCGCGGCTACGAGGCGACATCGATGGCCGATCTGGTGGCGGAGACTGGCGTCGCCGCCGCCAGTCTCTATGCAGCGTTTGACAACAAGGCGGGGCTGTTTGCGGCGGTGATCGAGCGCTACGCCGCGACGTTCAGCGTCCACCTCTATGCACCCATCAACGATCCGGCGTTGTCCACCTACGAGGCCGTCAAAGGCCTGCTTGAACGAGCGGCGTCATCATTCTCGGAACCTGGAACGCCGGCCGGCTGCTTCATGTATTCGGCAGCGGCAGCCGTTTCGCCGGCGTCCGCCGCCATCGAATGCCTGCTGCGCGACAAGCGTATTGCGGCGGAGGCCCTCCTGATCGAGCGTCTGCAACGCGGCGCCGCGCAGGGCGAGCTTGCGGAAAACACCGATCCGGCCGTGCTAGGCAAATTCATCAATACGGTCATGGAAGGCATGTCCGTTCAGGCGCGCGACGGCGCTACGATCAACGAACTGCTCTCCATCGCCAAAATGACACTCGATCGATGGCCGGCCGCGATATGATCGTTACATGGTGGTCATCTGCCAATCCGCCTCCCGCGACCGAACAGTCGAACTCATCTCATAGGACGAAAGCACATGAAACACGTGACATTGCCCGGCGGGGAAGTGGTTCCTTCAATGGGTCAAGGCACCTGGAAGATGGGCGAACGTGCCGAGCGGCGATCCGATGAGATCGCTGCGCTGCGCGCCGGTGTCGAGTTGGGCATGACGCTCGTCGATACCGCTGAAATGTACGGCGATGGTGCGGCGGAAACGCTGATCTGCGAAGCGCTCGGCGACCGCCGCGACCAGTTATTCCTCGTCAGCAAGGCGTATCCACAGAATGCATCGCGCTCCCGCCTTGCCGGTGCGTGCGAGGCGAGTCTGAAGCGGCTCGGCACCGATCGGCTCGACCTCTACCTGCTCCACTGGCGGGGATCAGTGCCGCTCGCTGAGACGATAGAGGCAATGGAGGCGCTGAAATCGGCAGGAAAGATTCGGCATTGGGGTGTCAGCAACCTCGATACCGACGATATGGACGAGCTTGTCGCTGCCGGCGGGGATGGCTGCGTAACCGATCAGATCCTCTACAATCTCGTCCGTCGAGGCCCTGAGTTGGACCTGTTGCCGTGGCTCACCCAGCACAAAGTGCCAGTGATGGCGTATAGTCCCGTCGAGCAGGGACGCCTCTCAAGCCATCCCGCCCTCGACAAAGTATCGGCCCAGGTTGGCGCAACCCCTGCACAGGTCGCACTTGCCTGGACGTTGCGCCACGATGGCCTCATCGCCATCCCGAAAGCGAGTTCGATTGCACATGTGCGGGAGAACCGTGCGGCCGCAGATATCGTACTCTCCGACGCCGACCTTGCGACACTCGATGCGGCATTTCCCCGGCCAGCGGTCCGTCGCCCACTCGAAATGCTGTAGCGTCAGATGGCAATACCCTCTCTCGAAGCAACCGAACGCGAGTCGGATCGCCTTGAAGCGTTCATGGACGCGGTGCTGGCAATTGCCATCACTCTCCCGGTGACCGAACTACACGCACCAGAGCCGACTGACGGCGACCTGGCAGCGGCATACCTAAAGCTGGCACCGGAATATGCGGCCTACGCCCTTAGCGTGATCCTGATCGGCCTTTACTGGGCTTCCAGCCACTTAACCGGCAAGCTTCTGCAAAAAACCGATCATGGCTACAATCTGCTGAGCATCGGCTTTCTTGCCGCTGTCAGCATCACGCCATTTCCTGCGCGGCCGCTCATCGAGCATCTCGGCGGTGACGCGGAAAGCAAGACCGCCGTTTTGGCCTATCTGGGCGTGGCAGCTGCGCCGGCGACGTGGTGGTTCGTGCGTTGGGTTTACGCGACCGCGAGGGGACTTCCAGACCCGCGCCTGACGGACGCCTACCTTAGGCGGATAACCCTCAAATTCGCCGTCACCGCCGGAGCCTATTGGGCAGCGTTCGTCTTGGCATTCTGGAATTGGCGTGCTGGACTGATCGTCGCGGGGATCGTTACGTTGAGCTATATCGTTCCGCCAGCAAAGCCCAGCTACAAGCCAGGCCAAGATCCGGAGAATGGCTGAGACCGGCTATAGACCCGGCACGGCGGGTGCTCACATCGGCTAATCAATCCAGGATCTTATCGATCGTGATCGGCAGGGACCGCACCCGCTTACCGGTCGCGTGATAGATCGCGTTAGCAATCGCGGCAGCGGTGCCGACGATGCCTATTTCGCCAAGGCCTTTGACCCCGAGCGGGGTCACTTCGGAATCGGGTTCATCGACGAAGATCACCTGGATATCGTGAATGTCAGCATGCACGGGCACATGGTATTCGCCGAAGTTGTGGTTCATCCAGCGACCCAGCCGGTGATCGGGGAAGGTCTCCTCGT
Source organism: Sphingomonas naphthae (assembly GCF_028607085.1). NCBI lineage: Bacteria > Pseudomonadati > Pseudomonadota > Alphaproteobacteria > Sphingomonadales > Sphingomonadaceae > Sphingomonas > Sphingomonas naphthae. The sequence goes on along the minus strand of NZ_CP117412.1, from coordinate 68,643 downwards.
GAAGTGCCATGCCGATGCCCATCACCACGCCGCCGAGAATCTGGCTGCGCGCGGTTTTCGGGTTGATGATGCGGCCAGCGGCGACCGCATCGACGATGCGGGTGACGCGCACCACACCCAGTTCCTCGTCCACCTTCACCTCTGCGAAGATCGCGCTGTGGGTGTTCTTTGACTTGTGCAGACCCTTCCACATGTCGCCGAACCCGGGCGCAGCGGTTGCTTCCTCTTCGATCGCCGTCAGGTCAGCGGCACGCATCGCATCGCCGAACGGCACCCGGACCGTTGGCGTGTCCTTGAGCACGATGCAGCCGTCCTCGAACAGCACGTCGTCTATCTTCGCGTCGCCCAGCGGCTCACCAGCGATCTTGCCGGCCGCCTTCAAAAGCTTCTTGCCGAGCGCCTGGCAAGCGAGCTGTACCGCCGCACCGGTCGATGCCGCCCCCCACGATCCACCTTCGACCGGGGCGGTCGGCAGGTCTGAGTCGCCCAGCTTGGCGGTGATCTGCTCGGGCGGCAGGCCGAGCGTCTCTGCGGCGACCAAGGTCATCACCGTGTAGCTGCCGGTGCCGATGTCCGAAGTCGCGCATGCTACTTCCAGATTTCCGTCGGCCGTGAGCTTCGCGCTCGCAGACGTCTTGGAGAATTGCGCGTCCCACATGCCAGTCGCGCAGCCCCAGCCGACCAGCTCCTTGCCATCGCGCATCGAGCGCGGCTCGGCCGAGCGCTCACTCCATTTGAATGCCTCGGCCCCCTCGCGGAACGCCTCCCGCAGCGCCTTGCTGGTGTACGGTGTGCCGTTCATTGCATCGATGGGTGAGTAATTGATGAGCCGAAACTCGAGCGGGTCGACCTTGGCGGCATAGGCCATCTCGTCGATCGCGATCTCGAACAGCGTCATGCCGGTTGCCGCCCCCGGCGCGCGCATGTCTGCTGATGTCGGTGTGTCGATCTGAGCGACGGTGTATTCAGCGTCGGCGTTCGGGCAGTCGTAGTTCATCAGCCCCCAGGTGACGACGTTCTCCATATTATCTTCGTAGCGCGAGGTGGAGGTGGTCGCCTCGTTGCGGATCGCGGTGAGCTTACCGGTCGTCTCCGCGCCCAGCGCGATGCTCTGGATCGCCTGGGGGCGATAGGCGTGGCTGAACATCTGATTGCGGGTCATCGTGACCCGGACCGAGCGTTCCAGCATCTTGGCGGCGAGCACCGCCAGGAACACCTGATGCTGCGGTCGGAGTCCGGAGCCGAAGGCGCCGCCGACATAGGGGTTGAGCACGCGTACCTTCTTTTTCGAAAAGCCGAACACGCTGGCAAGGTAGGCATGCACCCCCTGCGAACCTTGGGTCTTATCCCACACGGTGATGCTGCCGTCGCCGTGCCATTCGACGGTGGAGCCGAACATCTCCATCGGATTGTGGTGCTCCGGCGCGAGCCGGTAGTCGCCGGCCACCTTGAGCGGGGCGTCCGCAAACGCCTGCGCCGCGTCTCCGCGGTTTTTCGGCGCCATATAGCCGCTGCGCTTTTTCTTCGGCACGTACTTATCGCCGACCGCAACCTCGAAGTCGGTATTGTGCGCCTCCGCCTCGTAGGCGACCTCGACCATGCTGGCGGCGAAGCGCGCTGCCTCGAACGTCTCGGCCAGCACCAGCGCGATCGGCTGCTGGCTGAAGTGGATGCGGTCATCGTAGAGTGGCCGGAACGGCGAGCCAGGAATCTTCATCTCGTCCTGGTAGCTGTGGTCGGTCCAGGCGACGTGCGGCCGGTTGAGGTGTGTGATGACCTCGACAACGCCGGGCACAGCGCGCGCGGCTTCCTCATCGATACTGACGATCCGCCCTTTGGCGATCGCGGCCTCGACGATGTAGCCGTACAGCAGGTTCTCCACCGGATGCTCGGCGGCGTAGCGCGCCGTGCCGGTGACCTTTTCAACCCCGTCGACGCGGTTGATCGAGCTTCCAATCCCGATTTTCGCTGCGGTAGCCATGATGTCTGTTCCTTACGCGACGCGCTTGTCGGTCTGCGATTGCGGGGTGGCCTCGGCAGCCTGCTTCAGTGCGCGAACGATCGCCTTGCGGGCGAGCGTGATTTTGAAGTCGTTCTCGCCCTGACCGGCCGCGCCGGCGAGAAGGGCGTCGGCGAAGGCGCCGAACGCCTGCGGCGACGGCTGCTGGCCCTTCAGCAGCTTCTCGGCTTCCGTGCTGCGCCATGGCTTGTGTGCGACACCGCCGAGCGCCACCCGCGCTTCAGCGATCGTGCCGTCCTCGACCCGCATCGCGACGGCTATCGACACCAGCGCAAAGGCGTAGGACAGACGATCGCGCAGCTTCAGATAGGTGTAGTTCTGGGTGAAATCCTCGGCCGGCAGGTCGATGCCCGTCACCAATTCGCCGGGCTTCAGCGTGTTGTCGCGCCACGGCTCGTCGCCGGGCAGCCGATGGTAGTCGGCGATCGGGATCGCTCGGTCGCCTTCACGACCGGTCACCTGGACGGTCGCGTCGAGTACCGTCAGCGCGACGCACATGTCCGACGGGTGCGTGGCGATGCACTGGTCACTTGCGCCCAGGATCGCGTGGATGCGGTTGACTCCGCCGATCGCCCCGCAGCCTGAGCCCGGCTCGCGCTTGTTACAGGGCGTGGCGACGTCATAGAAATAATAGCAGCGCGTGCGCTGGTTGAGGTTGCCGCCATTGGTCGCGGCGTTGCGCAACTGGGGGCTGGCGCCGGCAAGGATCGCTGAGGAAAGCAAGGGATAGCGTTGCTCGACCCGCGCGTCCCAGGCCGTATCGGCGTTCGGCACGAGCGCGCCCAGCCGCAGTCCACCGCCGTCCAGCTCCTCGATCGCGTCCAGCGGCAGGCGGTTGATGTCGATCACCGTCATCGGCCGATCGACGTTCTCCTTCATCAGGTCGATCAGGTTGGTGCCGCCCGCCAGATAGCGGACCTGCTCTCCGGCACCCGCCTGCACCGCTTCGGCGACGCTGGTCGGGCGGGCATAGTCGAAGCGGTTCATGCCTTTTCTCCGATCACGTCGAGCACCGCATCGACGATGTTCGAATAGGCGCCGCACCGGCACAGATTGCCGCTCATCAGTTCGCGGACCTCCTCGCGGGTTTTAGCCTTGCCTTCATTGATGAGGCCCTGCGCCGAGCAAATCTGGCCAGGCGTGCAATAACCGCACTGGAACGCGTCGTGGTCGCAGAAGGCGGATTGCAGCGGATGGAGGTCGCCCGGCTGGCCTAGCCCCTCGATCGTAGTGATCTCCGCCCCGTCCAGCGTCACCGCCAGCTTGAGGCACGAATTGATGCGGCGCCCGTCGACCAGCACGGTACACGCGCCGCACTGACCGTGGTCGCAGCCCTTCTTGGTGCCGATCAGGTCTTCGCCTTCCCGCAGCAGATCGAGCAACGTCGTCCAGGGCTCGATCGCGCGGGTGCGCGTCTCACCGTTGATCGTCAGCGTGGTCGGCACCGTGCCGATCGGCACGGCAGCGTATGTGGCAGTATTGACGGCTGTCGGCATGATCGGCGCCTTCATGTTTTGCGTTAGGCCGGGATGGCGGTGATGTCGGCGGTGTTTTCCTCGGCAACCCCGTTCTCGCGGTGGCGAAAGGCGGACAACACACGATACACCTGCAACCGCGCCCGCATCACCGATCCGAGCGGCCGATGCGCGGCCAGGCTATGCGCGGGCCGAAAGGTCATCACCTCGTCGAAGTAGCGCACGCGCGCCGGGCTATAGGCTTCCTGCGCAGGAATGCGGATCGTGGCGACAGTGCGGTACTGGCTGTCCTGCGATGGCCACTCGACCGAGGCGTCCTCGATCGGCTGCGTCTCCGCGTTCGCCCAGAGCTGCACCTTAAGTTCAAACACCGCCTCATGGTCGCGGAAGTAATCGGTCGCGGCATGGCGGAAGCCGTCCTCGTCTTCATGCGGATCGAGCTGCCACTCGCCGAGCGCGTCCTGCGCCTGCGACGCTGGAACCGCCCCGAGCTTGGCGACGTAGTCCCCATAGCGCACCGGCGCCTGGCTGAAATAATCGTCGCCGATCGGATGGCTGAACGGATGGCCGAAGAAATCCGCCTTGGCATAAGCGGTGTTGAAAAGGCTCAGCACCTTGTTGAAGTTGCGCGCCATCGACGACACAGCGCTCTTGACGCCCTCGGGCATGGGCGTCGCCGCGCCGATCTTCTTCGCATCGCTCAGGAAGCCGGAAGCGGTTCCGGACGGGAACGTCCGTCCCGTGGCAAGGACGAAATCCTGCGTCGGCGCGTCATGCCCGGGCAGTTTTTCACCCTCAACGCCGAACACCTTGATCGCCATGCCGCGGTGCGTGGACACGCGATCGCCCAGCGTTTCGCCCGGGCCTTGCGCAAAGCGGATCGCTACGTCGTAGCTGCCCGCCGTGGCGAACAATCCCTGCGCCAGTTCGAGCGGAAGGTCGTCGGCAATCGTCAGCGTGCCGACGACGCAGGCCGAGCTCTTGGCATGGCTGGCGCGCACGGCGTGCTGCTCGCGCTTCTCGACCACCTCGCTCTGCTGGGTCATCCCCTGGATGATGCCGTCGATCGTTTCCTGCTCGTCGGGCTCGAGCGTCTCGATGTCGTCGCGGTAGCGCAAGTAGGCCATGACGATCCTCAGCGGATCGGAGCGAAGGAGAACAACTCGGTACGAATGGACGGCGGCGCGCCCGGCTTGAACCATGGCGTGTCCTGGATGTGGCTCGCGGTGACGTAGATCGTCCCGTCAGGCCCTTCGGCGAACGTATCGGGCCAGCGCAGCCGTTTGTCGGTTAGGACAATCTTGGTGGACGTCCCGGCGAGCCGCCGGATCGAATAGTCGGTCGGCGAGGTGATGTAGAGGGTGCCCGCCTTGCTCATCCACAGGCCGTCGGCGACGGCAGTAGTAGCGACTGTCTTCACCGCGGCGGCGCGGTCGCGCTCGCTGACGTCGGAGCGCAGCTTGTCGGTGGCGATCGAATAGAGCGTCTTCCCGGTCAGCGCCTGCCAGTAGAGCGTCTTCCCGTCATTCGAGATCGCGATGCCGTCGGACGCGAACGTAGGCTGCCGCCCATCGGGGCGAACAAGCGACTTGCCCTCGATGGCGACGGTGACGCTCTTGTCGATCTGGGTCGACGGATGGCCATCAAGCGCTCGGAAGCTCTTTCCGTCGTCCAAGTCGACGACGATGATTGCGCCGCGCGTGCCGCTGTCGGTGATGTAGCCGGTCCGGCCATCGGGCGAGAACCGGATATCGTTGAGGTAGGTGCCCTGCAACGCAACGTCGCCCGGTACCGCGATGACCTTGGTCACCTTGTTGGTCTTCAGGTCTATACGGACGAGCTTCGGTGCGCCCTCCAGGATCTTCTCGTTGCCGGGCGCGCCGGGATCGAGCACCCAGAGATTGCCGTGGCCGTCGGGAACGATCGACTGGACGCAGACGAAATACTCGCCAACCGGCATTTCGTTTGCCCTGGCGTTGCGCCAGCTGTTCCACTTGACGTCGGGATAAGGCCGGAGCGATCCGTCGGGCATCACCTCGGCAACGGAGATCGGTGCGTCGTCGGTCCAGCGCGGAAAGTTGACGAAGCGGCGGCCGTCGGCAGTGACGGCGACGCCGGTGACTTGGTGGTCGAAGCGCGCCACCTGCGCCAGCGCAGCGCTGCGACCCACCTGGGCGTAGGCAGCTCCCGCTAGCGCTATCGTGAGGGCACCGAGCCCGATCAGAACACCGCTTTTCCGCATCAGTCCGCTCCCATTCACCGGACGCAACGCGCGGCGGTCCGCCCTTCAACGAACGTGACCCATGCTTAGACCCAAAAAACCTAAAAAAATTAAGAGGGCTAGGCAGAATGCCCATCGCACGGGCGTCCTGCATCTGTCGCTGAAGCCAATTGCACGATTGTTCGGCCCGATATGGCGCGCTGGCGATTATGTACATCACGACTCAAGCTAGTCCTTGGGCGGTGCAATGATCCCTTCGCAAAGGAACCTACTCCATGCCGAACGCGAACCCACCCGATGGCGCTACGCAACCCGATACCGACGCTGACTTCCGTCACCGTCCGCATGGGCACGACAGCGGCAAGGACGCTCCTTCCGTGTCGTCGCCGTCCGAAGGTCCAGGAGTGGGCAGCGCCGCTTGGAGTGATCCCGGAGCAGCGCCGGAGCTTGCAGGTGACAAGCCGGCCGGCGGGGTGGATGCTGACCATCCGCACCTATTTCATCTGGCTGAAGCACCTGCCAATGTGTTCGACGGCGGCGGTCTGCAAGGCGGACACGAGCATAACTGGCCTATCCTGAAGGGACAGCAGGGGGCCTGCTACATCGCGCGGCTTGCGCCCGGCGGCGTACGCGAGCCGCATTGGCACCCCTACGCCTGGGAGATGAACTTCGTCCTTCAAGGTCGCGTCCGCTGGACCTTCGTGGGGCCGAATTCGGCGCAGGACGGTCCATTCGAAGCGGGAAAGGGCGACATGATTTTCGCCCCACAAGGCCATTTTCATTATTTCGAGAACGCGAGCGATACCGAGGATCTGTTGGTCCTCATCGTTTTCAATGCGTCCTCAATGGAGCCGGACGATGACATCGGTCTCGTCCAGTCCTTCAAAGCGATGCCCGCCGACGTTTTGGCCGCGGTGTTCGGCGGCTCGATCGAGCAATTCGAGAACCTTCCTGACAAGCTCGGCCGCGTCGTTATCGCCAGCAAGAAGGGGCTAAAGTGATGCCGACGTTCGCCTCCGACGCCTTGGCGGGCAAGGTTGCTGTCGTCACTGGCGCAGCGCGTGGCATCGGCCGCTGCGCCGCCATCGCACTCGCGCAAGCTGGAGCGGACGTGGTCGGCATCGATCTGTGCGCCGCCCCAGCCCGATCGACACCTTTCCGGCCGCGACGAGAGGCAACCTCGACGACACCGGGTCGCTGGTAGCAAAGGCGGGCCATCGCTGGCACGCGATCGTCGCTGACCAACGCGACATTGGCGCGTTGCGCGCGGCGCGTGACGAGGTTGTGTCGGCGTTCGGTGGGATCGACATCCTGTTCGCCAACGCCGGCATTCAGGCGTTCAAGCCGCTGCTCGAAATGGACGACGCCGACTGGCACGACCAGATCGACAACAACCTGAACGGCACGGCGAATGCTATTCGCGCCTTCGCTCCCGCGCTGGTCGACCGTGGCGGCGGCCGGATCATCGTCACCTCGTCCACGCAGGGCCAGCATGGGACGCTCAACGGCGCGAGCTACTCGGCGTCGAAGTGGGGCATCCTTGGGCTGATGAAGTCGGCTGCGCTCGAACTCGGCAGACACAAGATCACCGTCAACGCGCTCGTGCCCGGTCTCATCGATACCGCTCTGACGCGTCACGAGGATCGCTACGCACAGGCGATCGAGAGCGGCGGTAAGCAACCCACCGGCGATGAAGCCAAGGACGAGAAGACGGCCGCGGAGGCGCTTGCCGCCAAACTGCCGCTGGGCGTGCCGTGGCTGGAACCCGACGCGATGGCGCCGGCAATCGTCTTCCTGGCATCGGAAGGCGCTTCGATGGTGTCGGGTACGAGCCTCGCCGTAACGGGGGGCGACAGCGCCAACGTGACTGCCTGAACCAAGGAGGTCCGCCACAATCGCTCTGTCCCCTTTCCCGATTGGGATCCCAATCGGGACGGTCGTCGGCGCTCGCGCTGGCCGTTCGTTTTCGGGACGAGCGGGTCGTGGCTTTTGGCTTTTACAGGTAACTCGCCCCCAGCGATCATTACGATGCTGATTTGTGACACCTGCAAACCCTTGAACAAGCTAGGCTAAGCGCCGGGCGTCAGAACCGGACGTGGCTGTTGAAAAAGTCCTACTGAAGGCTGCCGATCGTCTGTCGAAATCGCCTTTTTAGATTATGCGAGAGGTTTGCTTATCCGGTTCCACCTGAGACATCAGGAGCCACCTTGGGGTCGGGATCCTGTGCCTTGCCGGTTGCGGGTGCCGCTTTCTGGCTCGGCATAGCGGTGAGATAAGCAACGATCGCGTCAACGTCCTTCTCGGCCACCGGCGCCTTGTACACCTCACGCATCTTGGTGACGGTCGCCTTCCACTGGTCCGCCGATAGCGCAGGCTGAGTTAGCGCCATGCTGGCCGAGTGGCACGAAGTGCAGTTGGCGTTGATGACGTCGGCGTGCGGACCATCGGGGTAGGTAGCGTCATCGACCGGCAGGTCGACGCTGGTCGAGGCGAGCGAAAAGCCGCGGGCTGAGACGCTGGTGGGCGGTGCCGGCTCGGATGTCTCGGAGATCGGGGCAGGCGCCTTGCGGCTGCTCGGCGCCCCGATCGAGACGAGGATAATGCCGGTCAGGCCGATCAGGCCAGCGGCCATGATGCCGGGAGACGGGGTCTTCATGCTACTCGCTCCTCAGGCCGCGATGATGGTGGTGGTCTCGATATTGCCGCGCATGAACCCGCCCGGGTTCCAGATCGGCTTCATCGGCTGGGCGACACCGTTGGTGTTCCAGCAGCGCACCATGATCGGGTTGGCACCGCGTCGCAGCGGCACGCGACCATCCCACCGACGGAAGCTGTACCTGCCCTCGTCCGCTCCGAGCGTCGTCCTGTACCAGGTGCGGCCACCGTCCGACGACACATCGACCTTGGCGACGCCGCAGTCGCCGCCCATCGCGATCCCGCCGACCGGGATCGACGCTTCATAGGCGATCGCCTGACCATCGGGCAGGCTGGTCATCCAGCTACGCGGGATCATGCGGTTGATGGGGACAGTCGGGAAGTCTCTGGCGCCGGGCGCGACATTCGCGCCCGGCGTCGCGGGGATCTTGTAGGCCTTGGCCATCCAATACTGGTCGTCGGGGCCGGGCAGTACCTCGATCGAGTTCAGCATCTTGACCCAGTAGGTCGAGTACCAGCCCGGCACGATCAGCCGGCAGGGAAAGCCATTGAGGAGCGGCAGCTGCTCGCCGTTCATGCCGAAGGCGATCATCACTTCGCCGTCGCGGGCATGGTCGATGTCGAGCGCCTTCTCAAAGTCAGGGGCGCCCGCCACGACCGGCTGATCGAGAGCGCCGAAGCGCACCTGCACCGCGCCTGCCTTGACCCCGGCGAGGTCGAGCACGTCGCGCAGGCGCACACCGAGCCACTTGGCGTTGCCCATCGCGCCATTGCCCCATTGCGCGCCGGCGACGCGCGGCTGGAACAGCCCTCGGCTGTTGCCCGAGCACTGGTTCACCGCCGCCATCTCGACCCGCGGCAGGCGCAGCAGCTGAGCGAGGCTGATCGACAGCGGCCGATTGACGTGGCCGAAGACGTTGAGGCGGAAAGTCTCGACATCGATCGAGGTCGGGATATCGGCCCAGTGCCAGCGGACGAAGAACTGGTCGTTGGGGGTGAACACCGACTTGTCGAACACCTCCATCGGCGTCTCCAGCAAAGGCGGATGGACGCGCTGAAGGATCATGCTGCCTTTGCCGGGAAAGGCGCTGGTCATCGGCCGTTCGGCATTGCCGCCGGGCAGCTTCAGGTCGACGAGCTGCTGCGCCAGCGCAGGCGCGGCGGCAAGGCCGACGGTACCGAGCGCGGCATGCCTGAGAAAGCGGCGACGGCTGGTCTCACTCGCCAGCCCGGCGTCGAAATTGTCCATGACAAGGCTCTCCTGTGGCCAGTCACGCTGGCGGATCGAAGGGGCGTTCTGCAAGTGATCGGACCGACTGATCCGATCATCATGGCGGATCAGTTCGGGGTGGCGATGCAGGGTGAGACGAACAGGTTGCCGCGCCATGCGCCGGCCAGCGTCTTGGCGCCGACGAGCAGCCACATCGCCGCAAGCGCGATCGTCAGCACCGTGCCGACAATACCGAAGAAGCCGAGATTGAGCGTCGTGCCGAGGCGGAAGGTGGCAACGGTGTAGACGCCGAGCGGGAAGGTATAGCCCCACCAGCCCAGATTGAACGGCACGCCGGCGCGCCAGTAGCGGATGGTGATGAGCGTCGCGAGCGCCAGCCACCACAGGCCGAAGCCCCACAGGCAGAGTCCGGCCACAACGCCGATCCCTTGCGCGACGGCACCGACACCGGCCAGCCCGTGCGCCGCGAGGATCGCCGGCGCGTCCGCCCCGAGCACCAGCATGCCCAGAGCACCCGTGCCGATCGGTCCCAGCGCCAGCCAGGAGGACGCCGCCATGCTCTCGTGCGGCAGTTTGTGGAGCGCCATGCGCAGGATGAGGATGGCGAGGATGCCGAACGCGACCGGCACCGAATAGGCCCACAGCACATAGGAGGTCGCAAGCGTGACGAGCTGCGCGTGAGGATCGGCCAGATGCGGCGCGAGCAGCCCGCCGCTGGCGCCCGCCACTTCGGCAGCGACGACCGGCAGCAACCATACCGCGGTCATGCCGTCCAGGCTGTGCTCGTGACGGGTGAACATCATGTACGGGATCAGCACGCCACAGGCGAGCGACATGGCGGCGTCGATCCACCACAGGATATGCGCGACCGGCACGATGCCATTTCCGAACCGCGCGATGCCGAAGGCGAGACAGCCGTTGATGATCGTCGCCAGCCCCATCGGAATGGTCCCGATGAACATCGACACGGTGTTGTGCCCGAAGATGCGCCGCGCCTCGTGCCCGAACATCGCCCAGCGAGCGCCATAGAGGCCGGCGAACAGCGCGAAGAGCGCGATGTTGAAGAACCACAACACCTCGCCAATTGGCTTCAGCAAGGGTCCAATGCCGGGTACCTGCGGCAGCGCGAGGGCAAGGATGCCCGTGCCCATCGTCGCGGCGAACCAGTTGGGGGTGAACTGGCGGATCATCTCGCGGGGGTGATCGAGCCGGCTGAGCGGCTTGAGGCCGCTGAGAACGGAGTGCGTGTCGGCAGTCATGCGACCTGCTCCTTGATAAGATCCGTCAGCGCGTCGGCCGCGCGGGTGCGATAGCGTTCCTTGTGGCGCAGCGCGTGAAAGGCGCGGTCGGGCAGCCCGAGCGGCAGCTCGACCAGATCGCCGGCCTTGAGCGCGCGCGCGACGACCAATCGCGACAAGACGGCAACGCCGGCACCGGCCTCAACGGCGGTGCGCACCGCCTCGTTGGACGGCAGCGTCATCGCTATCGTCAGCTGGGCCGGATCAAACCCGCGCGTTCGCAGCACGTCCTCGAAGGTCGAGCGCGTACCCGATCCCTGCTCACGGACGATCCAGCGTGCAGTGCGCAGCCAGGCCTCGTCGATGCGTTCGGCTTCCTCGCGGCCGACCAGCACCATCGGGTCACGCCCGACCTTCCAGTGGGCGAGCGCCGGTTCATCCACCTCGCCCTCGACAAAGCCGAGTTCCGCCGCGCCGCTCAGCACCTGCGCTGCCGCGCCCTCGGTGTTGTCGATCGCCAGCTCGACCGCAATCTGCGGGTGGCGTTCGTGGAAGGCGGCGAGCTTTGCCGGCAACCAATAGCTCGCGATCGTTTGGCTGGCGACGATCCGCAACGAACCACGCGCAAGCCCGGCATAGTCCGCCAGCATCGTCTCGGCATGCGCTGCCCGCCCCAGCACCGCGCGCGCTTCCTCCAGAAAGCCGCGGCCCGCCTCGGTCAGCTGGATGCCACGCCCGACGCGGTGAAACAGAGGAACCCCGTAGCGCGCTTCGAGGGCCGCAACCGCGCCGGAGGCAGCAGACTGCGTGACGTTCAGCGCCTCCGCTGCCTTGGTAACGTGTTCGCGCTCCGCGACGCCGACGAATATTCTGAGCTGCTCCAGGGTCATGCAGCATATATCGCGCGTCTTGATCGATACGACCAACCGTTTGATATGGTCATTCCAATCTGGATATCGGAATGATCGGCAGCCTTTCGTCTGCGAAGGTCTCGAAGACTTGAAGCGTTACGCGGGCCCGCGACGTTTGATCGTCCATGACCGATATGATCGAGCGCAGTTCCGATCCCTACAACGCCGAGCCGACGCCCGGTGCGTTGATCGAGCGGTTCCTGACGCCGCAGGCGCTGTTCTACGTGCGCAGCCACGGGCCAGTGCCGGATCTGCCCGCCAATCATCGGATCGAGGTGAGCGGGACGGGCATAGCGAGCCGCTCCTTCTCGGTGGAAGAACTGAAAGCTACGTTTTCCACGCACTCGGTGACAGCCGTGCTCCAATGCGCGGGTAACCGGCGCACGGACCTCCAGCAGGTCGGCAAGACGTCGGGCGATCCTTGGGATGTCGGCGCGATTGGCAATGCGGAGTGGACCGGCGTACGCTTGGCCGATGTGCTCGATGCAGTTGGCGCGCCTGATGCGTCCAACCTGTTCGTGGCGTTCACCGGCGCCGACGAGGTGGACGTGGAGGGCGAAGAAGCCTTGTTCGGGGTCTCGATCGCCATGGACAAGGCGCGGCAACCCGACGTCCTCATTGCCTGGGCGATGAACGGCGAGCCGCTGACGCCCGAACATGGCGCCCCGCTCCGCATGGTGGTGCCGGGCTATGCAGGCGTGCGCAGCGCCAAATGGCTGACACGGATCGAGGTGCGAGACACGCCTTCCGACGCACCGATCCAGGCGCACGACTACAAGCTGTTTCCCGCCGATGTGACGAGCGACACCGTCGACTGGAGCCAGGGTCTGACGATCAACGCCATGCCGCTCAACGCCGCGATCTGCTCGCCCGGTGCGGGCGAGAGTTTGGCCGCCGGGGAGGTGCGGATTGAGGGATATGCTATTGCCTATGACCGCCGTGTTTCTCGGGTCGAGGTGTCGGTGAACGGCGGTCGCGACTGGCAACAGGCGACGTTCGCCGATGATCCGGTGACGCACTGGGGTTGGCGGCGCTGGACCCTCGATGCCACGCTTGCCAAGGGACGCCAGCACCTTGTCGTGCGCGCCTTCGACGAGGCTGGACAGGGACAGCCCGAACGACCGGACACGATGTGGAACTTCGCCGGCTATCTGTGCACCGCCTGGCATCACGTTCACGTGCTGGTCGAATGATCGAAGCATCAGCGGCATCGGACATCGCCTTCTGGATCGATGCGATTAGTCGCCTGGTGGTGGCGACCGCGGCCGGGATGGTGCTCGGCTGGGAACGCTCGCGGGAGAACCGGCAGATCATGGGCCTGCGGACGCTGGGTCTGGTCGGTCTGGCGAGTTGCATCGCCGTGCAGGCGATCGTGCATAGTGGCTTGCCGAACGTGAACGCCGATGCCGCAGGACGGGCGATGCAGGGCATTCTGTCCGGCGTCGGCTTCATCGGTGCCGGTGCGGTGCTGCGGGTCGGCCAGGGTCAGGAGGTGCATGGCCTCGCGACCGCCGCGTGCATCTGGGTCACCGCCACGATCGGCGCGGCAGCGGGGTTGGCAGTGTGGCCGCTCATCATCGGCGGGGTGAGCCTTGCAATGCTCGTCCTGTTCGTCGGTGCGCCGCTGGAACGCCGCATCCGCGAGCGGGCTCGCCTGACGCCGACAGGAAGGATGTCGAGCGCAAGCCGTGATCCCGCTGGACCGCCCGGTGCCTGTCAGCGTCGGGAAGCGGCAAGGTGCAATCAGGACACCAACGCCGCATCGGCCTGGCGCCGGACCTCGTCGGCGATCGGATGCAACTCGGCCGCGGGTCGCTCGCCCACCACACTATAGCCGATCCCATCAACCGCCCATGTGACCCGGCCCATGGTCCCGCTGGACGTGCTGGTCATGCTCGCGGTCTTGTCGATCTGCATAGGCCTCGTCAGCACCGCGAGTTTCGACGCTTGCGGTCCGTCGTAGAGGAGCAGTGCCGCAGGGCCGTGAGGCGTCGCGACCAATCGCCCCCCGCCATAGCGATAGCCGGCTGTGCTGAGGTCCGGGATGGTGACGCGCTCACCCAGTCGGGCGGAGGTCCACCGGATCAGCATGGCGCGCTGGTCGGGGCCGATTTCCGCCGGTCGTATCCGGTCGGCGGCATAGACACGGAAATTGTCACTCGCCTCGTTGGCCAGCGCCGCGATGCCCGCGCGGGGTTCACCGCTCCACCGCGCGCTCGACCAGCCCCCGCCAAACCCCAACGCCAGCAGAAGTGACGCGGCAATGGCGAGTTGCCAACGCGGTTGCCTTTGCCGTCCCCTGATCGCTGCCACGCGCATCGTCGCCGGAATGGGTTCGTCCGCGATCGTGGTGAATAGGGATGCAAGGGCTCGCGCCTGCTCCGCCTGCTCCCGCAAACGGGCATGCAGATCCGGCTGGCCTTTAAGGTAGGCGTCAACCAGGCGCTGCCGCTCGGGCGACAACCTGCCATCGATCCATGCGGCCAGATCGTCCTCGCCGATCGGGCTGGTCATTGCACGCTCCTCAATCGCGGCCGTTCACCCTCCCGGAGGAGTGTCGCCAGACGGTCGCGCCCCCGCGATATGCGCGACATCACCGTGCCCAGCGGCACGCCGACGACGGCAGCGACCTCCGCATAGGGCAGACCCTCGACCGATACGAGGAGCAGCACCGTTCGCTGCTCTTCAGGCAACGCATCAAGCGCGCGCAGCAGGTCGCGGTGGTGCAGGCCTGTGTCCTGATCGGCCGGACGGCCGAGCGCGGCGTCATCCACGAGGTGGAGCGGAACCGCCGTGCCTCGCCGGCTACGCTGCCGCTGATGGTCGACCAACAGATTGTGCAGGATCGCGTAGACCCATGGGCGAACCTCCACCCCGCGCCGCTGTCGCCATCGCCCGACCGCGCGCTCGAGGCAATCCTGCACCACGTCGTCCGCCATCGCCCGATCGCGCAGCCACGACCGGGCATAGCGGCGCAGGCCGGGGATCAGGGGTTCGATCGCGGCGGCAAGAGGGTCCATTTCAGTCGCGCTGCACCTGCACGATGCGTCCAGGCGCGCCGTTCACCACCTCCGCCACCGCCAGAAAGCGCCGGGGCGTCGCGGTGCTGCCCTGAACGATCTGCCGGATCGGACCCGATGCGTTGACGATCGCCGCACCTGCCGGGTTGCTCATGAAGTTCGCAAGCGGCTCTACCGCACCACTGCCGTCCGCATTGGCGGTCAGCACGAGCATGTAAGGCTTTTTGGGCTGCAAACCGGTAACGGCACTTTGCACGACCTGAATGATGCCCTGGTCGAAGAGGGTGATGCTGCTTGCTGTACCTTTGCCGCCGATCGGCCCCATGGTCAGATGCAACGCCTTGCCGGCCGTGCCGAGCGGCTGGAGATTGTCGGTGCCGGGGCCTGTCGGAACTGCGTTCGACACATAGGCGATCGCCTGCGGTGCCTGTCCGACCGGCACGGTGGCAACGACCGTGTTGCCAGCGGTGTCGATCGCGGCGAGCTCATCGGCATTCTCCAGCCCGACGTAGATGCGCCGGCCGTCGCCCGATGGCCAGACACCGTGCGGCATCTTGCCGACCGGGATGGTGGCGACGGGCGCGAAGTCGGATGTGCGGAACACCTTCACCGCATTCTCTCCGCCGACCGTCACATAGGCGAACTGCCCCTTGGCCGTGCGGGCGAAGTTGACATGGTTGGTGATCGGCCCGGTATCCAGCACCTTCAGGATCGCGAAGGGTGGTCTCGCATCGAATGCGACCGTCTTGCCGATGTCCTTCAGCGTGAACCACACCTGCTTGCCGTCCGGCGTCGCGGCAATATTGGGACAGAACGGGCTTGGCTGTGCCACCTGTCCGACCTGCGCGTGGGTCGCGACATCGAACACGGCCAGCACCGGATTGAACGACGAACAGACATAGCCGTACCGGCCATCGGGAGAGAAGATCGTCATGCCCGGACCACCGGGCGTCTTGATGCGCCCCGTCTCCTTGTACGTCGTAGGGTCGAGCACGGCGATATAGTCCTCGCCGCGTACCGTAACCCACACCTCCTTGCCGTTTGGCGTGAAGAACGCCTCGTGCGGACTGCGCCCGACATAGGTCGTGTGCTTGACGGTGTTGGTGGCGGTGTCGATCCACGACACGGCGTTCGATCCGATCGACACGACCGCCAAGGTCTTCCCGTCCGGCGAGAAGCCGAGGCCGTGGACCAGCACCTGTCCCTTGTAGAGCGGCGAAAAGTTCATCGGCTGGGGATCGCCCAGCTTGATGACGCCGAGCAGCCGGTTGTCGGCCGGGTCCGTCACCGACACCGTGTTGGAGAATTGTTCGGACGCATAGACGCGGTCGCGGTGGCTGACGGGTACGTCCCTGGCGTTCCATGGCGCCTGCTGGGCCATGGCGATCCCCGGTGCGGCGCTCATCAGCAAGGCGGCCGATCGAAGGATGGTCCGGATCATGTCAGTGCTCCATATGGCTGTGGTGGTCGCCGCCCTGCGTCGGGGCTGGCGTCGAAGGGGGTAGCGGCTGACCGATCGCCAGCTTCATGGCGGCGATCTCCTGCTGCTGATCAATGATGATCTCCTGCGCGATGCGCTTGAGCTGCTCGTTGTGGCCGTAGCGAAGCTCCGCCACCGCCATATCGATGGCACCCTGATGATGCGGGAGCATCATCGCCACGAAGTCGCGGTCGACGTCGCCGGACGGCTTGACCATCATGCCCGCCATCATCCGGTCCATCGCGGCAGCCACCATGCTGGCGTAACCACCGGCAGGGGCGGCCGCGACTGCGCCTGTGAGCAGGGCCGAAGCAGTCAGACCGAGCATCCAATATCGTCTACGCATAAGCCTCCGGCGCATCAGTCCTGAAAGCATAGACGACGCTCGCCCGGGTTTATTCCATGGGTGAGCCGGTTATCAGCCTTCCCGATTGGGAACCTCCAACGGGACGATCGTCACCGCCACAAAAATGCGTCGTATCTCCGCTGGGGCTTTCCCAAAATATGTTCCCGAAATATGAGTCCCGAAATTCGCTGTTTGAGATGGGATAACGGGACTCATGCTGGTTGGTTATGCGCGTGTCTCGACCTCCGACCAAGACCTGACACTACAAACCGATGCGCTGACCAAGGCCGGGTGCGAAAAGCTGTTCACCGACAAGGTGAGCGGCGCGAAGTTGAACCGTCCCGGTCTGACCGAAGCCCTCAATTTCGTGCGGGCGGGTGACACGCTGGTGATATGGAAGCTCGATCGCCTTGGCCGTTCGATCGGGGGCTTGATCGAACTGGCGGCCGACCTGTCCGCTCGCAAGATTGATTTTCGATCGCTGACGGACGGGTTCGACACGGCCACTCCATCCGGGCGGCTGCTGTTCCATATCCTCGCTTCCGTCGCGGAGATGGAGCGCGAGCTGATAAAGGAACGGACGATTGCCGGTTTGGCAGCGGCACGGGCCAAGGGCGGCACGGGCGGAGGCCGCAAGTCAGTCATGACGCCCGACATGCTCGACACCGCCCGCAAGCTGCTCAAGGCTGGCGACAAACCAGCGAAGGTCGCGAAGCTGCTACAGGTCGGCCGTTCCACCTTCTATCGCCACTTCCCTGCGACCGAGCGCGAACCTGGTTAATTGGCGTCAGAAGATCGTCGCGTAATAGGATTGCTCGAACCGGCCCCGGCTGATCCGGGCCATGTGGTCGATGCGTTCCGGCACCGGAGGCGGGCGGCGGGTCTGGGCCGGTTGCGCATCGGGGCGGGCCAACAGCACGAGATTGGCAATCGTCGCACCCAACAGAAACTCTTCCTCGGCACCGCGCAGGCCGCGAAGGTGCAAGCGAGTCAGTCCCCGCTTGCCCTTCGCATCGGCAAACACCCGCTCGACGCCTCGACGCAGCCGCATCGACCGCTTGAACAGGGGCGTCTGCATCTCGCCGCGCACCAGCTCGCGCACGTTCTCATGTTCGCTGTGCGTGACCGACCTGTTGCTGCCTGCGGTGCATTTTCGTTTGAGGTGGCAGGCGCGGCAATCGGCAGGACTAGCGCTGTATCGGAGGAAGCCGGCCCGACGATCGGCACCGCGAAAGGCCAGTATCTTCCCAGCGGGGCAGACATAGCGGTCCTGCTCCCGTTCATAGCGGAAGGCTTCGCGGGGGAATTTGCCCTTGGTCTGTTCGGATCGTTCCAGGGGGCACCTCAAGGTTTGTCATATGGACAGCGGCAGTCGGAACAAATGGTCAACAAAGGCCTGAGCGTTGCCGCAAAGTATATTAAGTTTCGTGGGTTTGTGAGGTTGGACGAGTTGGAAGTTACCGGATCACCTCTCGTGATGTTTCACCCGCGGAGCTCGTAGTAGACGATCTGCCATCCATTCTTGGGACCGCGCCACTGGGTGATCTGAAAGCTATGGGCTTGTGCAGACCCGTCCAGGACGCGGCTACTCCACCGTAGCGTTTCATCGTAACTGCTTCCGGACGATAACGCACCCGCTATGCGCCGAATGGGCAGCTTGGCGGGGAGCCTGCGGATGCGTCGGCCATCGTTGCCGACAAAGATAACGTCTTCGGCCACGCTTCGTCTTGGAACAGCCAACCAGTCGACCTGTTTGCCGGCCTGCTCCTGTCGCAAAACAGACGCGATCTCTTTCGCATCGCTAACGGCTTGGATTTGGAGCTGTTCATTGGTGAGTTTTGCCGAGCACTCAGGTTCGATCGCTTGTAAACTTTCTGCCGCTAATGCCTTCGATCCATCCCGACGATAGTCGTCGATTTCCCAGCGCCACCCCTCAGCACTGTTCCGCCAAAGCGTCTTATATGATCCAACTCGATTTCCGCCATCGTACAGCCCGCCGATAACAACTGCCGACCCGCTCGGATCACAGGACGGAAAGACAAGTTCGGGTCTGCGCTCGGCATGGCTCTCGACACTCATCATTGTGAGCCACCACCTTCGGCTACTCTCGGCTGCTTGCAACATGCTGGCCACAGATGGAGAGCGCGCGGTTTCGGGCGCATGTTGTATTGGCCAGGGGTCGCTTTGTGGACCGAAACTGCGTGCCGCTGCCTGACGGCCACTGGCAAGTACAGCTTCCGAGTAGGCCCGCTCCGCCTCCAGCGCGGAATTCGGCGAACTTGCCGCTAGTAGAAGCGCGAAGATCATGGCGAAATCCTACTCCTCAATCAACGTGTCGAGCGATGTACGGGCATCTGCGCCGGATGGTTGAGCGCCCGATAGAGCGTGGCATGATGACACTTCAGCAGCTTCGCCGCTTCGCGCACCGATGTGCCTTCGCCGACGAGACGCTGTCCGAGCGCGATCTGGTCCGGAGTGAGCTTGGGCTTACGCCCGAACTTCACGCCGCGCGCCATGGCTGCCGCGCGGCCGGAACTGGTACGCTGGTGGATCAGCTCGCGCTCGAACTCCGCGATGCCGGCGAACACGGTGAGCACCATGCGTCCCGCAGGCGTGGTCGTGTCGGCCCAGGGCTCGGCGAGCGAGCGCAGCCCCGCTCCCGCCTCGTTCAGCTTCTCGGCGATGTCGAGCAGGTCGCGCGTCGACCGCGCTAGGCGATCGAGCCGGGTGACCACAACCACGTCGTCGTCGCGCAGCTGCTCCAGCATCCGGTCGAGTTCCGGTCGGGCGCGCTTGGCGCCGGACACCTTCTCCTCGAATGTCCGCCGGCATCCGGCCGCCTTCAGTGCCGTCTTTTGAAGCGTGAGATCCTGATCGTCGGTAGATACGCGCGCATAGCCGAGGAGCATGTCGCAGATGTGCATTGGAACACGGCTGATTAGCAACAGACATTTGCGACAGCGTCCGCCCTCGTGTGTAAACGCTCGCGCTAAATGGCGGCGTTCTGATCGCGCTATTTGTCAGTTGCCGGGTCCGATGACGAGGCAATCGCGCGCGGCCTGAACGATGTCAGCGGTGACCTCCTCGACGCGGTTGAGGGTCATGATCCGCCGCATCTGCGCGAACAGGCGCTCCATGAGCCGGAAGTTGCCGCGCGTGATGCGGATCACGGCTGCCTGCGCTTCGATCGCGTCGAGTTGGGCCGGGTCGAAGCTGATCCCGAAATCGCCGGCGTGGGTCGCGAGCAGCAGCCGCATTTCGGTCTCGGTAAGCGGTTTGAACTCGTGGACGAAGCCGATCCGCGAGTAGAGCTGGGCATAGCGGGCGAGGCGCTTCTCCAAGCCCGGCATACCCATCAGGATCAGCCCGAAGCCGTGGCGATCGGCCATGTCGCGGAGATGTTCGAGCGACTTTATGGTCAGGCGGTCGGCCTCGTCGACGATGACGAGGGGGCAGGCGATGCGGGCGGCGTCATGGGTGATTTCGTCCTGCGAGCCGCCCGCGACCGTCAGCCGGGCATAGCCCAGCTTAATGAGGTTGAGGCCCAACACCGCGTCGATCGTCTTGGGCGTGTTGCTGACCGACACGGTGTAGAAGACGGCGCGGCAGCGAGCGACCTTTTCGCCAAGGAGCGCGGCAATGGGACGGAGCGCGGCATATTCCCCCAGGTCGGGGAAGCTGGAAAACTCGCGCGCCGATCGCGTCTTTCCGACGCCCGGCCGGCCATGACACACGCCGATATAGCGGTAGTGCGCGCAGGCTTCGGCAAACTCGACGAACCGGGCATGTTCGCGGGTCGCCAGGAACGGCTGCTCGACCAGGAACTCAATCGTCAGCGGCGTAGAGCCGGAGCCCTCGGTAGGTGGTGGGCCGGGAAGCCGTATCCTCTTGGTCGCCATCGAAGGTCTCCGTGGGGGCAGGCACCTGCTTGTCGCGCTCCTTCGCGCCGCGCCGGGCGCGCTGGATCGCGCGCAACGACGGGTGCCCAGCGTGCTCGGAGCTGAGCGCACGGCAGACGAACCGGCCCTGGTGGTAGACGTGGATCTCGGTCAGGTCGCGGGGGTCATAGACCGCCTCGACCTGCTCGCCGACGAAGGCCGCGAGCGTGGGTTCGACATAGCGCCTGCCCATCAGACGGATGCCGTCGCGCAGCACTTTACGGGGCTTGGGCACGTGCACGAGCAGCATGTCGAGCTGTTCAAGGCTGTCGGGCATTGCGGGCAGGAACCCGCCCTTCTGCCAGCGCGTGATCGGCGGTTCGCCGGTGCTGCCATGCGGGCGACGATGATAGACGCCGCACACGAACGCCTCGAAGCGGGCGCGCAGCTCGTCGAGCGTGAGCACTGGCGCCGACAGCGGCTTGCCCGCGATCAGGTGGCCGGGCAGGTCGGGCAGGAACATGTCGTTGATGGTGCGGAACAGCCGCTCGATCTTGCCGCGCCCGCGAGGACGCCCCGGCAGCGAATGGATGAGGCGGATTTTGAGGGCGATGCACGCCTGCTCGATATGCTCGGAGATGAAATCCGAGCCGTTGTCGACGTAAAGCTGTTCGGGAATGCCGCTGACGATCCATTCGGGATTGGGCTTGCGCCAGATCGCCTGCCGCAAGGCGAGCGCCGTGTTGAGGGCACTGGGGGCATCGAGGCTGAGGAAGTAACCGGCGATGGCTCGGCTGTGATCGTCAACGATGACGGTCAGCCAAGGACGCACCGGGGTTCCGGCATCATCGAGCACGAGAATGTCGAGAACGGTATGATCGGCCTGCCACATCTCGTTCGAGGTCGCGGCTTCGCGCCGATGCACTAGCTCGTGCTGGTCGCGGTAGACGGCCGGATCGGAGGCTGCGGCGATCTGGCTTGCCGGTATCGCCCTGACGACACGCGCGACGGCCGCATAGCTGGGGGTTCGGTGTCCATGCGCGATGGCGAGTTCCTGCACCTTTCGGTGAATGGCGGCGACCGGGGGTCGCGGGCGCTTGGTGGCGAGAGTGCGGGTCAGTTCGACCAGATGTTCCGGTAGGTGCAGCCTGCCCCGATCGTTGCGCGGCAGACGCGCGAGACCGGCAAGTCCTTCGGCACGGTAGCGCCCGAGCCAGCGCTGCAACGTCCGCTCGCTCAGCGTGCCGGTGCGGGCGAGGTCCGCGAGCGGGATGCCATCGGCGAGGTGCGGTTCAAGGACGCGGTAGCGCTCGATCGCCAGCGGCGGGACAAGCGCCGGATGCGTCACCGCCGACGGTCCGTGTCGCAGGTAAGGAAAACGGAGATTTGCCTGCCCATCGCCATGCGAGTCCGCTCGCGTTGCCAAACCGGCCTGTTCGACGTAAATCTACCCGGTAAAGAAAACTAGGGCAACATAGACCTGCCGATGACGACTTTCTTCCCAAACCGCGCCCGATCGGGGCGCCACCGGCCCTACGCATGAAAATCGGTTACGCCCGCGTATCGACCGCCGAGCAGAACCTGGACCTCCAGCGTGATGCGCTGAAGGCTGCCGGCTGCGAGAAGGTCATCACCGACAAGGCCTCCGGGGCGACTGCCGCTCGCCCTGGATTGGAAAAGGTGAAGGAGCTGCTTCGCGCCGGCGACACACTGGTGGTCTGGCGCCTCGACAGGCTCGGCCGCTCGCTCCGTGATCTGATCGGATGGATGACCTACCTCGACGAGGAAAAGGTCGGGCTGCTGAGCCTGCACGAGGCGATCGACACGACCACCACGTCGGGCAAGCTTACCTTCCACCTGTTCGGGGCATTGGCGGAGTTCGAGCGCAACCTGATCCGCGAGCGGACCCAGGCCGGTCTCACCGCAGCCCGCGCTCGCGGCAAGAAGGGTGGCCGGCCGGCCGCACTCGGCAAGGACAAGCGCGACCTGGCCGTCAGGCTCTACCACGAGAACACGATGCCGATCGCCAAGATTTGCTCGATGCTCGGCATCTCCAAGCCAACACTCTACGCCTATGTGCGATCGGCCGAGACCAAGCCGGTAGCCGCGTAGCGACGCTCGCCGACAAATAGCGCGATCAGAATGCCGCCACTTAGCGCGAGCGTTTACACCTCGTGGCGTGACCGGTCAGGGCCGCTGTCGCGAAACTTGAGAGTTACGCGACACCTCGCACGTGTCGGCCATAAACTATACGCTCCCGGACAGGGGGTGATCGATGGCCAGACGCGATCTGTTAACGGGCGACGAACGCCGCGCGTTGTTCGGCGTGCCCCTCGACCATGCCTCGCTCGCCAAGCATTACACGGTTGCCGATGAGGACCGGCCACTGATCGAAGCGAAGCGCGGCGACGCCAACCGGCTCGGCTTCGCGCTGCACCTCGCCCTGCTGCGTCATCCCGGCTTCGGCATACGCCACGACGATGTCGTCCCCGATTTTCTGATCCGGCACCTGGCCGCGCAACTCGACATCGCGCCCACAGCGTTCGAGGGCTACGCGCATCGCGCCCAGACCCGGCTCGAACACGCCTGGGAGGCGATGGAGCGTTTGCGCCTGCGCGCGTTCGAGGCGGCCGACGTCCCCGGCGCGCTCGGCGCAGCCACCCGCGCGGCGGAAGCGACCGAACGGGGCAAGCCGATCGCCGCGGCAGTGCTGGGCCATTTGCGTGCTGCCCGGATCGTTCTGCCCGCGCCCGCCCGTATCGAGCGGATCGGGGTGGCGGGGCGCGCCATGGCGCGCCGCCTCGCGGCCGACACGCTGGTCGATGCGCTTGCTCCGGAGCAGGTGACGGGGCTGGATGCGTTGCTGATCGTGGACCAGGATCGCAGCACGACGCCGCTCGCGTGGCTGCGCGACACGTCGGACAGCCCGACCGCGCGCAATCTCGCCGGCATTCTCGCCCGGCTCGCGCACGTGCGCCGGCTCGGGCTCGACCCGGGCATGGCCGGCCGCATCCACGAGCACCGCTTCGAGCAGCTCGTGCGCGAAGGCCACGTCGCGCCCGCGTTCCTCCTGTCCGACTACTCGCTCCGCAGAAGGCGCGCGACACTCGCCGCAGCCGTCATCGACCTGGAAGCGCGGCTCGCGGACGCCGCGATCGAGATGTTCGGCAAGCAGACCGGCCTCCTGTTCGCCAGGGCCAGGGCCGCGCAGAAGCGCGGCATCGAGGCGACCACACGCGACGTGAACCGGCTCATGCGGCTGCTGGGCGCCACGGTCGGCGCACTCCGGGTCGCGCGCGAGGACGGGTTGGACGTCTGGGCGGCGCTCGACGACGGGGTGGGCTGGACGAGGCTTCTGGACGCCGAGAGCGAGGCGACCGCGATCGCCGACCTGACTCGCGACGAGCCGCTGATCCGCGCGGCGGGGCGCTACATGACGATGCGGCGCTACGCGCCCGCGTTTTTTGACGCGTTCCGGTTCAAGGCGGCAGGCTCGCGCGACGGCGTGCTCGGCGCGATCAAGGTCGTGCGCGCGCTGAACGCGACCGGGCGGCGAGACGTACCGGCCGATGCGCCCATGCCGTTTTCCAGAAAATGGAAGGCGGCGATCACCGAGGGCGGCGTCATCGACCGCCGTCGCTACGAAACCGCCACGGTCGCGACCGTGCGCGAGCGGCTCCAATCGGGCGACCTGTGGGTGGAGGGTACGCGCGAACACCTGCGCTTCGACAGCTATATGCTCCCGCCCGGCAAAGCGGCCGAGATCGCGCTCACGCTGCCGTTCGACACCGACGTCAGCCGCTACTTGGAGGGGCGCGCCAGGCTGCTCGACTGGCGGTTGCGCCGGTTCGCAGGCTCGCTGAAGCGCGGCACGCTCGACGGCGTGGAGCTGCGGGGCGGTAACCTCAGGGTCAGCCCGCTCGCGGCCGTAACGCCCGCTGCGGCCGACAGGCTGGACGCGGCCGTCGACCGGCTCATGCCCCGCGTGCGCATCACCGAGCTGCTCGCCGAGGTGGAAGCCCGCACCGGGTTCCTGTGCGCATTTCCGGAACTGCGCTCGGGCCGCGCCCACTCCAACCCGCAGGCCGTGCTCGCCGCGATCCTGGCAGACGCGACGAACCTCGGCATCGAGCGCATGGCCAACGCCAGCCAGGGCGTCACCTACGCCCAGCTCGCCTGGACGCATGGCTGGTACGTATCGGAAGAGAATTACGCGGCAGGGCTGCGCCATCTGGTGGACGCGCAAGCCGCGCTGCCGCTCACGCGCGTGTGGGGCGACGGCACCGCGTCGAGCTCGGACGGGCAGTTCTTCCGCTCGGGCAGGCGGGGCGCGGCCGGCAGCACCAACGCGCGCTACGACCGGGAGCCGGGGCAGAAGATCTACGCCCATGTCGCCGATACCTACGCGCCCTACCATGTCCGGCTGATCTCGGCGACCGCGGCGGAGGCGCCCTATGTGCTGGACGGGCTGGTCGCGCACGGCTGCGGCATCGAACCCGCGACCCACTATGCCGATACGGGCGGCGCGTCCGACCACGTGTTCGCGCTCGCGCACCTACTCGGCTTCCGGTTCGTGCCCCGCCTGCGCGATCTAGCCGATCGCCGGCTCGGCCTGTTCCCGGGCACGGCCCGCCCCGAGGCGCTCGCGAAGCTGATCGGGCGCCCGTTCAACATCGCTGCCATCCGCGAAAGCTGGGACGAGATCGTCCGGCTCGCCGCGTCCGTGAAGGCCGGCGTGGTGCTACCGTCGGTCATGCTGAAGAAGCTGGCCGCGTACCGTCGCCAGAACCGGCTCGACTTCGCGCTCCAGGAGCTGGGCCGGATCGAGCGCACGCTGTTCACGCTCGACTGGCTAGAATCCAGGGCGCTCCGCCAGCAGTGTCAGGCTGGGCTCAACAAGGGCGAGGCGCGTCACACGCTCGCCCAAGCCGTGTTCGTCCACAAACAGGGCCGCCTGCGCGATCCGCAGTTCGAGAACCAGGCGCTGAAAGCGTCCGGGCTGACGCTGGTCACCGCCGCGATCGTGTACTGGAACACGCTTTACATGGGCCGCGCCGTCGAGCATCTGCGCGCCAGCGGCGAGCCCGCGCCCGACGAGCTGCTCGCCCATGTAGCCCCGCTAGGCTGGCGACACATCAGCCTGACCGGCGATTACCTCTGGCAAAACGCCGCTGCCGAGCTCGATCAAGACGGCTACCGCGCACTCAACATCGCCGGCGGACCCGGAGCCAAGGTGGCCTGAGCCGCCCTGTTCGCTACCTGTTCAGCTTACCGCTGTCCGTGTCACAAACCTTGAGGTGCTCCCTTCCAGCACCGGGATATGCGGGATGGTGCCGCGATCGGTGACGAACGCCAGGAACGCGGCGCTGCCATAGGCGGTGTCGGCCGCGACACGCTTTGGCCGGTAGCCGAACCGATCATCGGCCCGTGCCAGCATTGTCCGCCCCGCATCGACTTCCGCCGCAAAGCGGGCGGGGCTGGCCTCCACGTCGATCGTTACCCCTCCCGGCGTGTCAATCAGGACATTCAGGGCATAGCCGAACCGGCCCCGCGCCGTGCGCGCAGACCATGCCGACGCCGGATCGGTGCGTGACACCTCGGCCGGCTTGCCACGCGGTACGCCATGTTCCTGCGGTGGAGCATTGGCCTGATCCGCCAGCCATTCACAAACCGGGCGGGGAAGTCGGGGCGCGGCCATATCGGCATCCCGCATCTTGCGCTGCCAGCTTGCATCGGCCGCGACGAACGATGCGTCGATTGCCGCATCCTTGTGGGCGATCAGCCCCGCGTCGGCGCAGCGCCGCACCGTCTGCTCGAACAGGATGCGGAAGATGCCGGCATCGCGGAAGCGGCCATGCCGGTTCTTGCTGAACGTCGAGTGGTGCGGCACCGGCGCGTCGAGCGGCAATCGGCAGAACCAGCGGTAGGCGAGGTTGAAGCGGACTTCCTCGCACAGACGGCGTTCCGACGTGATGCCATAGAGGCGAGCGATCAGCGCCATGCGGATCAGCAATTCGGGCACGATCGAGGGACGCCCACGGCGACTATAGTGCGGCGCGAGCGCATCGCGCAGTTCACCCAGGTCGATCAGCCCGTCTATCCTGCGTAGGATGTGATCGGCGGCGATCATCGCTCCCAGCGCCCGCCAACCTGCACCCTTGCCGCCTCGCTGTTGCTCACCCATCATGGCCGCTGCTCCCGATGTGTCGAAGCAGGGAACCCGTTAGGAACGCGATCGGATCACCCCGCCTTTTTCAACGGCCCCGGCCGTTTTCTGAACAGCGGTAATGCGCCGGGTTGTTCTTGCGATCTGCCCGGCATAGGGGAGGGGGGTATATGGCTCATCTCTCCGGTTCCAACGCCGACCTGATCGCACGCGTGCGTCGTATCGCCGGCCAAGTCGGGGCCGTCGAACGCGGCCTCACGTCAGGCGACTCCTGCGCGACGGTTCTGCACTTGGTCGCGGCCGTCCGCGGCGCGGTGAACGGGCTGATGGACGAAATTATCGCCGAACACCTGGAAGCGCACGTTGCTCGGTCGGGGCTGACGGACGAGGAGCGCGCCCACGGAGCCGACGAGCTGCTGGCGGTGATCCGCCGTTACGCCAAGTAGGATTGTGCTCGATGCCTACCGCTTCCGAAATCGACCGCTTTGCCCACGATCACGTTTTCCTGGGCAGCTCGCACGACGAGAACGCCCGCCGAACCCTGTGGGTGGTCGCACTCACAGCCGTGATGATGGTCGGCGAAATCATCGCCGGATACCTGACCGGCTCGATGGCGCTGCTCGCGGACGGGTTCCACATGGCGACGCACGCCGGCGCGCTCTCGGTCGCTGCGGCGGCTTATGCGTATGCCAAGCGTCACGCGCGCAACCCGGCCTATAGCTTCGGCACCGGCAAGGTTGGCGACCTCGCCGGTTTCGCCTCGGCCATGGTGCTCGGCCTGATCGCGCTCGGGATCGGGGTGGAATCGGTGCTGCGCCTGTTTCAGCCCATCACGGTCGCATTCGGGGAGGCCACGATCATTGCCGTCGTCGGCCTAGGTGTGAACATCGCCAGCGCCTTTCTGCTCTCGAGCGGTCACCACCATCACGGGCACGGGCCCGGGCACGATCATCACCACGGGCACGATCATGCGCACGCCCACGGCTCTCACGGCGGCGACAACAACCTCCGCTCGGCCTATGTTCATGTCCTCGCCGACGCGCTCACCTCGGTCCTCGCCATCGCGGCGCTGCTCGCCGGCCGGTATCTCGGCTGGGTCTGGATGGACCCGGTCATGGGGATCGTCGGCGCGGTCGTCATCGCCCGCTGGTCATGGAGCCTGATGCGCGACACGGCCGCCGTCCTGCTCGATCGCACCGACGCGCATGTCGCCGACGAGGTGCGCGAGCTGGTCGAAGCTCCCGGCGACGCCCGAGTGACCGACCTGCACGTCTGGAAGGTCGGACCGGAAGCGCACGCGGCGATCGTCAGCGTCGCCGGCGTTCGGAATGGCGAGCTGGTCCGCCAGCGGCTCGCGCCGGTTCACGAGCTGGCGCACCTCACGGTCGAGGTGCGCTGATGCTCTACCTGCTTCTCAAGGCCGGCATATCGGCCGTCATCATCGTCGCCGTGTCGGAGATCGCCAAGCGCAGCCCCGGTTTCGGCGCGCTGATCGCCTCGCTCCCGCTCGTCTCGGTGCTGGGCATGATCTGGCTCTGGCGCGACACGCACGATCGGGCGCGCATGGCGGCCCATGCCGGCGCGACCTTCTGGTACGTGCTGCCGTCCTTGCCGATGTTCCTACTCATTGCGGCGATGCTCAACCGCGGCGCGCCGTTCTGGCTGGCGCTCGCCTCGGGGTGTCTCCTCACGGTTGCGCTCTACCTCGCGATGACGTGGGTGGGGCCGCGCTTCGGGCTCCAGCTCTAAGCGAGCCCGGACAAGCGAAGCGCGACGCCCGCCGCGGCGCACGCGCCTAAGGTCGGGATCACGCCCGACTTGAACCGGAACATCGCGACCAGGGCCGCGACGGTCAACGCTAGCGCGGCCGGGTCGAGGGTGGACAACACCGGCACGTCCAGCGTCCTGCCGGCGATCGGCAGGGCGCGGACTTGGTGAAACAGGGTGTGGAGCGCGAACCACACCGCCAGATTGAGCACCACGCCGACCACGGCTGCGGTGATGGCGGCGAGCGCGGCCGACAGCGCCTTGTTACCGCGCAGCTTCTCGATGAACGGCGCGCCCAGGAAGATCCAGAGGAAGCAAGGCACGAACGTCACCCAGGTCGTGAGCAAGCCCCCCAAGGTGGCGGCGAGCAGCGGGGGCAAGCCGGTCGCTTGCCGGAACGCGCCCATGAAGCCGACGAACTGCGTCACGATGATCAGCGGCCCCGGCGTCGTCTCCGCCATGCCAAGTCCGTCCAGCATCTCGCCGGGACGAAGCCAGCCGTAGTTTTCGACGGCCTGCTGAGCGACATAGGCGAGCACGGCGTAAGCGCCCCCGAACGTCACCACCGCCATCTTGGAGAAGAACAGCGCGATCTGCGTGAACACATTGCCCGGTCCGACTGACGCGAGCAGCGCCGCAATCGGCGCGAGCCACAGCGCGAGGAGCGCACCGCTGATCCGGAGCGACCATGCGAGGCTGGGGCGGGCGTGGTCGGGGACGTGCTCGCCAAGCGCGGTTTCGGCATCGCGGACGATCTTGCCGCCCGATGCACCGTGGCTGCCCCCGCCCATGAAGGCGGGGTGGCGTGCGCGCCCGCCAAGGAAGCCGGCGATGGCGGCCGCAAGAATGATGATCGGGAAAGGAACGCCAAGGAAGAAGATCGCCACGAACGATGCCGCCGCGATCCCGCGCATGACGTTGTTCTTCAGCGCGCGCGAGCCGATGCGCACGACGGCCTGAAGCACGATTGCGAGCACGGCGGCCTTCAAGCCGAAGAACAGCGCCTCAACAAAGGGGACGTTGCCGAACAGCGCATAGACCCAGCTCAGCGCCATGATCGCGACCAGGCCGGGGAGCACGAACAGCGCGCCAGCGACAAGCCCGCCCTTGGTCTTGTGGAGCAGCCAGCCGATGTAGATGGCGAGCTGCTGCGCCTCGGGGCCGGGCAGCAACATGCAATAGTTGAGCGCGTGAAGGAACCGCTCCTCGCCGATCCATCGCCGCTCCTCGACCAGCACGCGGTGCATCATCGCGATCTGGCCGGCCGGGCCGCCGAAGCTTAAGGCGGCAACCTTGGCCCAGACCCGCAGCGCTTCGCCGAAGGGGATGCCGTGATCCCGCGGGCTCGGGCCTGCGATCGGCGCGGTCGCGGTCGCCTCCATCGTCATTCTCCTCGTCGCCTGGTGAAGTGGGCGTAGAAGCCGTCGAGCGCGCCCGCGCCTCGCGCGAGCCGGTCGGGGTCGTCGGGCGTGGCGGCGCATATCCCCTCGATCAGCGCGCTGACGCCGGCCGTCTCCGGCCGGCCGAACTTGTCGTCGGCGATGTCGAGGTCGTGGATGATCTCCGACAGCGCGACGAGCGCCGGGTCGCCGTCGAGCCCTCGGCGGAACACCAGCGTCTCGAAGGTGCAGCGGTCGCCTTCGTGCGTGAACTCGGCGTCCGCCATGTCGAAGCGCAGCTCGCCGGGCTCGGGGGCGTAACCCTTGCCCTCCACGAACTTGAAGGTCGCGTCCGGGTCGATGAAGCGCCGGATCAACCACGCTGACGCGATGCGGTCGACGTGGATGTGGACGCGCGTGACCCAGGTGCGCCCGCGAAGCTCGGCCTGGGCCAGCTCGGGCGCGCCCGGCCCGGTCACGTCGGGGTGCTGGCCCGCCCGGGCTTCCGCCGGGGCAAGCGCCGCCTCGGCCGTTTGCCGCCCGTGCGCGCCGAAGAAGTCGATCGCGGCGATCTCGTCCAGCCGGCGGCGCAACCGGCGAACCTCGCCGGGGGGAACATACTCGCCTTCCGCCAAGGTCCGCGCCTCGCGCGCCAGCTCCTCGTAATCGGCATCGCGCGCCGCGTCGAAAGTTCCGCGAAGCTCGGGGTCACCGATGCCACCTACCAGCCGCGCCTCTAGGATCAGCGCCTC
This sequence comes from Sphingomonas naphthae, assembly GCF_028607085.1. Taxonomy (NCBI): domain Bacteria; kingdom Pseudomonadati; phylum Pseudomonadota; class Alphaproteobacteria; order Sphingomonadales; family Sphingomonadaceae; genus Sphingomonas; species Sphingomonas naphthae. The sequence continues at coordinate 38,104 of NZ_CP117412.1, read as the reverse complement.
GCCGCCATTGTCGGCAATCTCGCGGTGCAAATCCTCGAACAGCGCGCGAGTGTCGGCGCGGTTGGGGAGCGCGTGGACCGCGTTCTTGAGCGGCGCGGCCCCGATCGCCTGCAAACGCCGCCACACCTTCACCCGCAAATAGGCGGGCTTGGCGGGAAGCTGCGGGATCAACAGCAACCAAGGGCTGGGTTCGGCGTTCGTCATAACTGTATCATCCGGATTTTGGAGTGTAACGGTTGCATCATCGTTCATGCAACCATAGACATGCTTGGGTTGGCGAACGCGCGAGGAGAGGGCGATGTCACGTCTGACCGGGACCATGCTGGCGCTGCTCGTCTCGGGCGGGATCGCTCCTACCGCGGCGCACGCGCAGCGCGGGGAGACCGTCGCGTTGCGCGAAGCCTATCCGTGCCGGCGCTGATGATAGGAGAGATTGGATGATGAAACCCCTTCTGGCCGGCGTTCTCGCCGCGCTCGCCGCCCCGGCCTGGGCCGCGCCCGACTGGAACAAGGTCGATGCTGCGCTCGGCCGACCGGGCACCGAACAGGCGGGCGGTGTCCATCGCTACGGCTTCCCGCGCTCCGACCTGCACGTCACTCTCGACGGCGTGGCGATCAAGCCAGCACTGGCGCTCGGCTCCTGGGCGGCGTTCCAGCCGATGGGTGACGACACTATTGTGATGGGCGACCTGGTGCTGACGCACGAGGAGGTGAACCCGGTGATAAGCCGCCTCTTGGCCGGCGGCTTCACGATCACCGCGCTCCACAATCACCTGCTGCGCTCCGCGCCCGCCACCATGTACCTGCACATCGCCGGGCATGGCGACCCGGTGAAGCTCGCGACCGCGTTGCGCGCCGCGCTGGCGGAAAGCCGCACCCCGCTCGCCGCGCCGTCCAGGGACTCGCAACCGCCCTCAGCCGGGGCCGGCAGCTCGCCGCCCGTCGATCTCAACACGGCCGCACTTGACGGCGTGATGGGGGCCAAGGGCAAGCCGAATGGCGGCGTCCTCCAATACAGCTTCCCGCGCGCGGAAAGGTTGATGGATGCCGGTATGGTCACGCCGCCCACGATGGGAACCGCGACCGCGATCAACTTCCAGCCGACCGGGGGCGGCAAGGCCGCGATCACCGGCGATTTCGTGCTGGTAGCGAGCGAGGTCGATCCGGTCATGCGCGCGCTGCGCGCCAGCGGGATCGAAGTTACGGCACTGCACAATCACATGCTGAACGACGAGCCGCGCCTGTTCTTCATGCACTTTTGGGCGAACCAGGATGCAGCCAAGCTCGCCCGCGGCCTGCGCGCTGCCCTTGACAAAATGAACCTGCAACGAAGCTGACGATCAGGCGATCGGCTTTTCGGGCCGTCATCGCCGCCCGACCCCGACCACGGCCCGATGGGCAACTGGAACAGCGCTGGCAAGACAGTCGAGCTGTTCGTGACGCCCGAAGGCCAGGTGCTCGGTAGCGAGGAATGAAAATGCGATTGAGGCGTGTCAGCACCTTAAGCTCGGACGCGCCCCTTCACCCGGCCCAGCCGGGTTCGGAAAGGACGAAAACGGTGAAACGTGCAACCATGATCTTGGCGCTGATGGGGGCGGTCGCTCCTCATGCTCCGGCGCTGGCGCAAACCAAACAGTCGGACATGCAAGGTGCCGCGCTTCTCGCGAGCTGCCGCGCCGCGGAGCAGAGGTGTGGAGCATATCTCCAAGGCGTGCTGGACATGATGATCGTCGCGCGAAAGGCCGAGTGCGGCGCGCCGCGCGATGATCGTGCGGCCTTGCGTGCGGCCTATCTGCGCTGGGCGGAACGGGACAGCTATTTTCAGAGTGTCCACATGGTCGCGGGGGCCGAACAGGCCTTGAGTTCGGCTTGGCCGTGTCCGGGGCAAGTGAACCGCTAACAGGCTCCCCTAAAGCTCTCAGCTACTTCGCCTTGATCGTGGCAAGACACTCGGCTCAGCCTGTTCAACAATCGGTCGAGACTGTTGAAAAACGGCTGGTTGCGAGGGCGATGAAGGCGTGATTCACTGCGGCATAGCGGTGGAGGGTCATGGATATGATGGGTCGGCAAGTAGCACAGGGTGCGCTGTTCTACGGCTTCCGGCTCGACGACCATGTGCCGAGCGACCACCTGCTGCGGCGGATCGATAGCGTGTTGGACCTCGGCTTCGTGCGCGAGGCACTGGTAGCGAGCTATAGCGCGAGCGGGCGACCTTCGATCGATCCGGAAATGATGCTCAGGATGCTGCTGGTCGGCTACCTGTTCGGCATCCGGTCGGAACGGCGCTTGTGCGAGGAGGTGCATCTCAATCTCGCCTATCGCTGATTTTGTCGGCTCGATCTGGCGGACCGGGTGCCCGACCACTCCACCTTCTCCAAGAACCGGCACGGCCGGTTCCGCGCCTGTGACCTGCATCGCCTGCTGTTTGAGCAGGTGGTCGCACAGTGCGCAGCAGCCGGGCTGGTGGCAGGGCGCGACGTGGCGGTGGACGGCAGTACGATCATGGCCGACGCCAGTCGCGAGAAGAGACTGAAGGGCGCCGACGCTGCAGATGAGCTTCGTGGCAGGGACACTGTGTCGCGGCCTGTCGCCGAATATTTGGCAGCGCTGAATGCCGCGTTGCCGCCGGGTCCCGATGAACCGGCGCCAGTCGAGCCGGCCAGCATCTCGCCGACCGACCCGCAGGCGGCGCTCACCTGCAAGCACGGTCCTGCACGTTATGCCTACGCCATCAATCCGCTGCTCGACCTCGATACCGACTGCATCCTCGACGTTGAAGCGACACCGGCGCGCTTTGCAGCCGAAGTCGCGGCGACCCGGACGCTGGTGTCACGCGCCGGAACCAGGCTGGGCATCGCGCCTGCGAGCCTCTCGGCCGACAAGGCGTATGGCAGTGGTCCGCTGCTTGGCTGGCTGATCGAGCGTAACATCACGCCGTACATTCCGGTCATCGACCGCGGCCGCCAACGCGACGCCTTCTTCACCCGAGATGCTTTCAGCTACGACCGGGAGGCCGACACCTATCGCTGCCCGGCGGACAAGCCGCTCAGCTACTGCGGCACCAACCGGGCAAGTCAGGTCCGCGTCTATCGAAGCCGTCCGGCGGATTGCGCCGCCTGCGAACTGAAGCCGCAATGCACAATCGGCAAGAAACGCGGCGTCACCCGCCTCGTGAGCGAGGATGCTCGCGACGCCGTCCGCGCCCTTGCCGGCACCGATGCTTACGTGCAGGCCCATCGCCGACGAAAACGGATCGAGCGCGTGTTCGGCCACTTGAAACGCAACCTCGGCCTGCGAACCCTCAAGCTACGTAGCCTCGCCGGAGCTGCCGAAGAGTTCACCATGGCGGCTGCGGCCTACAACCTCCAGCTGCTCGCGCGGCAGGCAGCGCCCGCCTGATACGAAGCGAGTCCCCGGTGACCGGCGTCAACAGCCATCCGCCACGCTGCTCACACATATGCCTTTTTCAACAGTCTCGATCGTTTTTGGGATAGTTAAGCCCGTGCCATACTCTCGATCTGGCGTAGTAGCCTGTGCGGATCGAATGGCTTGGGCAGAAACGTCGCTTGTGCAGGTAATTCGCTTTCAGGGATTGGCGCGTCGCCGGATACGACGAACAGGACGGTAGGCGGGAAGCGATCGCGAACATAATGCGCCAGCTTCACACCATCCATCGAGCCCGGCATTTGCACGTCGGTGAGAACGACGCGAATCTCCTGATGTTGATCGAGAATGGCGATAGCCGTGTCCGCGTTCTCCGCCTCGAAAACACGCCATTTCGCGTGCGAGAGATCGGTGAGTTCAACGACGTCGAGGTGCATGGTCAGTGGAAGGACGACGTAGAAACCGGAAAGGTGCCCGCCGCCAGCTATCTTCGGGACATCGCGCAAACCAGTCGCGACAATGCTCGTACACCGATGCAGTGGTCCTCTCTGTCCAATGCGGGGTTCACGCGGGGGAAGCCCTGGATACCGGTGAACCCGAACTTCAATACGATCAATGTCGCAACTCAGACGAGCAAGAACAGCTCCGTCCTCGGTTTCTACCGCCGCCTCATTTGCTGGAGATTGCGCCATCCTGATTTGGCAGCAAGCGGTTACGTTGACATTCTTCCAGACCATCCGGCCTTGTTCGTTTATCGGCGCGGGTCGGTCTTTGTTGCCATCAATTTTTCAAGACACGTTCAGCAGGTTACTGTCACTGGTAAGCCGACTGTGATGCTTACTTCGGACGATGATGGTGTCATTCTTGAACCTAACAACCTGACCCTGCCAGGATGGACAGAAGCGATACTATCGGTCCCCTAACAACGATTTAGGAGCGAAATTACTTATACAGATATCCAGAAAATTATACCAAACTGGACAGGATTAGCGTCTACTAGGTTTTTTCAACAGCCACGGACGGTTTTGACACCGACTTGCTGTTTACTGGCCTATAGGCTAGGGGGGTATCCTATGTCACATTTGTCTCAAACCAATGTCGATCTGGTCGCCCGCGTTCGTCGCATCGCCGGACAAGTCGGCGCGGTCGAGCGAGCACTTCAATCGGACTCGTCGTGTTCCGACGTGCTCCATCTGGTTGCCGCCGTGCGCGGGGCGGTGAATGGCCTCATGGACGAGATTATCGCCGAACACCTCGAAGCGCATGTGTCGCGGCCCGGCCTCGATGATGCCGAGCGGGCGGCAGGTGCCGAAGAACTGCTGGCGGTGATCCGCCGCTACGCCAAATAGGACGCTTTTCATGGCGGCTTTGCCCGAAATCGACGCCTTCACGCACGACCATGTATTCCTGGGCGCGGCGCACGACGACAATGCCCGCCGGACCCTGTGGGTCGTGGCGCTTACCGCCGGGATGATGGTGGTGGAGATCATCGCCGGTTATCTGACCGGCTCGATGGCGCTGCTCGCCGATGGCTTTCACATGGCGACACACGCGGGCGCGCTCGGGGTCGCCGCGGCCGCTTACGCCTATGCCAAGCGCCATGCCTCCAGCCGGGCCTATAGCTTCGGCACGGGCAAGGTCGGCGACCTGGCCGGGTTCGCGTCGGCGATGGTGCTGGGCCTGATCGCGCTCGGGATCGGTGTCGAGTCCATCCTTCGCCTGTTTCAGCCGATCACGGTCGCATTCGGGGAAGCGACGCTCATCGCGGTGGTCGGTCTGGGCGTGAACATCGCCTGCGCCTTCCTGCTCTCGGGCGGGCACCATCACGGGCACGACCATCATCACGGGCATGACCACCATCACGGGCACGGGCATGCGCACGGCGCGCATGGCGGTGACAACAACATGCGCTCCGCCTATGTCCATGTCCTGGCCGACGCGCTCACCTCGGTTCTCGCCATCGCCGCGCTGCTGGCGGGCCGCTATCTCGGCTGGGTCTGGATGGATCCGGTGATGGGCATCGTCGGTGCGATCGTCATCGCGCGCTGGTCATGGACGCTGATGCGCGACACGGCGTCCGTGTTGCTCGATGCGACCGATCATCATGTAGAGGAGGAAGTGCGCGAGTTGGTCGAGGCGCCAGGCGACGCGCGTATCACCGATCTTCATGTCTGGCGCGTCGGTCCGGAAGCCCACGCCGCGATCGTCAGCGTCGTAGGCGGGCAGGGCGTGACCGGCGACGATATCCGCGCCCGCCTCGCACCGGTTCATGAAATCGCGCACCTGACCGTCGAGTGCCGCTAGCCCTCGAAGGCGGTCAGGATCGGGCATGGTCCCTCCGCTCCTGACCCGCATTCATGTGCGAGCCGGCGAAGCGAGGCGCGCACCCGCTCAAGCTCCTCGATCTTCGCATCCAGTTCGGCAATGCGCTCGCCCGCGAGCTGGCGCGCGCGGGCGCGATCGTCGGTCGCATCCAGCGCCAGAAGCTCACCGATCTGCTCGAGCGTGAAACCGGCTGCCTGCGCCGAGCGGATGAAGCGAAGGCGGCGGGCGTCATCGGTGCCGTAGCGCCGGATGCCGCCTCCGGCGCCAGCCCCGGTCGGCCGGTCTGGCTCGTCCAGCAAACCGCGACGCTGATAGTAGCGCACCGTTTCGACGCCGACGCCGCCCTCGCGCGCGAGCGCCGCGATCGTCATGCCGGTCATGCCTTGACTCCGTACTATGGTACGGACCCTATATAGGCGGGGCGAGGATATTGGAGAAGCGGCATGGCGAGCGCCCCCGCCAAACAGGCGACGATCTACCGGATGGTGATGCCGGAACATACCTGCCCTTTCGGGCTGAAGGCGAAGGATCTTCTGCGCCGGGAAGGCTATGCGGTCGATGACCATTGGCTGATGACGCGGGAAGAAACCGACGCTTTCAAGGCGAAGCACGGCGTCAAGACGACCCCGCAGATCTTTATCGCCGGGGAGCGGGTCGGCGGCTATGACGATCTGCGCCGCTTCTTCGGCAAGATGGTCCGCGACCCCAAGGCCGTCACCTATCGCCCGGTGATTGCCGTGTTCGCGATGACGGCGCTGATGGCGCTCGCCGCCAGCTATGCGGTACTCGGCACGCCCTTCACGGTGCGGGCGGGTGAATGGTTCATCGCGTTCTCGATGTGCGCTCTGGCGATGCTCAAGCTCCAGAACGTCGAGAGCTTCTCGAGCATGTTCCTCAACTACGATCTGCTCGCGAAGCGCTGGGTGCCCTATTCCTATGTCTATCCCTACGCGGAAGGAGCGGCGGGCGTCCTGATGGCAGCCGGCGCGTTGACCTGGCTGTCGGTGCCCGTCGCGCTCGTTATCGGTACGATCGGCGCGGTGTCGGTGTTCAAGGCCGTCTACATCGACAAGCGTGAGCTGAAATGCGCGTGCGTGGGCGGGGACAGCAACGTGCCGCTCGGCTTCATCTCGCTCACCGAAAACCTGATGATGGTCGCGATGGCGCTGTGGATGATCGCTGCGCCGCCCGTGCTGGCGATGGCGCACTGACGCGAAGGTCGGCACGCGTCGTCAATGCGGGCTGATCGCCGTAACTTCTGCCGTCATACCCTTCGCCTTGGCGGTGAATGCGACCCGCTGCCCCGACCGCAGTCCCTTGAGCAGGGTCGGGGGGGATGCCCGGAAGGTCATCGTCATTGCGGGCCAGCCGATCGTCGGGATCGGGCCGTGCTTGATGGTTACGGTTCCACCTTTCGCGTCGACGGCAGTGATCGTCCCCGATCCGCTGCCGGATTTTACAGCCGATGCAGCCGGCCTGCTGCCTTGAGCAAGAGCGCTCGCTGCGATCGGCGTGACTAGTAGCATGAATGCGGCGCGCATGGAGAAAGTGGCTTTCATCAGATCTTCCTTTCGGGGCGGGTTGAAGCTCGCCGCCGCAAGAGCAAGTAGGCGGCTGGCAGGATGAACATGGAGAGGAAAGGGGCGGTCAGCATTCCACCGATCATCGGCGCGGCGATCCGGCTCATCACCTCCGATCCGGCGCCATGCCCGATCAGCACGGGGAACAGCCCGGCGACGATGACAGCGACGGTCATCGCCTTGGGACGTACCCGCAACAGCGCGCCCTCCCTGATCGCTTCCGATACTTGCTCGCCCGACGGTGACGGCCCGCGCTCGGCCAATGCGTGTTTCAGGTAGATCAGCATGACGACGCCGAACTCCGCCGACACGCCGGCGAGCGCGATGAACCCGACACCTGTGGCGACCGATTGCGCATAGCCGAGCAGCCATAATGTCCAGATGCCGCCGGTCAGCGCGAAGGGCAGTGTGCCCATGATAAGCGCCGCCTCGTCGAGGCGACCGAAGGTAAGGTAGAGGAGAAGGAAGATGATCGCGAGTGTCGCCGGCACGACGAGCATCAACCGAGCCCCGGCACGCTGCAGATACTCGAATTGTCCGGAATAGGCGATCGAGACGCCGGGGCTGAGCCGAACATCTTTGCCAACAGCACGGCGCAGATCGGCGACCGTGGAGGCCAGGTCGCGCCCGCGCACGTCGACATAGACCCATGTCGAGATTCGACCATTTTCCGTCTTGAGCATCGGTGGACCTTCCGCGATCGACACGGATGCGACGGTGCCGAGTGTGATCTGCTGACCCGATGCGGTGACGATTGGGAGAGTTCGCAGTCCCTCCAGACTGTCACGCAGCTCGCGGGGGTAGCGGACGCTGATCGGGTAGCGGGCAAGGCCCTCCACCGTCTGGCCGATCGTCTCGCCGCCGATCGCGCCGGACACAATCTCCTGCACATCGGCGATGTTGAGACCGTAGCGCCCCGCGGTCACCCGATCGATATCGACATCGACATAGCGGCCTCCGGTCAACCGTTCTGCCAATGCCGAGCTGACGCCCGGCACGGTCCTGGCGACACGTTCGATGCTGCCGGCGATGCGGTCCAGCTCGGAGAGGTTGGACCCCGACACTTTCACCCCGATGGGACTCTTGATGCCGGTCGCGAGCATATCGATCCGATTGCGGATCGGAGGCACCCATACGTTCGTGAGGCCGGGCACGCGCACTGTGCGGTCCAGCTCCTCCACCAGCTTTGCCGGCGTCATCCCCGCGCGCCATTGATCGCGCGGCTTGAATTGGATGGTCGTCTCGAACATCTCGAGCGGTGCCGGGTCGGTCGCGGTCTCGGCGCGCCCGGCTTTGCCGAACACGGTTTTGACCTCGGGAACGGTTTTTATCAGCCGGTCTGTGCGCTGGAGCAGGGCCGAGGCGCTCGCGGCCGAAAGGCCGGGAAGCGCGGACGGCATGTAGAGCAGATCGCCCTCATCCATCGTCGGGATGAACTCGCCACCCAATCGGGTCAGCGGCCATGCCGTCGTCGCCAGTACCAGGGCGGCGATGCCGATCGCCGCCCAAGGCCGCGCCAACACGCGGTCGAGCGCCGGGCGATAGGCACGGGTGAGCACGCGGTTGATAATGTTGTCGTTCTCGGCCGGAATGCGTCCCCGGATCAGCCATCCCATCAGGACCGGCACGAGCGTTACCGACAGGATCGCCGCTGCCGCCATCGCATAGCTCTTGGTGAAGGCGAGCGGGGCGAACAGCCGTCCCTCCTGCGCTTCGAGCGTGAACACCGGCACGAACGACAGCGTGATGATGACGAGGCTGAAGAACAGCGCCGGCCCGACCTCGGCCGCGGCCCCGGTGATGACGCGCCAGCGTTCCTCGCCCGCCAGCGCCACGCCCGGATGGTCGTGTTCCCATCGCTCGATCCGCTTGTGCGCGTTCTCGATCATCACGATCGCGGCATCGACCATCGCGCCGATCGCGATGGCGATACCGCCCAAAGACATGATGTTGGCGTTCACCCCCTGCACACGCATGACGAGCAAGGCCGCGAGCACCCCCAGAGGCAAGGTGACGATCGCGACCAGCGCAGACCGGACATGCCACAGAAACAACCCGCAGATGATCGCGACGACGACGAACTCCTCGATCAGCTTGCCCGTCAAATTCTCCACCGCGCGGTCGATCAATTGCGAGCGGTCATAGGTGGTGACGATCTCGACGCCGGGGGGAAGGCTCGCTTTCAGTTCCGCGAGCTTGGCCTTGACGGCTTCGATCGTCTGCCGTGCATTCTTGCCCTGACGCAGGATGACGACTCCGCCCGCGACCTCGCCTTCGCCGTTCAGCTCGGCGATGCCGCGGCGCATCTCGGGGCCGATCTGGATCGACGCGACGTCGCCCAAGGTAACGGGGACGCCGGCACCGGCGACCTTGAGCGGGATCGCGCGGAAATCGTCGACGGTGCGCAAGTAACCTGACGCGCGCACCATATATTCGGCTTCGCCCAGCTCGAGGACGGACCCGCCGGCCTCCTGATTGGCGCGGCGAATGGCATCGACGGCCTGAGTGTGCGTGACACCGAATGCGGCGAGCCGCGTCGGGTCGAGCAGCACCTGATATTGCTTCACCATTCCGCCGATGCTCGCCACCTCCGCAACGCCGGGCAGCGTTTTCAGTTCATAACGTAGGAACCAGTCCTGCAAGGATCGGAGCTGCGACAGGTCACGGCGGCCGGTGCGGTCCAACAGCGTGTATTCATAGACCCAGCCGACCCCCGTCGCATCAGGACCCAGCGCGGCCTGCGCGCCTTGGGGAAGCCGTCCCTGCACCTGGCTCAGATACTCCAGCACGCGTGAGCGCGCCCAATAGAGGTCGGTCCCATCCTCGAAGAGGACATAGACGTAGCTGTCGCCGAAGAACGAATAGCCGCGCACGGTTTTCGCGCCAGGCACGGACAGCATCGTCGTGGTGAGCGGATACGTCACCTGGTTCTCGACGATCTGCGGGGCTTGGCCCGGCCAGCTCGTGCGGATGATGACCTGCGTGTCGGACAGGTCGGGGAGCGCATCGACGGGGGTGGCACGCATTGCGAACACCCCGGCCATGGCGAGCGCGATGGCCGCCAGGACGACGAGGAAGCGGTTCGCGACCGACCAGCGGATGATCGCGGCAATCATCGCCCAGCCTCGCGCGTCATGCGGCGCAGCGTTGGACCATCGGCGGGTTGATCAAAGCCGAACCGCACCCGCTCACCCTTGCGATACCCACGCACCAACGCGGGATCGGCGACGCGGAACGTCATTGTCATGGCCGGCCAGCCGATCGCCGGAACGGGCTGATGGGACAGGGTGACGGAACTGCGATCGATCGCCTCGATGCTGCCGACCGTCTCGTAGATCGACGCGGTGGGTTTCACGGCCGGCTTTGTTGCGGGTGACGCTTCGACACCAATCGGACGCGCATCGAGGCCAGCGAGGCTCGCTTCGGAGTCGATCAGGAACTGGCCCGACGCCACAACCTTCTCACCCTCGGTCAGGCCGGCGACTATCTCGGTTTTGCCGCCGCCTTCTGCGCCAGTGCGAACCTCGGCGGGTCGAAAGCGTCCACCCGGCCCTGCCAACATGACGAGTGTGCGCCGGCCGGTCCGGATCACGGCCTCACTCGGAACAAGGAGTGCATCGCGGCTCCCCTGGTCGAGCGCCACGCTGGCGAACATACCGGGGCGCAACCGGCCGGCACGGTTGGGGAGCTCGACGCGGATTGTGAGCGTGCGGCTCGCTGCCTCGGCCTGGGGCAGGATCGCAGCGATGCGGCCCCTGAAGCTTTCGCCCGGGAAAGCCGCCAGCGTGGCGATGACGGGCGTGCCGATCCGCAGGTTTCCTGCGAGGGCCTCAGGGACAGCCGCGTTCAGCCACACGGTGGCGAGGCCGTTCACCTCCGCCAGTGTCTGTCCTTGCGCGACCGTCATCCCCTGTCGGACGCCGAGCGTCTTGATGACGCCCCCCACGGGCGTGCTGATCGTCGTCACACCTTGCGGTCGGCCGCGCCACTCCGCCGATGCAATCGATCCGGCGGGCATCCCGAGAAGCAACAGGCGCTCTCGTGCCGCCCGCGTGAGCCCGGCATCCCCGGTGCGGCGCACGGCGAGATACTCCGCCTGCGCGCCCGCCCATTCGGGCACAAGGATATCGGCGAGCGGGGCGCCTGCCGGCACGACATCGCCTGGCGCGCGCGCATAGACGCGCTGAACGAAGCCGCCGCTGCGTGCCTGCACGACCGCAACGTTGCGGTCATTGAACTCGATGCTGCCGGTTGCCGAGGCCGAGTTTGACAACGATCCGCGTTCGACCGTGACGACCCGCGCGCCGAGCCGCTGGAGGCTGGCCGGATCGATCGCTACGCCCGGTGCGGCGCTACCGCCTGCGCCCTCGTCGGCATAGCGGGGGATCAGTTTCATCCCCATCGACGAGAGACCCGGGCCGTCGTGCCGCTCCCCCGGGATCATCGGATCATACCAGTAGAGGATCTTCTTCTGCGGGGCTGGGGATGCCGTTTGATCGGCAGCCGAGGACGTGCCAAGTTTCGCGAGCCCGAAGCCCACGCCCCCTGCGACCAGCACCAGCGCGCTTACCGCGGTGACAAGGCGGGCGCGGGTAATGGTAGTGTCGCTCATCGATCGGCGCTCCCGAAGGTAATGGTGAGGCGGACAGAGTCTGCGGCGACGAGCGCCTCACGGTCGAGCACGGTCAGCTCGGCGTCGGCGAGCGCGGTCTTGGCTTCGATGGCATCCGCAAGACTCGCGCGACCGGCAGAGTAGCTCGCTATCTCCAGATCGGCTCGCTTCCGAGCGAGCGGAAGGAGCACGTCGCGCGCGCGCTGCCATTGGCTGTGATGCATTTGGTGGTCCGCCAGCGCGGCCTCCAGATCGGCTGCCAATGTGCGCCGGGTTTCTTCGCGCGCGGCCTCGGCCTGCGCCTGTGCGGATTTGCGGGCTTCGATGCGCGGGTTCTGACGCGATCGAGCGAACAGCGGCAGGCTCATCGAAACTCCCGCCGACACCATGTCGCCATACCGGGGGTCACGGCGTTGATAAGCTACCTCTACCCCCCAATCGGGTCGCTTCTCCGCTCGCGCCGCATCCACGTCGGCCTGGGCGCGCTGAATACCGGCCTCGGCGAGAACCATGTCGGAGTGAAGGCTGAGCGCGTCCCGCAGCCGCGCCGGAGCCAGATCGATCGCGGGCATATCGCCGGCAATCTCGGGCGCCGATACGCCGGTCCAGCGAGCCAGCATCGCGCGGGCGCGCGCAACGGCGGCCATCAACTCGTCGCGGCGGTCGTCGAGTGCCGCGATCTCCTGATCGGTCGTCAGTGTCTGACCAGGGCGGACCGAACCGGTCGTCACGGCGGCCCGCGCAGCGGAAGGGAGAGATCGAAGGAATAGCAGAACGGTGTCGAGGGCAGCTAGTCGACGCTCGGCATAAGCAAGGTCGATCCATGCCTGCCCCGCTCCCAATCGCACCTCCCGGAGCTTGGTCGCTTGCGATGCTTCTGCCGTTGCGATCACGGCGCGTGCCTGCGCTTGCGCGGCATGACGCTTGGCAAGGTTGGGTAGGTCCTGTTGGAAACCGACACGCCCCATCGTCATGTCGTCTCTGGATAGGGAGAAGGCGGGTGGCCCAGAGACAGGATAATTCTCGATTCCGATCGACACACGGGGGTCCGGAAGGCTTCCCGCCGCACGTGCATCGGCTTGGGCGGCGCTGACCCCCGCGCGACCGGCAACCGCTCCCGGGGCGTTGGCAACCGCATCGCGCAGCGCTTGGTCATAGGTAAGTGTCTGCGCGTGCGCGGCGCTCGTCGTGAGCGCGGCGACCGCGAGCATCATGGATGCGCGCATCCCTCTAGTCCCTTCATGTCATAATGATGGCCGGGCTCCAAATGGTTGATCGGAGCCCGGCACCTGTTCAGGCTCGCCAGCTTAAGTTGACTGGCCGCCCTTCATTGACATGCAGGCGTCGCGACCGCGTTCCATCATCGGGCACACGCAGGCGCTCGACTGGGGAACGTCCGTAACCCATACGCGACGTGGGGCTTGAAGCGGCGCCCGCGGGCCCGGCTGGTAATTGGAACGCCACTCCCAATGACCATTGCTTTTATTTTCAGATGTGGCCGCCGTCGCTGCCGACGCGGCGAGGCTAGCGGCAAATACCGCCAAGATGAACGTTTTCATGTCACTTTCCAATTTGATCGAGATTTAAAATCGGCAGAGCCGCAACCGGCGAACGGCTGCAGCCTGACACGGCTTGACTCGATCAAACGGTAGGCGGTTCGGGCTCGGGAGCGACCTTGAGGCCGGCAAGTGCCCGGCTGGCAGGCCAGATAACGATTTGAGATGCGATCGAGCGCTTCAGCACTCTTGCCGGCTCCTCAAACGTCATGGGAACAACGCATCCCATTTGGGCGATACACGCCAGCGTCAGTCCTTTGCATGGGTGTTCCGATGACGGATCCGGGGTCGCCATACCCGCGCAATCCATGCGGGATGGGGTGACATGGCTCATCGCCATCTTGGGTGAGAGCGATGGGCCGGCCGCATACGCAATTCCTTGGCCCAAAAGGCCAAGCAACGCTCCAACAAGAAGCAAGAGAGAAAGACGAGCTTTCAACACCCGGATACTATCCCAATTGTCAACGCCGAGGTCAATACGGGTGGTTTGCCGGGTGCCGTAGTGCCGGCATGAAGCGCCGGGGAAGATTTGCCGCTCACAAGACAACCTGTCGTTTAGGCGCCGTGGCTAGCAAAGACACGCCGGCCAGCGGCACCGAACGCAATGACGTCATAGGGCTGGGTTCTCATGCCGGGCACCTCCATGCCCGGTGAGCCCATCGGCATTCCGGCCACGGCCAAGCCGCGCACGCCTTTAGGATGCTGGGCCAGCGCGCGCTTCATGTCCGCGATCGGGACATGTCCCTCAAACGCCATGCCGTCGATGATCGCGGTATGGCAGGACGCGAGGTCAGCGGGCAGGCCGATCTTACGCTGCAGCACCTCACGGCGATCATCGTCGATGATCTGGACCTTGCGGCCGAACTGCTGACGCACCTGCGCCGCCCATTTCTCGCAACAGCCGCAACCCGGATCGCGGTGCATGGCGATGTCGGCCGCGGCCGATGCGACCGCTGGGATGGTCATTAGCAAGGCGGCGACGGCGCCACGAACACCATTCTTCATCATCAGCTCCTAAAAGGAAATCCCCGCCCTGCCGGGGGGTAGGGGGATCGACAGGGCGGGGCAGCGCTCCCTTATTGCGGGCGCTTGCCGTGCTTGCTGAGCCACGCCTGCAGCTCGGCAATATCCTTTTCCTGTTTCGTGATCGTCATCTGCGCCATGCGCTTGGTCTCGGCGTCGCGCGCGTCACGCACCGCAACGCGCGACATGGCGATGGCGCCTCGGTGATGCTCGATCATCTTGCGCGTCCACATTTCGGCCGCGTCGCCCTGCTTGGCCGCCATCATCTTCTGATGCATGTCCATCTCGGCCTGGCCGTAGGGATTGCCGGCCATCATGCCCGCCATGTCGTCGTGGTTCATGCCGGCCATCTGACCGTGGTTCATGCCCTGCATTCCGCCGCTCTGCTGCGCGAGGGCGGGCGTGGCGAGCAGCGCCAAAGCTGCGAATGTTGGTGCAAAGCGCATTATTGATCTCCCTGGGTTCTAAGACTTCTACGCGTGCGAGGCGGCTATCCCTCACCCGGGGTGCTAGAACGCGCGAGAAATTGTCAGGAAACAGGACTTTATTTCCGAGGGCTACGCTCCTGAGCCGCGTATATTATGCCTCGATCACGATGTTGCGACGCCGCGTTTTGGGCCATCGCATGTAGAGAAGCACTGCCCCCCCTAACCAAAGCGCAAGCCCACCGATCGCGAAGGCGAGCAGCCAGGGCGTGTTGAAGTTCTCGTGATTCGTCCAATCCATGATGTGAAGGCCCCAGAAGAAGTCGTAGAGCCGCCAAGTGCCGGTTCGGACAGCCGAGATCCGACCGGTGTCGGCCGCGACAAAGACGCGGGTGGAATCGAGGTCGGCGAACGCGACGCGCCAGGCGGGGAGCGTGCCGCGATATTCGGGGCTGGCGCGCTCGATCCGCTCTACCTTCGCCGCTGGTCGAGCACCGCCACGCCATGCCAAACGCGCGATCTCCTCGGCCTCACGAGCCGTTGGTGCTGGCAGCGCTTGGCCCGTCGCGGCGTCGAACAGGCGCGTTCCCTTGGCTGTCGCGACCTCGGCGACCGGGCGGCCAAGCCACATGCGATAGGTGATGGCCTCGATGGGCGCATCTGCTGCGCCTACGATCGCCGATGGTGGGGCGAACGTGCTGCCGCGGGGAAGGGGCGCCGCGGCTTTGCGGTCAACGAGGTGATCGCCATGCACCCGATCGATCGGCAGGAAGCTCATCAGGGCGCCGCTTGCGAACCATAGCAGGAGCTGCGCGCCGATGATGATCGCGAGCCATTTGTGCGTGCGGCTCGCGAGTAGATGCAGCCTCAGTTTCGCGCTTTTCAGAACCACTCCTCCCTCAACCTCGTCGCCGGGGTCACTTCATACCCGGCATGTCCTTCATCATCTCGTCGTGATCGGCCGGGGCGCTCGCGACCAGTGCCTTATACTGTTCGGGCGTCATGCCGGGGAGCTTGCGGACGAACGCGACCATATTCCAAATTAGGGGGTCGGGATGCGTCTTGCCCCATGCCGGCATGGCGCTGAGCTTCACCCCGTGCTTGATGATCCAGAATTGCTGGGCGGGGGTGAGATCTTGAGCGCGCGCGAGTTCCGGCGCCTGTGGATAGAGGCCCTGGCTCATCTCGGATTTCTCGACGCCGGGGCCGAGATGGCAACCGGAACACATTTCTCCGTAAAGGCCCGCGCCGACTGACACGCGCTGCGCCGATGCCAGATCGGCCGGGGGTGTTATGCCGCGCGCGCGTGCCTCAATCGACCGATCGCGCAGGCGTTCGAGCATTGAATAGACCGCCGGCGTGTGCGGTTCGTCGGCCGCGATGTTATACACGCCAAGGTAGATAAACGCGGCTGCGCCCAGCGCCAGGACGATCGCCAGGGCGCCTACGAACGGCAGGCTCGGGAAGTGCTGCCTTATCGAGCGCCTGCCGTCTTGAGCCATCTGTTCCTCCATCGATCAGAACCAGACACGAACGCCGGCGACGATGCTCTTGGACGTTGCGCGATCCCCATCGGCGCGCGCGTAGCGGGCGGTGTCGCCGAAGCGGCGATCCCATGACACGCCGACATAGGGGGCGAACTCGCGCCGGATCTCATAACGCAGCCGCAATCCAAGCTCGGCGTTGGATAGGCCCGATCCGATCCGGTTTTCCGGCACGTCCTGCGCAGCGAAATTGAGCTCGGCGCGCGGTTGCAGGATCAGCCGCTGGGTGATGCGCTGGTCGTAATAGCCCTCAAGCCGCCCTAGCAGGTCGCCCTTGTTGGACAGGAATACCGCGCCCTCTAGCTCGAAGAAGCCCGGTGCCAGCCCCTCCAGCCCGACGGTCGCATAGGTGCGTTTCGGGGACGGCCCCAAATCCTGGCGGACACCCGCTTGTAGATTGAAATAAGGGCCAATGGTCCGGCTATAGAGCGCCTGCACCTCGGCGCTCTCGATGCCCTCGCGGAAGGCTCCCTCGCCCTCAGACTTGATGAAGAGGCGGTTGATGTCACCCCCGAACCACGCCTCGCCATCCCAGCGATAGCCGTCACGACCGTTGCGGAATTGATACTCAGCGAGGTTCAATAGCACCTGGCTGAAGTTTTGACCGCCGTGATGCTGCTGAAGGTGATGGCGACCCATCGCCATCGCGTCCGCGCCGTAAACGCTGTCGGCCGCATGGTCGGTCGGCAGGGGCGGGGCGGGGGCGTTTCCTGCGGGAAGCGCGGTGCCAGTCTGCTGCACCCCATCGGCCGCCATGCCTGGCATTCCGGCCATTCCCGACATGCCCTGCATGTCGTGGCCGCTGTGCTGGTCGGCTGGCATGGTCATCCCCGGCATCGCCGAATGGTCCATGCCCTGCATCGGCCGCTGGGAGCCCTGAGGGACCGTTTGGCCGTTTCCGGGCATCTGCATCCCCGGCATGGCTTCCATGCCCTGCTGTGAGCCCTGCGGAGCCGCATGGTCCATGCCGGGCATAGACGAGTGATCCATGCCCGGCATGGTCCCGTGATCCATACCATTCATGCCGGCCGTTGGCGCGGCGCGGCGTTTCGTCGTCGAAGCTGATGGTCGCCTCGCAGGAGCTGACCTAGTCTTGGCCGGCTTGCCTTTGGCCGTGGGCTTCACCACCGGCTTCTTTTTCGCAGGCATCGGCATGGTCATGCCCGGCATTGCCGAATGATCCATGCCCTGCATCGACTGAGCGGCGACAGGACCGGCGATGCCGAGCATGGTGGTGGCGGCGAGCGCCGCGGTCAGCCGGTTCATGCCGCCTCTCCCGCGAACGGGCGAACGGTGACGACGCGCATCATGCCTGCGGTCATGTGGTAGAGATTGTGACAGTGGAACGCCCAATCGCCGGGTGCATCGGCGGTCAGATCAAAGGTCATCTTGCCTCCAGGCGGCACGTTGACGGTGTGCTTGCGCGGCGCATGATTGCCGTGCCCCGTCACCAGCTCGAAGAAATGGCCGTGGAGATGGATGGGGTGCGGCATCATCGTATCGTTGACCAACGTCACCCGCGCCCGCTCGCCTTTGCGGAACGGGATGGGGTCGGCGGGATCGCTCAGCTTCTGCCCGTCGAAGCCCCACATGTAGCGCTCCATGTTACCGGTCAGATGGATCTCGAACTGACGCGACGGCGCGCGCACGTCGGGGTTGGGCGCGAGCGAAACGAGGTCGCGATAGGTGAGGACGCGGTGATCCAGGCCCTCCAGACCCTGGGGCGGTTCACCGCTACGGTCCTTCGGCATCGGGGAGATGGTCTGCACGCCCGGCCCCATCTTCACGCCCGGCGCATTCTTCGGGTCGCGCATGTTCATGTTCATGCCGCCACCCGACCCGTGGTCCATCCCGGCCATGCCGCCAGCCTGGCCCGATCCGCCCGACATGGCACTATGGTCCATGCCGGCCATGCCAGCACCGCCCGCTGCCATTTGGCTATGGTCCATCCCGGGCATTACAGCGCCGCCCATCTGGCTGTGGTCCATGCCCGACATGCCGGACATGCCCGCCATCGCTGCGCCTGCCGCGACCGTCCCGTGATCGGTCGGCCCCTTCCAGCCCGTCAGCTTCCAAAGATTGCGCGAGGCGTTCTGCATCAAGGTGGGGTCCGGCCCGCGCGTGGCGACCGGGCTCTCGTCCTTCATGCCGGACATGCCCTGCATCCCGCCCATGCTCCCCATGTCCATGCCCATATCGGTCATGGTCAGCAGCGTGCGCGGACGAAGCGGCGGGACCGGGGCGACCATCCCCTCACGCGGGGCGAGCGTCGCCCGGCCCATGCCGGAGCGATCGATAGCCTCGGAGACGAAGCTGTAGGCCCGGTCCTCGGGCGTCACGATCACGTCGAACGTCTCGGCAACGCCGATCTGGAACTCGTCGATCTTCACCGGACGGACATTCTGCCCATCGGCCTGCACGACGGTCATCGGCAGGTCGGGGATGCGGACGTTGAAGTTGGTCTGCGCCGCGGCGTTGATGATCCGCAAGCGGACCCGCTCGCCCGGCTTGAACAGCCCCGTCCAGTTGTCATACGGCCCGTAGCCGTTGACCAGGAAGGTATAGGTCGAGCCGGTGACGTCGGCGATGTCGGCGGGGTCCATTCGCATCTTTCCCCACTCGATCCGGTCCTTGAGCGGCATTTCCCGACCCGCGAGCAAGCCCGCGAGGGTCGGCCGCTGATAGTTGAAATAGGCGCCGCCCATCTGCTTCAGCTTCCGGAAAATCTGCTCGCCGGTCATCTGGCTGTGGTCGGACAGCACGATCACATGCTCGCGGTCGAACGCGATCGGATCGGCACCGGCCGGGTCGATCACGATCGGCCCGTAAAGTCCGCCCTGCTCCTGCTCGCCGGAATGGCTGTGATACCAGTAGGTGCCCGACTGGATGATCGGGAACTCGTAGATGAAGGTCGAGCGCGCCTTGATGCCGGGGAAGCTGATGCCGGGCACGCCGTCCATCGCGAACGGCACGAGCAGCCCATGCCAGTGGATCGAACTGTCCTCGTCGAGATTGTTGGTGACGGAGAGGCGGACCTTTTGCCCCTCCTTCAAGCGAATGAGAGGGGCCGGCACCGTGCCGTTGACGCCGATTGCGGGCGTCGACTTGCCGTCGACGGGAAGTCTGAAACTGTCGATCGTCAGCGCGATGTCAGTGCCCGAGACGGTCGGCAGCGGTTTGACGATCCCGCCCGAGACAGGCTGCGCCCACGCGGGCATATAGGCGGTCAGCGCCATGCCACCGCCAGCAAGGGCGGCGCCGCGAAGCATCTGGCGGCGATCGATAGTGCGGCTCATACGGTCCTCAAGGCTCTCGAACGGGAGTGTCCCTCTAGCCTTGATACGCAGCTCAGGGCGCTATCCCTCAGCGCCCGCCCAATCGCTCCAGCAACTTCGATCGCGCGCGATAGAGGCGGGTTTCTACCGCCTTTTCGCTGATCGACAACACTGCCGCGGTTTCAGCCTGGCTCAACCCCTCGATCGTGCGCAGCACCAAGGATTCCTTCAATGCGGTCGGCAAGCCCGCAATGGCGCGCGTCACGCGGTCGAGTTCCTGTCGGTCGCCCGTCGCGTCGTCGATCGCCACCTGGTCGTCTGCAATGGCTTCGGCTTCCGCGCCGATCGGTGCGGCGAACGCCAGAAAGCGCCGCACGGTGCGCTTGCGCCCCCAATCGCGGCACTTGTTGATCGCGATCGTCGATAGCCACGCGCGCATCGATCGATCGCCGTCGTAGCGGGGCAGGGCCTGATGCGCCGCGACGAAGGTCTCCTGCAGAAGGTCCAGCGCCTCGTCGGCCTCGCCGACGCACGCGCGCACCATGCGGAAGATTGACTGCCGATGGCGGCGCATGATCTCGGCGAAGGCGGCTTCGCGCCCGGCGATGCTGAGGGTCGCCAGCTCGCCGTCCGTAAGCGTGGTCCAGTCGAGGCTCACGCGCCGAACCTCAACGTGCGTCGTCGGTGAGCGCCTTCACCACGGCCTGATCGAACTGGCCGGTCTGATTGGGCCGCAAGAGCTGGCGCATGGCGAAGATGTGCGCCAGCGTCGCTTTCTGGAGCTCGCCCATGACGGCGTGGCTCTGGTCGACCGCTGCGGCGACGCGCGGCCCGTTGCCATGCTCGGCCTCGATCGCTTCAGCGAGCCGGGCATTGTTCGCCCGCAATTCCAGCTCGAATGCGCGCCGCTGCACGGCGAAACGCTGCTCCAGCACTTCAAGTCGCGCTTCCTGGTTGGCGTCCAGCGCCAGCTTATGATGCAGCACGTCGTGCAGCTCCGAGCCGGGCTGGGCACGTGGCGGAAGTAGCGCCCGCCCCACGAACACACCGATGATCGCGGCGATGAAGCACGCGACAATGCCAAGCAGAAGGCGGATGCGGCCGCTCATTGCACGCCGACGAGCAGCGTGGAGGGCGCGAGCGGCGACACCGGCCCCAAGGGCGATAGCGAAGCCGCGCTGGCTTCCTTCGCGGGCACACCGGCACCGAAGATGCCCATGACGAGCGCCGCAGCGATCGTCATTGCCCCAACGCCTAAGCCGGCGCGCGCCGCTGGACGTGCGGCGACCCGCGCCAGCACGCGATCTTCCATGCCATCAAGGCTCGCGGGCACGGGTGCTTGCGCCAGCCTCATCAATACTGCGTCGAGGTCCATGTCGTTCACTCCACCCCTCTAGCATGGATTACGCAAGCGACGCGCCCATCCCTCAAATCCATCCGTGAGGGGTGGTCGATCGGGGCGCGTAATGAAGGACAGGAACCCTCCTGTCGAAAGGCCCCCTATGCGCCGCCTATCCGTTCTGACTGCTGCTGCCGCTCTCGTCATGTTCGCCGGAACGGCGAACGCCCATCCTAAGCTGGTGTCGGCATCGCCGGCCGCCAATGCGACGGTCGCGAAGCCCGCTCGTATCGAACTTCATTTCAGCGAGAAGCTGATGCCAGCCTTCTCCAAGGCCGATCTCACGATGGCAGCGATGCCCGGCATGGCAGCCATGAAGATGGCCAGCGCCTCCGCGCTCTCGTCCGATGGCCGGACCCTCGTCATCACCCCGAAATCGCCGCTCCCATCGGGTCGGTATAGCGTCGCGTGGAATGTCGTCTCGACCGACACCCACAAGGTCGCAGGAACCTACGTCTTCGCGGTGAAGTGAGGCGATGGGGGACTGGTCGCTTATCGGCGTCCGCTTCGCGCTCTACGTGACGCTGGCTGCGCTGTTCGGCCTTGCCGCATTCAGCCTTTATGGGCTGCGGGCGCGCGAGCGCGGCGACGCGCTCGCGCTGCGTCCCTGGTTCATCGCCAGCGCTGGCCTGAGCCTGTTGTTTTCAGGCGCCTGGGTCGTGCTGATGGCCTCCTCAATGGCCGGAACGCCGGCCTGGCCGATCGACCGTGAAGCAGTCGGCGCGCTGCTCACCGGCTCTGCGATCGGAGCAGCATGGAAGCTGCGCATGGTCATGGTGGCCCTCGCGGCGCTGGCAGCGCTGGTCGCGGGCGGGCGCGGCATCTGGCTGAGCATCGTCGCGCTCTGCTCGGCCGTGGCACTCGCAACGCTGGCGTGGACCGGACACGGCGCGATGGACGAAGCCGTGATGGGCTGGGTCCACCTCATCGTCGACATTCTCCATCTGATCGCCTCGGGCGCTTGGGTTGGCGCACTACTGGGGCTGCTCCTGCTCGTCTCCCGACCCGCGGCGCGCGTAGACGCGGCGCATCTGGGGCTGACGCACCGCGCGCTGCACGGGTTCGGCGCGATCGGGACGGTTGTGGTCGGCACGATCCTCGTCACCGGCCTGGTCAACGGCTGGATGCTGGTCGGGATCGGCAACCTCGCCACGCTTCCTGCGACGCTCTATGGTCAGCTCCTGATCGCAAAGCTGGCGCTGTTCGTCGCCATGCTAGGGCTCGCCTCGCTCAACCGCTTCCGGCTCACGCCGGCATTCGAGCGGTCGATCGCAGCGGACGATCACAAGGGCGCCCTCGGCGCGCTGCGGACAAGTCTGGCGATCGAAACCGCCTGTGTCATCGCGGTTCTCGGGCTGATCGCCTGGCTCGGGACGCTCGCGCCGCCTGCATCGGCGATGTGATGCGCGGCCGGGGAGCCCTCGCGGTCCCCGGCCGTTCACGGGGCCGCGCCTGATGGATCAGTCGATCCTGCTCGACGAGACGGGGAGGATGCTGGCCGTGGCCGGCCTGATCTGCGTGGTGCTGCTCGTGCCGATGATGATCGTCGGGCTGATAATCAGCATCATCCAGGCGGCGACGTCGATTAGCGAACAGACGCTGAGCTTCGTGCCTAAGCTGATCGCGCTAGGCGTATGTTTGGTGATTTTCGGGAGCGCAGCGACCGAGCTCCTGACCAAGTTCACGGCCGAGCTGTTCGCTGTGATCGCGAGCATGGGCCGTTGATATGCAGATAGCTGCGCGGGCGGGCGACCGCCCGCGCAAGCCCCGCTATGCCGCCATCCGATCGCAGGAATCGGCGCACTTCCGGCACGCTGCCACGCAATCCTCCATGCCGCCCAGGGCCTCGCAGCTCGCTGCGCAAGCCCGGCAGATCTCGGCACACTCGCGGCAGATATGCTGATGGTGGGCGGACTTGCGCGCCATGAAGTCGATCGCAACCGCGCAAATTTGCGCGCAGTCGGCCATGATCTTCATATGCTCGGGCGCGGCGTGCTGGCCGCCCATTTCGAGGCAATGGTTCATCGCCATGTGAAGACAGGTCACATGGCATTCGTGGCAGGCGTCCATGCACGCCTTCATGCCGGGGTCGATCTGGTGCATCGCATTATCTCCGTATGAGCCCCCGCCTGTTCCTAGATACGCGCGCCGCGCGATCACCCCTTGCCGCGATCTCCGTCGTTCGCGGCAAGTTACATGGCCCACCGACCGAACAGCGTCGCAACGATGATGCCCGCGCCAAGCATGATGAGCGTCAACACTGTCATCGCGGCGATCTGAGGTCCGGTCACGCGCGCGCCGGCCGCCATGCCGCTCATCCCTGCCATTGCGTCGTGTCCCATGTCCGGCATCGGCGTGGCCGATTGCCGGTCCGCGCCGACTTCGTGTCCGCCATGCCCCAGCGCGCGCACCGTGCCCATGCCGTGCTTCAAGCGCACGCCAACCAGCCAAAGGTTGATCGGATAGGCGACTGCGAACCCGACGAGTGTCGCCAGCGACATGACGCCCCAAAAGCGGAGCGAGCTGGCGTGCATCGCGGCCATGTCGCGGCTCATCAACACCACCATCGTCGGGATCATGCCGGCCATGACGGCATTCATCGACAGCCATTCGGGGATGAACGACATGCGAAGCGCGCCCCAATAGGAACCGCCCGCCATGTCGCGCATGAAAAGCGCCTGGAAAATCAGCAGTCCGAACGCGAAGCCGAACACATATTCCGCGATCACGTCCTGCCACATCGGCAGGCCGAGCGCCGTGGTGATCGCGGCTGCGGCGATGACGCCGGTTGCATCGCCCGCCATGCAATGGATGGCCGAGCCGAACGCCTGCTTCCAGAGCGGTCGAACGAAATCCTCGTGCCGCTCGTTCGCCGGCTCCTGGCAGGACAGGACATAGGCCGCGGCCATGATCGGGCCACCATAGAGCGTGACCAACAGCCACCCCCATTTCATCACGCGCAGCTCGGGGTTGCGGGTGAAGGCATCCCACGCGACGTAAGCGACCGAAAGGGCGGTCAGCACGAACCACCCGATCAGCACGGCGTCGAGCCAGGGGGCCGGGGATGGCATCGTCACGGCAGCACTCCTCTACATGCTAGAGGATACGCGGCTCTCCGGATCATCCCTTGCGCGGAGCGGGCTAGGCGAGCTTGCTGGAAACGGCCTTGATCGCTTTCAGTCCCGATCCGAACCGCGCGATGGCCTCCCGGTTCTTCTCCAGCTCGCCATAGGGCAGGTAGGATATGTCGAGGTCGGCTACGCGGCTGAACGCGGGCCGCTGCAACTGCGCGCGAACGTCCGTCTCGCGCGCGTCGGGCGCGACAAGGAACAGCCCCGCGGTCGCGTGAAGGTCGCCACCGCTCAAGGCCAGGTCGAGCATCCTGACGATGCCCGAATAGATCGAGGTCGAATGCTCCACCTCGAACGCCGCGGCGACATGATCGCCGGCCTTCTCAAGCCACAGCACGTCGATCAGCCGGATCGAGTCAGCGCCCTTCGACGTCGCGATCGTGTCGGGCAGGCGCTCAAGGCATCCTGCGCCCAAGGGTGATCCGTCGAAGGCGCGGCTGCGGTCGTTCGCGGCGATCCATACGTCATAGCCGAGCGCCAACCCTAGATCGCGAAGCCATGCCTGGATTTCGGTATGGGTGCGCTCGTTCTCGCCCTCGCGCTGAGCGGCCTTGCTGAGCGTGCGCGCTTCCTCGCGCGCCGCCTCAAGCCGCTGCCCCCAGCTCGCCAGCGTCGCGCCGCTCACGTCGAGGGGCGGAGCCGGATAGCGATCGGAGCCGATGTCGAACAACAGACCGCCGATCGCGCCTAAATCATTCGATAGCAGCTCGCGGAAGCGGTCGTTGAGATCGAGGATGCCGGTCCGCATCGCCAGAAAATGCTCCCAGCTCCCGAGCTTCACATTCGCCCCCGTCAGCGCGTTGTAGCCCTTAACGATTGCGGTGTTGAAGGGCGGCACCAGCGTCGGGTGAAGGAAGTAGAGGAGGTTGGCGACCGCCGGACCCAGCCCCTTGATCTTCAAACGGTCGATCGCGTGGATATGGCTGATGATCTCCTCGGCCGTGTCGCAACAGGAACAGGCGTCGAGCAAGCGGCCGAACGCGCGCTGATTGTCGGGGCTCTCGTAAATGTCGGGGATGCGGAGCTTCGGCTTCCAGAGGAACGCATGGTCCGCGCCCTTGAAGATTTGCCGCTGCTCGGCGACGGAATGGACGACGGTTTCGAGCGACGATCCGCGGTAGGCGACGCCGAACGTGCCGCGCTCGATCTCGCCGACAACCTGGGTGATGCCGCGCCGGATTGATCGGAAGTTCTTCAACCGCTCGTCCCAAAGAAACCAGCTCCGATAGGTCGCGCCCTGATCGTCACGCCAGCGGGCAATTAAGCGGCGCACCAGGCCGTCATGGTCGGTGCCAGTAGAAAGACTGTCGATCTGCGCTGCCATATGTCCCCGATTGCCCCCGGCCCGCGTTTGGCGAGCTAGTAATAGACCTAAGCTGCGGCCCTTATGACGTCGAGGGTGTAGAGCTGGCCCCCGCAATATGAGGGCAACGCCGCTCCCGCGCGTAGATTCAACATACACGCCAGCGGTGCCGACAGGGCCTTGACCCTAACACGGTGTCATACCCTACATGCTCTCGGGTCGAAGGAGTCTTGCCATGAACGACCCTCATTCCCATTCCCAAGCCGGGGGTTGCGGCTGTTCGAAGCCTGCGCCTGAATCGGTCTCCACGCCCTCATCCTGTTGCGGGGGCGGCTCGGCCGCTCCCGCAAAGATCGAGCACGAACATCATCACACCGAAGCGGGCGGCTGCTGCTCGGGCAGTAAGGACAACGATGCCGCAGCAGCAGTGATCGACGCGGTGTGCGGCATGACGGTCGATCCCGCAAAAACGACACACCATGCCGAGCACGCTGGTCATGCCTATCATTTCTGTAGCGCAGGATGCCGGAGCAAGTTTGTCGCCAATCCTGACGCCTATCTGAGCGATAAGCCGAAACCGGAGCCGATGGCGACGCCGGGGGCGATGTGGACGTGCCCGATGCACCCGCAAATTCGCCAGGAAGGGCCGGGAACTTGCCCAATCTGCGGCATGGCGCTCGAACCCGAAGAACCGTCGCTCGACGATACTCCCAACCCTGAGCTGGTCGACTTCACGCGCCGACTGTGGGTGGCGGGCGCGCTCACGATCCCGCTGCTCGTCGTCTCGATGTTCGCGGAAATGTTAGGCCTGCATGTGGTTAGCCCTGCGGCCTCGCCTTGGGTCCAGCTCGCACTCACCGCGCCGATCGTGCTGTGGGCGGGCTGGCCGTTTTTCGAGCGGGGGTGGACATCGCTTCGTACCCGCCATCTCAATATGTTCACACTGATCGCGATCGGCGTAGGTGCCGCCTTCCTCTATAGCGTGGTCGCGACGCTCGCGCCGGGCATCTTCCCAGCGACCTTCCGCACGCATGGGAGCATGGTTCCCGTCTATTACGAGGCGGCCGGCGTCGTGGTGACACTGGTGCTGCTCGGGCAAGTGCTCGAACTGCGCGCTAGGGCGGCGACAGGGCGCGCGATCCGCGCTCTCATGGATCTCGCCCCCAAGACGGCGCGACGCTTGCAGCCTGACGGTTCTGAAGAAGAAGTCGGGCTTGCCGACGTGGCAACCGGTGACCGGCTGCGGGTCCGCCCCGGTGAAGCCATCCCGGTCGATGGCGTCGTGGTCGAGGGTCGTTCGTCGGTCGACGAAGCCATGCTCACCGGCGAACCCGCGCCGGTCCTCAAGGAAGTCGAGGCGATCGTTACCGGGGGCACCGTCAACGGGACGGGCAGCCTGGTGATGGAAGCCCGCGCGGTTGGTTCGGACACGATGCTCGCGCGTATCGTCCGCATGGTCGCGGAAGCGCAGCGAAGCCGCGCCCCGATACAGGCGGTCGCCGATCGGGTTTCAGGATGGTTCGTGCCGCTCGTCGTGCTGATCTCGATTGCGACCTTCATCACTTGGTCGCTGGTCGGCCCTGAGCCGCGCATGGGCCATGCCCTGCTTAACGCCATCGCAGTGCTGGTGATCGCCTGCCCGTGCGCGCTCGGGCTCGCCACGCCCATGTCGATCATGGTCGGCACGGGACGCGGCGCTCAGGCCGGCGTGCTGGTGAAGAACGCGGAAGCCTTACAGGGGCTGGAAAAGGTCGATACCCTTGTCATCGACAAGACGGGTACGCTCACGGAAGGCAAGCCCAAGCTGATCGCGGTCGAGACGGTCAGCGCGGTCGGAGAGAACGACATGCTCGCGCTTGCCGCGGCCGTCGAAGGCCAATCCGAACATCCGCTCGCGCACGCAATCGTCGTTGCCGCCAAAGAACGAGGATTGCAGCTCGGCACAGTCGCGGACTTTGCCTCGCAAACCGGGCTGGGTGTCAGCGCCACGGTGGGCGGCCGCTCGGTCGTGATTGGCAATGCGGTGCAAATGAGCCGGATCGGCGCTGATCTCAAGCCGGTCGACGCCGCGGCCGATCGTCACCGTGGCGAAGGCGCGGGCATCATCCTCGTCGCGATCGACGGGGCGCTCGCCGGTCTGCTCGCAGTCGCCGATCCGGTGCGCGCATCGGCGCGCGACGCTATTGCCGCGCTTCGCAAGGAGGGCCTGCGGGTCGTCATGCTCACCGGCGACAATCGTGGGACGGCCGATGCTGTCGCGCGCGCCGTGGGCGGTCTTGATGACGTGCGCGCCGATCTGCTGCCGGAAGACAAGGCGCGTATCATCGGCGAGCTGAAAGCGAGCGGCGCAAGGGTCGCAATGGCGGGCGATGGGATCAACGACGCCCCGGCGCTCGCCGCCGCGGATGTCGGCTTGGCGATGGGAACGGGAACAGACGTGGCGATCGAAAGCGCCGGCATGACGCTCACGCGCGGCGATCTCTCGGCGATCGTGCGCGCCCGCAAGCTCGCTCGCGCGACGATGCGAAATATCCGCCAAAACCTGTTCTTCTCGTTCTTGTTCAACGGAATCGGCGTGCCGGTTGCGGCCGGCGTGCTTTACCCGGTTGCCGGTATCCTGCTGTCGCCGATGCTGGCCGGTGCAGCGATGGCGCTCTCGTCCTTCACCGTGGTCCTGAACGCACTGCGGCTCAACGCGGTAAAGCTGTGAACATCGGAGCGGCGTCGGACGCCAGCGGCGTCTCCCAACGCATGATCCGCCACTATGAAAAGATTGGTTTGGTGCCCGCGCCGCCACGGCGCGGGAACTACCGGGACTACGCCGACGCTGACGTTCATCGGCTGCGATTTATCGCCAACGCGCGCGACCTGGGGTTCCCGATCGAGGAAATCCGCACGCTGCTGGGGCTGTGGTCGGATCGCGATCGGTCGAGCGCGGAAGTGAAGACGCTGGCGGAAGCCCGCGCTGCCGAACTGGGCCGCAAGGTCCGCGTCTTGGACGCCATGCGCCGCTCGCTTACCGGGCTCGCCCAAGCCTGTCATGGCGATGATCGGCCTGATTGTCCGATCATCGAACGCTTGGCTGAATAACTTGCGCGGCTAACTTTTACTCCACTTGAGCGTGATCGTGCGTCGCACCGTTTCACGCGTTTCGCGCTGCGGCTTTGCCGCACCCCTCGATCGCCGCGCGGTTGGCCGTCACGATCCTGTCGGCCCCGACGATGGCGCGGAACGCGGTGGGACTGGCGCTCTGGATCATACGCTGCCCGGCTTCCCAGCGGGGCAAGTCGAGCGTCCGCGCCGCCATGCGCTCGGGCCATTGCCAGCTCGCCGGTGCGATCTCGCGCGCGACCAGGCCCGGCACGATCGCCCATGCGAGGATGCCGGCCGCCACCCCACCCAGGGCAAACCATAGCTGCCGATTCTTCTGGTCGGCGCGTGTCCATGCGGACCCGGCGATGGCGCGAAGATCGGCCATGATGCGGGCCTTGTCCTCGCCCGCCTTGGCGAGCGCCGCCTGATCCTCGCGCCGGGCGGCGCTGCCCGCCGCGGCGATGCGCTGCGCCATCTGCTCCGGCGTCATCGCCAGCGCCGGGGCCGCTTTCAGGAATTGGCCGATGCGCGCGACGTTCTCGCCTGCCGTGTTCACGTTCTGCTGGAGCACGCCAAGCGTCTCGGTATGGTCGGGTATGTCGATCGCCGCGCTCGGCCGCCAAGCCCTCCACGGCGCAGCGCCAGCTCGCCGCGCATGGCCTCGAACGCCTCGGCCGCGCCTGCTCCGCCCTGATCGTCCTCGTTCGTCACCTGTCGTGAGCCTGCAACCCGTGATATTCCTCCGAGTTAATCAAAGGAGACCCAACAATCACCGGACCGGTCATGCCTAAGACACCACACACGAAAGGCCCGGACGAAACCCTTTCTCTCCTCGCCGATCCCTATCGGTTCATCTCCAGGCAGTGCCAGCGCCTAGGCGCAAACGCTTTTGAATCCCGTTTCCTGCTGAAAAAGACCAACTGCCTTAAGGGGGCCAAGGCCGCCGAAATCTTCTACGATACGACCCGCTTCGAGCGCGAAGGTGCCATGCCGGTCGCTATTCAGAAGACACTGCTGGGCCAAGGCGGCGTTCAGGGTCTGGACGGCGAGACCCATCGGCACCGCAAGCAGATGTTCATGGGCCTGATGACACCAGAGCGCGTGCGGGCGCTGGCGCAATTGTTCGAGGCCGAGTGGCGCAGGGCGGTGCCGGGCTGGACGCGCAAAGGAGAGATCGTCTTCTATGACGAGTTGCATGAGCCGCTGACGCGAGCGGTATGCGCTTGGGCGGGAGTTCCTCTTCCGGACGATGAAGCCGGCAACCGCGCGGGCGAGCTGCGGGCGCTGTTCGACGCCGCCGGCTCGGCGAGCCCAAGGCATCTTTGGTCACGGCTGGCCCGTCGTCGCGTCGACGCATGGGCGAAGCGGATCATTGAAGGCATTCGGGCCGGGAGCATCGGCTCGGGCTCGGGGACCGCGGCTTACGCGATAGCCTGGCATCGCGACCGGCACGACGATCTTCTTTCGCCGCACGTCGCAGCGGTCGAACTGGTAAATGTCCTTCGCCCGACCGTCGCGATCGCAGTGTACATCACCTTCGTCGCCCACGCGCTGCAAACCTGTTCAGGGATCAGGGCGGCCTTGGTTCAGCAGCCGGACTATGCCGAGCTCTTCGTCCAAGAGGTCCGCCGATTCTATCCCTTCTTTCCCGCTGTGGTGGCGCGCGCGAGCCAAGATTTCGAGTGGGAGGGGATGGCCTTTCCGGAAGGGCGTCAAGTGGTGCTAGACCTTTATGGGAGCAATCACGACGCAGCGACCTGGGCCGACCCCCAGGAGTTTCGCCCTGAGCGTTTCAGGGCTTGGGACGAAGACTCCTTCAACTTCATTCCGCAGGGCGGCGGCGATCACTATCTCGGCCATCGCTGTCCCGGCGAATGGATCGTCCTCGCGATCATGAAGGTGGCGGCACACCTCCTCGTCAACGCGATGCGCTATGACGTACCGGACCAAGACCTGAGCATCGATTTCGCCAGGCTGCCAGCGCTTCCGAAAAGCGGCTTCGTGATGCGCAACGTCCACATAGGTGGCTAGGGCCGCGTGCCGTGGTGATGGTGATCGGCTCCGTTATCGACCGTTTGCGCGAGTACGGGGTGCGATGCGACATCTACGCAGTCGAATGTTGGTTCAGCAAGTCGATCACGGCGCACCTCGCCGCCCCGTCGCCTTCGCAACGGTCGATGGTCGCAGCCAGCAGGCTTTCTAGTTGCGCCAGATCCTCCATCTTAGCGCGCACACGCTCTAGATGGTGAGCCGCGATCTCGCGGACCTCACTGCATGACGCCTGCGCAGAACCGCCAAGAGACAGGATCGCGCGCACCTCGGCCGGGGAGAAGCCGAGTTCGCGCGCGCGACGGACGAACCCAAGTGCGCGGACGTGACCGGTCCCATATACCCGCCGCCCGCCGCTTGTGCGGGGTGGCGTTGCGAGAACACCAACGCGCTCGAAGTACCGGATCGTCTCGATATTCACGCCAGTCCGGCGAGACAGCTCGCCGATCGTGATGCTTTCCTCAACGCGCATATATTGCTTGCTCCTGTAGTCACTACAGGATGCATAACGGGCTAACCCGCTAGAGGCGATAGATGAACCAAGAGACCATCCCGCGTGAACCCCTAGGCGCACCAACGTCACGACGTCGCGCCGACACGGGGCTATCCGCCCTCGGCGCGCTTGCGAGCTTAGCCGCTGTTCTAGCTGCGGCGTCATGCTGCGTCCTGCCCCTCGCACTCGCGGCGCTCGGCCTGGGGGCGGGCCTGTCCAGCAACTTCGCCGCGCTGATACCACTACGGTGGCCGCTAACGGCGACCTCCCTCATCGGCTTGGCTGCTGGGTGGTGGGCCTACGCGCAGCGGCGGAGGTCCTGTGCTGGGGACCGGTCCTGCACAATGCCGCTGCCCTCGCGCGCGACACCTATCCTGCTCGCGATTGGAACGGTTCTGACGCTTATCGCGTTCGCCTGGGACCTCCTAGAAGCGCCGCTGATGAACGCGCTTTCCTGATGCAGCTCACCTCAACCCTGACCTGTCCCAAATGCGGCGGGGTGGCCACCGAAAGGATGCCCACCAACGCCTGCCAATTCTTCTATGATTGCCGGCATTGCGCGGTGGTGCTGCGGCCCCTGGCTGGCGACTGCTGCGTGTTCTGCTCATTTGGCGATGTCCCATGCCCTCCGATCCAGGAAGCGAAAGCAAACGGGACTGTGGCGGGCTGCTGCGGGTGAGGCGATAGCTTCACGTTTCTTCGTGAACTGGGGTCCTGCTCGCCAAGGTCGCGCAAGCGAAATTGCCTACTTCGGTCTTATTCGACCGGTTCCTGACCTGCCTCAACTGCTCATTTTCGAGAGGGCATTTGAACAGGATAGCATTTCGGGCGCTTCAAAAACCCTTGCTCCTCCAGTTGCTAGAGCATGTAACCGCAATTTGCTCTCCTGCGGACTGTCAATCGGCGTCCAAAAAGGACCCCCTATCGGCGTGCAAAAGGGACCCCCTTCGTCGAGCAGCGTAACGGGTATGACGGGCGCACTGTTCGTGCTGGTTGCGGCGTAGGGCGGGCGTAGCCCGACCGGAGGCGCAACCAGCACGAAGCGTTCTCTGCCGGTGCCCCAGGCTTCAGCTTCGATGTTTGAAGCGCCAGCTGTCGTTGCCGGTTTCGACGATGTCGCAATGGTGGGTAATGCGGTCGAGCAGCGCGGTGGTCATCTTGGGGTCGCCAAAGACGGTCGGCCACTCACCAAAGGCCAGGTTGGTGGTGACGATGACCGAGGTCTTCTCGTAGAGCTTGCTGACGAGGTGGAAGAGCAGTTGACCGCCCGAGCGTGCAAACGGCAGGTAGCCAAGCTCGTCGAGCACCACGAGATCGAGGCGCGAAAGCTGGGCCGCCAGCGTGCCGGCCTTGCCGAGGCGCGTTTCCTCCTCGAGCCGGTTCACCAGGTCCACTGTGTTGAAGTAGCGTCCGCGGGCGCCGGCTCGTACCACATTGGCAGTGATGGCGGTGGCGAGATGCGTCTTGCCGGTACCCGTTCCACCGACCAGCACGACGTTGCGTTGGCCCGGAAGAAACGAGCCGCTGTACAGCGAGCGCACCAGTCCCTCGTTGATGGGAGTGTCGCCGAAGACGAAGGCGTCGAGGTCCTTCACCGCGGGTAACCTGGCGGCCGACATCCGGTAACGGACCGAGGCTGCATGGCGGTGCGTCGCCTCGGCACGCAGCAGGTCGGTCAGGACCTCCATGGTCGTGCGCTTGCGCTGGAGACCGGTAGTGACCGCCTCGTCGAAGGCGCCAGCCATGCCCTTCAGCCCCAACTCGGCCATGGCCGTCATCATCTCATGCCGCTGCATGGAGACCTCGCAGGCTGTCATAGCGGTTGCAGTCGGCACGGGGCGGATGGCGCAGCGCCAGATCTTCTGGCGTGACAATAGTCAGCGGTCGCGGCGGTTCGCGCCGGCGGGCCAGGATGTTGACGATGACGTCGTCGCTGGCGACGCCGGCCAGCAATGCTTCGCGCACGGCCACTTCTACCGCCTCCAGCCCGTCGTCGAGCACCGCTGCCAGCACCCGCACGAACCGCCGGTCGGCATCGTCGCCGGTGCCAAGCTTGCGCCGCAGTCGTGCCAGCGCAGGCGGCAACTCCCAGCCCTGGAACGGTGCGCCGTTGCGCAGGGCACCCGGCTTGGTCACCAGCACCGGCAGATAGTGCCACGGGTCGTAGATGGTCCGGTCGCGGCCGAAGAACCGGGGATGGTCGGCGACGACTTCACCGTCGCAGCGCACGACGATGCGGTCGGCATAGGCGCGGACCTGGACGGCACGTCGCACCACCCTGGCAGAAACGGAATAGCGGTTGCGGTCGAAGCTGATGAGGCATGTGCCGCTTACCGCATGCTCGCTCTCGTGGAAGCCGTCGAAGGGTGCGACAATAGGCTGGAGCACCGCCCGTTCTGCTGCCCATGCCTGGGCGACTGTCAGCTCCTTCTGCTCGGGATGCTGGTGCAACTCTGCCCAGCGCCGACACTCCGCCTCCAGCCAGCCGTTCAACTCCTCGAGGCCGGTAAATCGCAGGCGCGGCTGGAAGAAGCGACCGCGTGCGGTCTGCACCTGGTTCTCGACCTGACCTTTCTCCCAGCCCGACGCCGGCGAGCAGGCGGTCGGCTCGACCATGTAATGGTTGGCCATGACCAGGAAGCGACGGTTGAAGACCCGCTCCTTGCCGGTGAACACGCTCGTCACCGCCGTCTTCATGTTGTCGTAGATGCCGCGCGTCGGCACGCCTCCGAAGAAAGCAAACGCCCGTGCATGCGCGTCGAACAGCATCTCCTGTGTCTCGCGGGGATAGGCCCGCACATACATTGCCCGCGACGCGCACAGCCGGACATGCGCGACCTTCACGCGCATCGGCTTGCCCGAGATCTCGACGTCCTCGTGGCTCCAGTCGAACTGGTAAGCCTCGCCCGGCCGGAACAGCAGCGGGATGAACGCCGGCGCATTCATCACGTCGCGACGCTGCGCCTGCCGCCAGCGCGCCGCATAACGGCGAACCGCGTCGTACGAGCCATCGAACCCCTCGCGTAGCAGCAGGTCGTGGATGCGCGTGAGGCGCAGCTTCTCGCGCCGCGGCCGTGCCTCATCTTCCTCCAGCAACGCATCCAGTCGCGCCTGAAACGGCCCCAGCTTCGGCAGCGGCTGCACCTCTCGCCGATAACCCATGTCCGCTTCCGGCGCCCGGATCGCCTTGCGCACCACCTTGCGCGACAGGTGCAGGTCCCGCGCTATCGCCTTGATGGCCTTGCCCGACGCGTGCTCGCGCCGGATCCTCAACACCGTCTCCAATACCAGCATCCCGATCTCGCCGCCTGACACACCGCCAAGCGAACAGCCTAGAACACCAGGATGAGGGGTCCCTTTTCGACGCCGATCACCCCGCTAACGGGGTCCCTTTTCCACGCCGATCCACACCTGCGGACGGGGGGCTGGAGGTGGCTTTTTGACGGCCCGTGTTGAAGCAATCGGTATGTCTCGACGCTCATTAGTGGCGCGGCTGGTGGCCTGTGGAACCGGCTTGGTGCTCGGTTCTCCAACGCTCGCGCGACAGACTTCCCGGTCTGCGGCCTCGTGGAACTTCGGCGCGGCTCACCTCGAATGGGAGCCGCTGGAAGTCGGCACGGGTGATACCCTCCTTGTTTCGGCACAAGTGCGCGGAGTGCCGGCGCGGGCGGTGCTCGACAGTGGCAGCGGCGCGTCGATCATGAGCACGGCGCTCGCGGCGAAGCTCGGCTTGAACAATGGTGAGCGGCGCATGATTAGCGGGCTGAGCGCCAAGGCCCCGGTGCTGCTGGTCCGCGACATCGACGTACAGCTCGCCCGCGAAACCCGTCGCTTACCCTTTGCCGTTGTTGGTGATCTGAGTTCAGTGTCGGCGGCCTTCGGACGACCGATCGACGTTCTCCTCGGTGCCGATATGTTCACGGGCAGCTGCATCGCGCTCGATTTCGCGAACAGGCGTATGGCGGTCGTCAAGTCAGGCACGTTTCTCGCCGGCCCCGACTGGCGCGCTGTCGCGCTCGGACGCGGTGCCAAGCAGGAGCTGTTCATCCGGGCCTCCGTCGAGGGCCTGTCTCCCGTGCCCTTGATGATCGATCTTGGCAGCTCGGCCGCGCTGATGCTCTCGTCGGCCTATGCCCGCGATCAAGGGCTGTTGAACGGGAAGCTCGTCTCGACCGCGGCGATCGGCGGCGTCGATGGCGTGCGAGTCAACGATGCTTTCACAACCCAGAACATCAACATTGAAGGGCTTGGCGTCTCGAACGTCCCCACACTCGGGATGAGAGCTTGGCTCTCCACCAGCACGGTTGGCAATGTCGGCCTACCGCTGATCGCTCAATTCGACGTGGTGTTCGACGTGACCGCCGGATTCGTGTGGCTCCGGCCACTCGGTCCTCGTCGTCGCCTGCCGATGCTGAAGGACCGTAGCGGCCTTGGCCTCGCAGCCTCACCAACGGCGCTCACCGTCGTTCATGTGGCGGCGAACAGTCCCGCGGAAAAGGCTGGCTGGGCGGTCGGCGACCGGATCGTGGCGGTGAACGGCCATTCGATCGATGCGAACTATACGCGTGGGGAGCTCTGGCAAGTGCGCTCCCGGCCTGCTGGCACCCTCGTAAAGCTGACGATGGCCTCGGGTGATGTGCGCGACCTCAGGCTAGCCGACTATTACTGATCGGCTTGAAGGTGGCCTTTGCCGATCGCCTTCATGATCCGACAATCGGCCATGCGCGCCTTGGTGCAGCTCTGGCTGAGCATTGCCAACTCATCCCGCAACACCGCGAGTTGCGCCAGCCTCTCCTCAACATCCTTGAGGTGCTGAGCAGCGATAGCTGAGGCGGCACCACAATCCTGGTCCGGGTTCTGCGCCAGCCCCATCAACGATCGTATTTCGTCGACCGAAAAGCCGAGCCGGCGACCGTTGCGGATGAAGTGCAAACGCTCGATGTCGCTGGCATCATAGGTTCTACGGCCCGACGCCGTGCGCGGGGCGGAGCGCAGCAACCCGATCGACTCATAAAACCGGATCGTCGTCACTTTTGTCGACGTCTCGCTGGCGAGCTGCCCAATCATCACCGGCTTCATCATGCCATCCTTGCTAATGCGAACGTGTCGCACATTTCGCTTGCTTCTACAGCGACTGGAGGTGGTAAGGAAGGCCGCATGAATGCTTCTACCGAAAGCTGCGGGTGCCACGGGGAGCCCGCGCGCGCGCAAACCGATCCGGCCTATCGCCGTGCGCTGCTGACCGTCGTGGTGCTCAACCTCGGCTTCGGAGTCGCCGAGCTGTTCGGCGGGTTCATCGCCGATAGCCAAGCGCTGAAAGCGGATTCCCTCGATTTTCTCGGGGACGGGTCGATCAGCCTTATCGGTCTTCTCGCGCTTGCCTGGTCCGCACGGGCGAGGGCAAAGGTCGCGCTGACGCAGGGGTTGTTTCTCGGTGCGCTTGGCGTGGGCGTAATCGGTTTCGCGATTTGGCGCGCCCTGAACGCAACCGCGCCGGATGCCGAACTGATGGGCACAATCGGCGTTGTCGCGCTCGCGATCAATGTCGTGTCCGCCTTGGTGCTTGCGCGTTTCCGGGAAGGGGACGCCAATGTTCGCGCGATCTGGCTGTTCAGCCGCAACGACGCGCTCGCCAATGTCGCGGTGATCGCCGCGGCCGGTCTGGTGGCGTGGACAGGAAGCGCCTGGCCGGACCTCGCCGTCGCCGGCCTCATCGCCCTCCTGTTCCTCCACTCCGCGTATGAAATCGTCACTGGCGCTCGGCGCGAACTGGGAGAGCGGTAGTGCGTCTGCTCACCTTGATCCGGGCAATGCTCTCGCTGCGGCTGCTCGCCGCGCTCGCTGCGCTGCTGATCCCTGCTGCGGCATTCGCCGAACCCGGCGACGTGCAAACCGCATGGCGGCTGCTCGACTATATGGCCGTCGATTATGGAGGCGCGGTCGCGAACGGTCGGATCAAGAGCGCGTCGGAATACGCCGAAATGAATGAGTTTGCCGCGTCGGTCTCGACACGGCTTCAAGGCCTGCCGGCGAAGCCGGAGCGCCAAGCCCTCATTCAGCGGGCCGCCAACCTCCAAGCGGTAATCGCGGAAAAGGGATCGACTGAACAGGTGGCAACACTGGCGCACGGGCTCGCGGCCGATCTGCTGCGCGCCTACCCGGTGCCGCTCGCGCCCGATAAGGCTCCGAACCTCGTCTCCGGCCATGCCCTGTTCCAACAATCCTGCGCGTCCTGTCACGGCATGACGGGCAACGGCCGTGGCCCCGACGCCGCCAAGCTCGCGACACCCCCGATCGCCTTTACCGATGCCGAACGTGCGCGCCAGCGCAGCGTCTTCGCGCTCTATCAGGTGGTGACGCAGGGCATCGACGGGACGGCGATGCAGAGCTTCGCCGATCTGCCGAACGATCAGCGCTGGGCGGTAGCATTCCGAGCCGGGAGCTTCGCCTTCACGGACGCGCAGGCGCGCGAAGGCGAGCAGCTTTGGAAATCCGACCCGACACTTCGCCGGCGCATTCCGGACCTGAAAGCCCTGGTCGCGCTCACCCCGGCCGGGCTCGGCGCGGCAATCGGCGGCGCCAAGGCTGAAGCCGTGCTCGCGTTCCTGCGTCGTCATCCCGAACAGGTGATGCAACAGGCTCCCGGCTCGCTCGTGGTCGCCCGCGCCAAGCTCGCCGAAAGCGTGGCCGCTGCCCGGCGTGGCGATGCGCGCATGGCGAAAGAGCTGGCGCTCTCGGCCTATCTCGATGGGTTCGAGCCGATCGAACCAACGCTCACCGCGCGCGACGCGACGCTGATGGGCCGAATCGAGGGCGCCATGGGGGAGTTCCGCGCCGCGATCGACCGGGGCGCATCGCCCGATGATCTCGCGGAGAAGGTCACGGTGCTGGGCGGCTTTTTCGATGATGCAG